>NZ_JBNDIG010000005.1:0-382174 GCF_050434285.1 Ensifer sp. KUDG1
ATCGCTGCGGTCAGCGACGTCTTGCCATGGTCAACGTGGCCAATCGTGCCAATGTTAACGTGCGGCTTGTTGCGCTCAAATTTGCTCTTTGCCATGGGTACGTTTCCTGTGGTCAAGTATGAATAATGATCAGCCGGCAGGGCCGGTTTGTGGAGCCGTTTAAGGGTTTCAGGGGATTTGCGCAAGACTTAATTGCGCGCGCCCGGACCGGCCGCCGACGGCCTCTTCCTGGCGATATATAAGAAGCGCGCAACGCCGGTACAAGATTGGGCATCATCGCGCCGCGAATCGCTGCGGTTGCAGAACATTCAAGCGCTTAGCGGCGAATGTTTATTCGCTACATTAATCTGAAAGGAAGGAGGACACCGCTATTGGAGCGGGTAGCGGGAATCGAACCCGCGTATTCAGCTTGGAAGGCTGCTGCTCTACCATTGAGCTATACCCGCGGGCCTTCGATCCAGAAGCAGAATGGTGGAGGGAGTTGGATTTGAACCAACGTAGGCTGAGCCAACGGATTTACAGTCCGTCCCCTTTAACCACTCGGGCATCCCTCCATTATTCTGTCGGGATCTTTCGACCAAGCATTTGAGATCGTGAGACAACCAGCGACTTGTCGGTGCCGCTCTCGATCTGTGGCCGGGTATATGACTGCCTCGTTTCGTCCTGTCAACACGGCTCGGTGCAAAAAATCCGATTTTCTCCACAGCCGCAAAATTACCCCCAGCGCGGAAAACCATTTCGCCGGACAGGCAAGCCCTCTATAAGACGCCAATGAGCAAAGATCGCACCGGCGACAAGAGCGCCAAGGACACCCATTACGCAAACCTCAGGCGCGCGCACCGCGATGCCAAGCGCGAGCGTGGCGAAATTCCAACCCCGAAAGAGGACTGGCGCCGCAAGGCGCCGGCCGACTGGAAAGCGCCGCAGCTCGCCCCAGAGCAAGTGCTGCTTTACGGCCTGCACACGGTTCGCGCCGCGCTGGACAATCCGGCGCGCCAGATCATTGGCCTCAGCGTGACCCAGAACGCCGCCGCAAGGCTGGAACTCGGGGAGCTTTCGGCCCTGCCCTTCCCGGTCGAAACGGTGACGCCACAGGATCTCGACAAGATTCTCGGTCCCGACGCGATCCACCAGGGCGTGATGCTCGAAACGCGTCCGCTGCCGCATCGCCGGCTCGAGGCGCTACGCGACTGCCCGCTGATCCTCGTGCTCGACCAGGTAACCGATCCGCACAATGTCGGCGCCGTCATGCGCTCGGCCGTGGCTTTCGATGCCGGCGCGCTGATCACCACCATGCGCCACAGCCCGACCGAATCGGGCGTGCTCGCCAAATCCGCCTCCGGTGCGCTGGAAATGATCCCCTATATCCAGATCACCAACCTTGGTGATGCCATCGAGGAACTGCATCGACTGGGCTTCCAGACGATCGGCCTTGATTCGGAAGGACCGCAGCCGCTGGAAGGAACGTTCAGCGGCGAGAAGATCGCGCTCGTTCTCGGCTCCGAGGGCAAGGGGCTCCGGCAGAAGACCCGCTCGATCGTCAACGACCTTGCCCGGCTCGACATGCCCGGCGCGATCAAGTCGCTGAACGTATCTAACGCAGCGGCGATCGCCATGTATGCGGCACGCCAGTATCTGAAGCGCTGACATCGCCGGACGCTCCTGGCCGCCTCGGCGTTACGGCGCCGGCGGCCACATCATCCGCAACGGCTCCAAAGCCGTGGCTTTAACGTGAAATAGCGCCTGTGGATATCTTCGCACCGGTAGGATTGCGGAGCGTGATGCCGTGCGATTTCGAAAGAGCAGGAAAGAGGACGGCAAGCCGCGCCGACCCGTCACAAACCGACGGATTGCAGCGCAAGGCGACTGGGCGTGCTCATGCCGGCCGTCGGGCAGCCTTCACGCAATTTCTTCCAGGTGGTGACGTTGAGGTTCATCTCGCAGCGCGCGAGATAGGCGCTGCCATCGACGCGCAGGCAGGCGACCTGCCCTAGCTCGTATTTGGAGCCGTCTCGGTTGCGGCAGGTGCAGCCATGATCCGGCGGCGCAGCCATCGTGGCTTCGGCGGCGAACAAGAAGGCCACCGCAGCGGTCATGCTCCAAAGGACCGTCCGCCCGTCCATCATGAGGGCATTATAAAGCAGATATCGATATTCGAAAACGGACAATGCCGGCTGCTTGCGCAACCGGCACCGTCCGCACGCGGGGCATACGCCCCTCCCACCGGATCACCTCGGTGATCCGCTGAACTTGGTTCTTAGCTCGCCAGGCGAAGCACGTTGCCTTCGGAGATGGTCTTTTCAGCCTCGGCGATCGCAAACTGCTTGGAGTCGGCGCTGAGGTTCAGGCCTTCGGCGCGAACGAACTCGACATCGGTAATGCCAAGGAAGCCGAAGACCGTCTTCAGGTAGGATTCCTGGTGATCCATGACGGCCGCCGGGCCGGCGGAGTAATGGCCGCCACGGGTGGAGGCGACGATGACCTTCTTGCCCTTGGCGAGGCCTTCCGGACCGTTCTCAGTGTAGCGGAAGGTCTTGCCGGAGACGGCGATGCGGTCGATCCAGACCTTCAGCTGGCTCGGAATGCCGAAGTTGTACATAGGCGCGCCGATGATGACGGTGTCGGCGGCCAGGAATTCTTCCAGCATGTCGCGGCCGAGCTTGACGTCCGCAGCAAGGCCGGCGTCGACGCCTTCGAGGTCGGCCGGAGCCATGATCTGGGCGCCGGTCAGATGCGGCAGCGAGCTGCCAGCGAGATCGCGGTAGGTCACCTGGGCATCCGGGCGATCAGCCTTGACCTGGGCGGCAAGGGCGGCCGTCAGACGGCGGGAAACCGAGTGGTCGCCAAGGATACCGGAGTCGATATGAAGAACGTTCATGGGAACACCTTTGTGTTTACGTTGCGGTGATCCACATATGAGGGGAAAACAATGACCCGATAAGCCAGCGGATATTTGACATACTGTTTCCAGACGGAAACAATCATATGCATCATCCGCACTTCGGAGACAGGACAATGCAGGATCTGAACGACCTCGGGCTTTTTGCCGCCGTCGTGCGAAACAACGGCTTCAGTGCTGCGGCACGGGACCTCAATATACCCAAATCCAAGCTCAGCAAACACGTGGCTCGACTGGAGGAGCAGCTCGGTGTGCGGCTGCTTGAGCGCTCGACCCGCAAGCTGCGTGTCACCGACATCGGCCGGGTGTTCTACGAGCATTGCCAGAGCCTTCTCGACGGGGTGGCTGCCGCCGAAGCGGAGATCGCCGCCGTGCGCGCCGAACCTTCGGGCACGGTCCGCCTCGCCTGCCCGCTCGGCTTCACCCCGATGCTTGCCGATATCCTGCCAGCGTTTCACCGCCGCTACCCCGGCGTCCGGCTGCTGATTACAGCCACCAACCGTCGCATCGACCTGATCGAGGAGCGGGTCGACGTGGCGCTGCGCGCCCGCGGCCAGCTCGATACGGACAACCAGCTGATCATCCGCAAGTTCGGCGAGGTGCGCGAGCGGCTTGCCGCCAGCCCCACCTTCCTTGCCCGCTCGGGCGAGATCACGATCGAGAACCTCAGCCAGCAGGCGACGCTGTCGATGAACGAACAGCACCCGACCGACGTCTGGCGGCTGGTTTCGATCGACGGCAACACGACGGAAATCACCCACCGCCCGATCATCGGCTGCAGCGACTTCCTGATTCTCGAACGCGCCGCGATCGAAGGTATGGGGGTCGCCCTCTTGCCCGACCATATCTGCGAGCGCGCCTTCCGCGCCGGCGTGCTTGCGCCGGTGCTGCCGGAATGGACGTCGAACGACGTCGTCGTGCACCTCGTCTTCCCGTCCCGCCAGGGCATGTTGCCGGCGACAAGGGCGTTGATCGACTATCTCGCCGAGAACCTGCTCAACGCCCTGCAGAAATGCCGCGAGGTTCCGGTGCGCATGGGGCCGTCCTTCGACATCTGATGCCGCAGCAGTGCGGCTTGCCGATCAGCACCGGCAGATCATCAGCACATTGCCGTCGGGATCGCGGATCGTGAACCATTGCTCGGACTGCACCGGCGTCACGATCTCGACGCCGAGGGCCTGTGCATGGCTGGCTGCGGCCGCCACGTCTTCCGTGTCGAAGTGAAAAAGCGGCGCATCCCGTCGCTCGCCCGGCACGAAGATTCGGGCATCGAGAACGAGCCGCGCGCCGCCACTCCTTGGAAACACGGCGAGATGGCCATGCGTGGTCTCGGGCGGCTCGACCTGAAGCAGGCGCGCATACCACGCCTTCGCCAGCTCGATATCAGAAACCGGAACGAAGACCGCTCCGATACCCAAGCCGATCACCGGCATATTCTCCTCCGTAATCCATGAGCCGAAACTGAACTGTCACGGAGATTCGCTTGAAGTCGGTGCCGCATGTCATCGGCTGCACTGCTCGCCGTTTTCAAGCTCGGCAAAGGATCTGGCGCCGGCGTCGTACCGGTAGGCGATCACCTGCGCCGTGCAGGCGTCCTCATGCCGGGCGCAAGCTTGCATCGAAACGCAAAGATGGCCTTGAACACCCCAGACCTTTGCAGGCGGCTTGTCATAGATGCCTTCGTAGATCGTCTGCGTCCGCTTAGCGCCGTCATGCCACTCCACCACGATCTCCGAGCGAAAGTGGTCATAGCCGATGTTGCTGTATCCCACGGAGTACCGGACTGACCCCAAGCCGGAAACTTGCGTCGCGCCGGAACTCATCTCCGCCCATTCGGATCCCTCCTGCGCGTTGGCAGGGCTCCAAACGATGACACCGCACAGCAGAACGCACGCCCATCCGATCGGCGCCAGCGCTGCGGGTTTGGCGAAGCTGGCTTTGGTCGCTGCTGAAAGAACGTGTTCGATGATCAGGACCTTTCCAAGAGAGCCAGCCGAGGAATGCTCGTCTGCCGCTTATCAAAAACGGGAGGAACAATCGGCGGTGGCCGAAACCACTGATTCCCTATAGTTCAGGAGTATGAGAACTCTTGGAAGACTGCTCGTCTCCGCCGTCCTGGCATTCCTTGTCAGCCTGATCGTCGCCGGGCTGTTCTTGCCGGTCTACGACATACTCGAGGGCGGGCCGTACAACTGCCTGGAGGATGGCATTGCGGCATGCGTCGCCGGCATACCGCTGAGCGCGCTGATCTATGGACCGCTGTTTTCGATTGTCGGCGTTGTGATCGGCACGCCTGTGTTCATGGCCATCTTTGCGATGCGTGACTGACGGCTCGCTTTGCGTCGACGGTGTATCCGCAGCAACGCCCCGAACAATCAGATTCCGGCACGGTAGCCGCCAAAAAATCGGAAAAACGATGGGGAAGAAATGAAGTGGTGCCCCCAGAGAGACTCGAACTCCCGACCTACTGATTACAAATCAGCCGCTCTACCAACTGAGCTATAAGGGCACTTGCTTTGGTGGGAGTTACCATAATCTCATGTGGTGTAAAGCAAAATTGCGAATTCTCCCAATTTTTCAGATGCGTTCGGTTCCGGGCCATGCCAGAAACAATGGAGAAAGATTGCCGCTGGCGGCGCATAACATATCGAGCGGACTAGAATTTCATGGCCCGAACGTTCACTTCCTTCGCCTTTCTCGCCTCGTCCGCGGAAGAGGCACAAAAGGCTGCGGCTGATCTCAAGGCGATCTATGGCGACCATGATCCGTCGAAGGCCGATGTGATCGTCGCGCTTGGCGGCGACGGCTTCATGCTGCAGACGCTGCACCAGACAATGAATAGCGGCAAGCTGGTCTATGGCATGAACCGTGGCTCGGTCGGGTTCCTGATGAACCGCTACAGCACCGAGAACCTGACGGACCGGATCTGCCAGGCGGTCGAGAACGCTTTTCATCCGCTGGAGATGCAGACGACCGACGTCTATGGCGAGAGCTTCACGGCACTTGCGATCAACGAGGTCTACCTCTTCCGCCAATCCTACCAGGCAGCAAAGCTTCGCGTGCTGATCGACGGCAAGACACGGCTGGAGGAGTTGACCTGCGACGGGCTGCTGGTCGCCACCCCTGCCGGCTCCACCGCCTACAATCTCTCCGCCCACGGACCGATCCTGCCGCTCGAGGCCCCGCTCCTGGCGATGACCCCGGTCAGCGCCTTTCGCCCGCGCCGCTGGCGTGGTGCGCTCCTGCCGAACCATGTCACGGTCGAGATCGAAATACTCGAGGCCGACAAGCGGCCGGTGAACGCCGTGGCGGACCATCAGGAAGTAAAGTCGGTGGTCAGGGTGAAGATCGCCGAATCGGAAAACATGACGGCGCGTATCCTTTCGGATCCCGATCATTCCTGGTCGGACCGCATCCTGGCCGAGCAATTTTCGAACTGAGCGCACGTTCTCCGCGCGACCTATGGTATCATCCTGCCGGCCAGGTCTCCGACGCCCGCAGCAAACGGCAACCGAGCCGCCGCCTTAAGGACGACGACCCAATGCACAGATCCGCCCTCCTCGCGCTGTTCCTGTTTTTTAGCAGCACCGGCGCCAAGGCTCAGGATGCCAACATCGTTCCGCCTGAGGCGACCTTCGTGACCAGCACTGGCTACTGGGAGGAAAGCGGAGAGCCGCTGTCGTCACTCGACCCGAACGCCGCCGCCGAGAAGCCGGGCGACGCCCGGCGCGGCTACTACAAGCTGATCGCGCTGCGCCAGGCGGACGGAACCGCCCAAGTCCATCTGCAGCAGGTGGAAGCGACCTCGGCCGGCCCCGTGGTGATATCGTCGGCGGAACTCGAAGAATTCTCCGCACTCAAGGCCTATGTCACCGACATCCGTCCGGAGACATCGACCGGCGTCACCGCGCAGCCCGGCATGTTTGCGACCGTCTATCTGAAGACCGACCCGTCGGTGAGAGAACCTGAGAGCTGGACCGTGCTCATCGATGATCTCGGCGACATCAAGATCGAGCGCGCTTCCAACTGAGCAAAAGAAAGGGCCGGATGCGAACATCCGGCCCTCTTCAATTTCAGTTCGGCAGACCGCTGTCAGCCCTAGTTCAAATCATCCACGACGGCATCCGCGCCACCGGCGACGCGGTGTGCAAGCGCTGCTTCCATGAACTCGTTGAGTTCACCATCGAGAACGTCGCCCGGTGCCGTGCTTTCGACGCCGGTGCGCAGGTCCTTGACCAGCTGGTAAGGCTGCAGGACGTAGGAGCGGATCTGGTGGCCCCAGCCGATGTCGGTCTTCGACGCGGCTTCGGCGTTTGCGGCATCTTCCCGCTTCTTCAGTTCCGCTTCGTAGAGACGGGCGCGCAGCATGTCCCAGGCCTTCGCCCGGTTCTTGTGCTGCGAGCGCTCCTGCTGGCACTGCACGACGATGCCCGACGGGATGTGCGTGATGCGCACGGCCGAGTCGGTGGTGTTGACGTGCTGGCCGCCGGCGCCCGACGAACGGTAGGTGTCGATGCGGCAGTCGCTCTCGTTGATGTCGATCTGGATCGAATCGTCGACGACCGGGTAAACCCAGATCGAGGAGAACGAGGTGTGACGGCGGGCATTGCTGTCATAGGGCGAAATACGAACGAGGCGGTGTACGCCCGATTCGGTCTTCAGCCAGCCATAGGCATTGTGGCCCTTGACGAGCAACGTCGCGGACTTGATGCCAGCTTCTTCGCCGTCCTGGATTTCCATCAGCTCGACCTTGTATCCCTGGCGCTCGGACCAGCGGGTATACATGCGCAGAAGCATGTTGGCCCAGTCCTGGCTCTCGGTGCCGCCGGCACCCGAATGCACTTCGAGATAGGTGTCGTTCTGGTCGGCCTCGCCCGAGAGCATGGCCTCGACTTGCTTCTTGGCCGCTTCAGCCTGAAGTTCGCGCAGCGCCTGTTCGGCATCGGCGATGATCGCTGCGTCGCCCTCTTCCTCACCGAGCTCGATGAGTTCGATGTTGTCGTTGAGCTGCTGCTCGAAACGACGAAGGCCATTGATGCCGTCGTCGAGTTGCTGACGCTCGCGCATCAGCTTCTGCGCTTCCGCAGCATCGTTCCACAGGGTCGGATCTTCCGCCTTGTTGTTCAACCAGTCCAGTCGTCTTACCGCCTGATCCCAGTCAAAGATGCCTCCTCAGCAGGCTTATGGCCTGCTTGATTTCGTCGACAATATTCTCGATTTCGCTGCGCATGATCCTGCTTCTTGTGAACCGATAGGAAAGTGAGCGTCAAATAGCGATGCCCGCCGCTGATGTAAAGGCGGCGGGCATCGCGTGACGGGTATAAGGACTAGAACAGGCCGTTGGAACCGGAGGTCACTGCCTGGTTCGCCTGTGGCGAATTCTTGAGGATCTCTTCCGGCGGCACGTACTGGTCGAGACCGCCGATGACCGAGAAGGTGTCGGCCGGACCGGTGCCGGGCTTGAAGGCCTCGATGATCGTGTCCGGCTCGCCCTCTTGGGCGGCCATGCCGGTCTTGCGGTTGACGGCGACCATGCTCATGCCCTCGGGCACGACGAACTTGCTCGGGCGCGTGCCCTTCACCGCTTCGGTCATGAAGTCGTTGAAGATCGGCACGGCGAGGCTACCACCGGTCGCGCCGCGGCCAAGCGGGGCCGGGTTGTCGAAGCCGAGATAGAGGCCGGCGACCATATCGGGCGTATAGCCGACGAACCAGGCATCCTTTTCGTCATTGGTGGTACCGGTCTTGCCGGCAACCGGACGATCGAGCTTGATCTTGCCGGCGGCCGTGCCACGCAGCACCACGCCCTCCATCATCGACGTGATCTGGTAGGAGGTCATCGGGTCGAGCACCTGCTCGCGGTTGTCGGTCAGAACAGGCTCTTCCTGGTTCTGCCAATCGCCGGCGTTGCAGTTGTCGCAGGTACGGTCCTCGTGACGGAAAATCGTCTTGCCGTAGCGGTCCTGAATGCGGTCGATCAACGACGGCTTGATCTGCTTGCCGCCATTGGCGAGAACCGAATAGGCCGAAACCATGCGCAGGACGGTGGTTTCACCCGAACCCAGCGACATAGCGAGGAGCGGCGGCATCTTGTCGTAGATGCCGAAGCGCTCGGCATATTCGGCAACAAGGTTCATGCCCATGTCGTTGGCGAGGCGAACGGTCATCAGGTTACGCGACTTCTCGATGCCGAGGCGCAGCGTCGACGGGCCGGCGGAGCCGCCGCCGTAGTTTTCCGGACGCCAGACCTGGCCGCCGGCGACAATCTCGATCGGCGCGTCGAGGATAACCGACGCCGGGGTATAACCGTTGTCGAGTGCGGCTGCGTAGACGAAGGGCTTGAACGACGAGCCCGGCTGGCGCATCGCCTGGGTCGCGCGGTTGAATTCGGACTGGCCATAGGAGAAGCCGCCGACCATCGCCAGCACGCGGCCGGTCTGCGGGTCCATGGCGACAAGGCCACCTTGCACCTTCGGCGGCTGGCGCAGACGGTATTCGCCCTTTTCGGCGAGCGGCTCGACATAGATCACGTCGCCGGCGCCGAAGACGCCTTCAGGCGATTTCGCCGACTTGCGGTCGCCGCTAGCGGAGCGATAGGCCCACTGCATGTTCTTGGCGGAGATGTGTCCGGTGACACGCTCGGCGACGATCTTGCCCGAAGCTTCCTTCTCCGGCTGGATGCCGATCTCGGCGCCCTGGCCATCGACGGAAAGTACGACGGCGAGCTTCCATTCGGGCACGTCGCTGAAGGCGACGACCGCGCCGAGCGGCTCGCCCCAGTCGCCGCCGATCTCGATCGACTTGACTGGGCCGTGGAAGCCGCGACGCTCGTCATAGGTCAAGAGGCCGGTCTGAAGAGCCTTGCGTGCCGCGGTCTGGAGACGCGGGTCAAGCGACGTGCGGACCGACAGGCCGCCTTCATAAAGCGCGTTGTCGCCGTACTTCTGGATGATCTGACGACGGACTTCTTCGGCGAAGAAGTCGGATGCAAAGAGATGGGCGCCGCCGCGGCGCGGATTGACGCCGAGCGGCTGCTTCTTGGCCTCTTCGCCATCGGCCTTGGTGACATAGCCGTTTTCGACCATGCGATCGATCACCCAGTCGCGACGCTCGAGCGCTGCCGCGGTCTTGCGGAACGGATGGTAATTGGCCGGGCCTTTCGGAAGCGCTGCAAGATAGGCAGTCTCGGCAATGGTCAGTTCGGTCACCGACTTATCGAAATAGGTCAGCGCGGCGCCGGCGATGCCGTAAGAGTTCAGACCGAAGAAGATCTCGTTGAGATAGAGCTCGAGAATGCGGTCCTTGCTGTAGGCCTGCTCGATACGGAAGGACAGGATCGCTTCCTTGACCTTGCGGTCGATCGTCTGGTCGGACGAAAGCAGGAAGTTCTTGGCCACCTGCTGTGTGATCGTCGAGGCACCGACCGGACGGCGGCCGGAGCCGAAGTTCTGCAGGTTTACCGCGATGGCGCGCGCGAGACCGGTGATGTCAACGCCCGGATGCTGATAGAAATTCTTGTCTTCCGCCGAGATGAAGGCTGCCTTGACGCGATCCGGGATGGCCTGGATCGGCAGATAGAGGCGCCGTTCGCGGGCGTATTCCGCCATCAGCGCGCCGTTGCCGGCGTGGAAGCGCGTGGTCACCGGTGGCGAATATTTCGCCAGCACCTCGTAGTCCGGCAGGTCCTTGGTGACGACACCAAGATAGAGCGCCACGGCTCCGGCCACACCCAGCAGCAGAAACGCGCCAATCCCGAAAAAATATCCAATCAGCCTGATCATCAGTCAGATACCGGTACCTTAATTATCGTCCAATTGCCGAACCGCCCGACTGACAGTCCATGCTCTGTCCTGCCGGCTTTTATGGCAGCGGCCCGACCAAACTCTTTCACGCGAAATCGTCTGGCGTCGCAGCGTCCCGCCAACCCGGCTCCTCATATGGCGGGGAACTCCGGGCTTCAACTCGTTTCTCAACAAATCCGGGCGCAATTCCGGTTAGGTCCCGGATTGTGCGTAAAATAGGGCTGTTATGCGATAATCCCGTGCGCATCCCGTTGAAAAGCATAGCGCTGTTACCGGGGCGACACAAATCACTTCGTTCCCGGACCTGCCTTCAAACGTCAGCCGCCGCTGGCGACGGCCTGCTCGCGGTAGCGCTGCACGGCGACCGCGAGACGCTCGGAAACCTTCTTGCGCCATTCCGGGTCGAGCAGCAGCTTTTCGTCCTCCTTGTTCGACAGGAAGCCCAGTTCAAGCAGGATCGAGGGTACGTCCGGCGCTTGCAGCACGCGGAAGCCGGCGAAACGGTGCGGATTGTTGATGAGATTGATCTGGCCCTCGAATGACGAAACGACGGCGCGCGCCATGTTGACGGAGAAGGCCTGCGTTTCGCGGCGCGTCAGATCGATCAGGATGTCGGCCACTTCCGCCGGCTCGCTCTGAAGCGGCACGCCGGCGATTTCGTCGGACAAGTTTTCGCGCGCGGCAAGGCTTGCGGCCAGATGGTCGGAGGCCTTGTCGGAGATGGTATAGACCGTCGCGCCGCGGATGTCCTTCTGGCGCAGAGCGTCCGCATGAAGCGAAATGAAGAGATGGGCGCCCTTGTTGCGGGCGATCTGCACGCGCTGGGGAAGCGAGAGGAAGACGTCCTTGTCGCGGGTGAGAAAAGCCTCGATCCCGGCGCCCTTGTTCAGGGCCTCGACGAGATCCTTCGCGAAGGCGAGCGTAACGTGCTTTTCTTCCGTCTTCGTTTCGCCGGCGAGCGCGCCGGTATCGATGCCGCCATGGCCCGCATCAATCGCGATGATGAACGGCCCGCCTTCCCTCGTGGGGGCGACGGCAACCGGCCTGTCGGTCTTGGTGGCGGCAACCGATCCGGTCCATTGCTGTTCACCGAGAAGCGCATCGAAGCGCGCCTGGTCGACGCGCTCGGCATCGAGCACGAGGCGGTAGCCCTTGCCCCCCTCTTCCGCGACAACTTCCGCATGGGTGACCGCGACCGGGCCTTTTGCCGAAAGAACGATGCGGGAGCTGCCCGCGCCCATGCCGCCGTAGCGGATCGCATCGAACAGGCCGCGCGGTTCAAGGCTGTCCGCCTTCAGGCCGAAGGCCGTTTCCGGCAGGTCGACCACGACACGAACGGGATCGGCGACATAATGCAGGGAGAATTCCGGTTTGCGATCGAACTCGACGACGACGCGCGTGCGTGCATCGTCACCTGCGATCCGTGCCGCAAAGGCGAGCAAAGGACCCGGCTCGACGGCCCCTGCCGCCGGCACGTTCCAAAGAAGACCGCCGGCTAGCAGCGACGCTCCGAGCAGAAGCCGGCCCGCGGGCGATATCAAAGACAACAGCGAACCACGCATACAAACCGCCAAAGGCCTCACCTCGGGCTCTCCACCACTTTCTCAGAAAACCAAACAGCAGCCGACGCACGGCTGCTGTACGTACAGGTTGATCAATGAACCCTTATGGTTAACCAATGCTTGACAATGATCATCTTCCCCGGGCAGCGGGGACAATCGATTTACCGTTTATCGACCTACTCCACGTGGACAAGCGAATCGATCATTATTGTGGCGGCACGGGCTTTTCCCTTGCCAATGTGACATAGAAAACATAAAAGCGTCACAAGGAGAAAGTGTTGACGGGATAGAACAGTCGACCGGGCAGCCGGAGCTTCTCCAAAGCTTGGCGCCAGGGTGCGGTCGAACCGGATTGACCGGTTAACTTATCGCATTTCCGCGGTCGCAAGATGTTCATCCGCCGTCGCTGCATTTCCTCCCCGTACACTGGATCGCAAATTTCCGGCGGTGGCCGGAGTTCTTGATGGTGATTTTTCACCGACGCCCGCAAGCGGGCGCATTCATCGGGTCTTCATGAGACCTTAGACATTGGCATTCTTGTTTGGTCATTGATGTTGACTCAGCAGTATCGGTCAGAAGTAGCGCGGCCCCGGGACACACATGTTCCGGCTGTCGTCTGGCTGCTGCACCATCGCCTGCGCCAAACAGGAACTTTCATATCCGGCGCACCTTCCGACGTGTTTGGCAGTCTTCCTAAGGAAGCAGGTCTGTCTCCCGTTCCGCTGGCGCGCCGAGGAGCACAGCTTAGATGGCAGAGAAAATGCTTATCGATGCGTCTCATTCAGAAGAGACGCGCGTCGTTGTCGTTCGCGGGAACCGCATAGAAGAGTTCGACTTCGAGTCCGAACACAAGAAGCAGATCCGCGGCAATATCTACTTGGCGAAGGTCACCCGGGTGGAGCCCTCGCTCCAGGCCGCCTTCGTCGATTACGGCGGCAACCGCCACGGGTTCCTGGCTTTCGCCGAAATCCACCCCGACTACTACCAGATCCCGCTCGCCGACCGTCAGGCGCTCTTGAAGGCCGAAGCCGAAGAAGCGCGGCGCGACGACGACATCGAGCATGTCGAGACCGCCCCTGCCCCGGCAAGCGAACTCTCCGTTCCCGTGGATCTCGAAATCGTCACGGAAGCTGAAGCCGAGCCGGTCGTAGCCGTCGCTGACGCCGCACCGGTCGTCGAAGAGGAAGCCCCGGCCGAAAAGCCGAAGGCGAAGCCGAAGCGCACCCGCAAAACCAAGGCCAAGGCTGCGGAAGAAGCCGCTGCCGCGTCGGCCGATGGCGACGAGAGCAATGGCGGCGAGATGGCTGCCATGGTCGATACCGATGCCATTTCCGAGGATGTCGACAGCCGTCGTCGCCATGACGACGACGATGATGACGACGACAGCCACGACGGCGAAAAGGAAATCATCGAATCCGTCGGCGCCGAAGACGCCATGGAAGAGGTGCCGGACCGCCAGGTTCGCAAGCCGCGCAAGCAGTACCGCATCCAGGAAGTCATCAAGCGCCGCCAGATCCTGCTCGTTCAGGTCGCCAAGGAAGAGCGCGGCAACAAGGGCGCGGCACTGACGACCTATCTGTCGCTCGCCGGCCGTTACTCGGTGCTGATGCCGAACACCGCACGCGGCGGCGGCATCTCCCGCAAGATCACCAACCTGCAGGACCGCAAGCGCCTGAAGGAAATCGCCCGCGGCCTCGAAGTGCCGCAGGGCATGGGCGTGATCCTGCGCACCGCCGGTGCCAACCGCACCAAGGTCGAGATCAAGCGCGACTTCGAATATCTGATGCGCCTGTGGGAAAACGTCCGCACGCTGACGCTGAACTCCACGGCCCCCTGCCTCGTCTATGAGGAAGGCAGCCTGATCAAGCGCTCGATCCGCGATCTCTACAACAAGGACATCAGCGAGATCATCGTTTCGGGTGAGGAAGGCTACAAGGAAGCCAAGGGCTTCATGAAGATGCTGATGCCGAGCCACGCCAAGGTGGTTCAGCCTTACCGCGACGTGCATCCGATCTTCTCGCGCTCCGGCATCGAAGCGCAGCTCGACCGCATGCTGCAGCCGCAGGTAACGCTGAAGTCCGGCGGCTACATCATCATCAACCAGACCGAAGCGTTGGTTTCGATCGACGTCAACTCCGGCCGTTCGACGCGCGAGCACTCGATCGAAGACACCGCACTCCAAACGAACCTGGAAGCTGCCGAAGAAGTGGCGCGCCAGTTGCGTCTGCGCGACCTTGCCGGCCTCGTCGTCATCGACTTCATAGACATGGAAGAAAAGCGGAACAACCGCTCGGTCGAGAAGCGTCTGAAGGATTGCCTGAAGAACGATCGCGCCCGCATCCAGGTCGGCCGCATCTCGCATTTCGGCCTGCTCGAAATGTCGCGCCAGCGCATTCGCGCCTCGGTGCTCGAATCGACGATGCAGACCTGCCCGCACTGCAACGGCACGGGTCATGTTCGCTCGCAGTCCTCCGTCGCCCTGCACGTGCTGCGCGGCATCGAGGAACATCTGCTCAAGAACACGACGCACGACATCACCGTGCGCACCATCCCGGATATCGCGCTCTACCTGCTCAACCAGAAGCGCGGCACGATCATGGACTACGAAGCCCGCTTCGGCGTCTCGATCATCATCGAGGCTGATGCCCATGTCGGCGCACAGCACTTCGCGATCGATCGCGGCGAGCCGGTCGAGAACCCGGTGAAGATCGAACAACTGCTGCACTTCGAGCCGGAAGAGGAAGAAGACGACGTCGTGATCGAAGAGGATCTCGACGAGGAAGAAGCAGAAGAAGTCTCCGGCGAACAGCGCCAGGAACAGCCTAAGGCTGCTGCCCAGTCCGACGATCAGAATGGACGCAAGCGCAAGCGCCGTCGCCGCCGTCGCGGCAAGGGTGGCCAGCAGGCCGAAGGCGGCGCCCTCCAGGTTTCCGAATCGGCAGGCGATGCTGATGACGGTTCCGATGAGGACGAAGGCGATGACGAGGGCGTCGATGCAGACGCCGCGGCCGCCGATGGCGATCAGAAGCGCAAGCGCCGCCGCCGCGGCAAGCGTGGCGGCCGCCGCAACCGTCCGGAAGGCGAAGGTGAAGGCCAGCTCGAAGCCGATGCCGATGCGGAAGCCGGCGCAGATGAAGCCGAAGCCGTAGAGGCACCGGCCGCTGCAGCCGAGGTCGAAGTGGCTGTCGCCGTCGAGGAAACGGCTGTGGTTGCCGAAGAAGTCGAGGTGGCGGACGCAAAGCCTGCCAAGCCGAAGCGCACCCGCAAGAAGGCCGTCAAGGCTGAAGAGCCGGCAGTCAGCGTCGACGAAGTTGCCCAGGCAGCGATCGAAGACCAGCCCGCCGTTGCCGACCCGGCCGTCGAAGCGGTGGAAGAGGCTGCCGCCGACCTTGCCGAGACCAAGCCGGTGCGCGCCAACCGCGACCTCTCGAAGATCGCTTCCGAACCGGTGGTAA
Organism: Ensifer sp. KUDG1; assembly: GCF_050434285.1. Classification (NCBI taxonomy): domain Bacteria; kingdom Pseudomonadati; phylum Pseudomonadota; class Alphaproteobacteria; order Hyphomicrobiales; family Rhizobiaceae; genus Ensifer; species Ensifer sp. KUDG1. The sequence continues at coordinate 15,719 of NZ_JBNDIG010000005.1, forward strand.
CGTCGAGCGCGACGAAGCCCGAAGAGGAAGAGCCGGCCAAGCCGAAAAAGGGTGGCTGGTGGCAGCGCCGCGGCTTCTTCTAAGCCGCGCTGCAAGCGCCAAACTCTGAAAATACGAAAGGCCCGGAGCGATCCGGGCCTTTTCCTTTAGACGGATGACAGAAGGGGCCTTGCCCCTGCCCGTTCGCTCAGGCGGTCACGCCAGCCAGCGTCCGATCCTGTCCATCGCCTCGACCATGTCGGCCTCGGCGCCAGCATAGGAGAAGCGCATCGTGCGGTGCCCTTCCAGCGGATCGAAGTCGAATCCCGGGGTCGCCGCGACATTGATCTCGGCGAGCATCCGCTTGGCAAAGGCCATGCTGTCATTGGTGAAGCGCGTGACATCCACGTAGGCGTAGAAGGCGCCGTCCATCGGCGAGGCGATCGCGAAGCCGATCTCCGGCAAGCGCTTCATCAGCATGTCCCGGTTGGCGGCATAGGCGGCCTTGTAACGGTCGAGTTCCCCTTGCGCGTCGAGTGCTGCCTCTGCCGCAATCTGCGAGAGCTCGGGCGGCGAGATGTAGAGGCTCTGGGCGATGCGCTCGAAACCGCGCACCTTGTCGGCCGGCAGCACCATCCAACCAATCCGCCAGCCGGTCATGCAGTAGTATTTCGAGAAGGAGTTGATGACGATCACCTCGTCGGTCACCTCCAGCGCGCTTGCCTCTTCGCCGGCAAAGGTCAGCCCGTGATAGATCTCGTCGGAGATGAAGGCGATCGATTCGGCCCGGCAATAGTCAGCCAGCGCCTTGAGGCCCGCCCTGCCCGTCACTGTGCCGGTGGGATTGGCCGGGCTCGCCAAAAGCACGCCCTTCAAAGGACGGCCTAATTTCGCAGCGGCACGCGAAAGACTTTCAGGCGTCAGAGTGAAGCCGGTCTCGGCATTGGCCTCGACCTCGACGACCGTCAGGCCGAGGGCTGCGAGGATGTTGCGGTAGGCTGGGTAGCCCGGCCGCGCAATGGCAACACAGTCGCCGGGATCGAAGAGAGCCAGGAAGGCAAGATTGAAGCCGGCGGATGAGCCGGTGGTGACGGCCACCCGCTGCGGATCGAGCGTGATGCCGTGGCGCTTTTCATAGTGCCGGGCGATCGCTGTGCGCAGCGACAAGGTGCCGAGCGCGTCGGTATAGCCGAGCCTGCCATGCTCAAGCGCCTTGCGCGCAGCGTCGAGCGCTGCCTTGGGCGCCGGGTGGGCAGGCTGCCCGACCGCCATCGAGATCACCGGGTGGCCGGCATCGCGGCGGCGGGTCGCCTCCGCCAGGACGTCCATCGCATGGAAAGGTTCGACGGCACTGCGTTTTGACAAATCTACCAACGGAAAATCCTCGATATGCGGCTGTTCTCCAGCCCTTTGCCCGATGAAAATGACCTTCACAAGTCCGCGAGTGCCGTATTTCCGCCGATTTTGCCGTTTCGTTTCCGCAGCACCCACCCTATGCTGCCGGCATATTGCGGATACGAGGAATCCTGTTGTCATTCAGAACAGCCGGTTGACCCGGCGACACGCGATGGACGGCACACGGGATACGCAAGGACAACGAGGTAGAAATGAACTTCAGCACCAAGATGATTGCCGCCGGGACGCTCGCAGCGCTCGTGGCCGGGGTCAGCCTGCCCCAGAACGCATTCGCGCTCGACGCGAAGCAGAAGGAAGAGATCGGCGCCTTCATCAAGGAATACCTGATCGCCAATCCGGAGATCATGCTCGAGGTACAAGAGGCGCTGACGACGAAGCAGCGCGCCAAGCAGCAGGAAGCGGCGGAAGGCGCGATCACCGAAAACAAGAAGGCGATCTTCAATTCCGACTACGACATGGTGCTCGGCAACCCCAAGGGCGACGTCACCGTCGTCGAGTTCTACGACTACAATTGCGGCTACTGCAAACGCGCGCTTTCCGACATGGACGACATCCTCGCCAAGGACAAGAACGTGCGCTTCGTGCTGAAGGAACTGCCGATCCTCGGCCCAGATTCGCTGGCCGCCCACAAGGTGAGCGCCGCCTTCCGCCTGGTCGCTCCGGAAAAGTACGGCGACTTCCACCGGGCACTGCTCGGCGGCGAGGACCGCGCCACGGAGGAGACGGCGCTTGCGGTTGCCGCCAAGCTCGGCGTGTCGGAAAAGGACCTGCGTGCCAAGATGGAAAAGGAGCCGCATGACGCGGCCGTGCGCGAGGCCTACAGCCTTGCCAACGACCTCGGCATCACCGGAACGCCTTCCTACGTCATCGGCAACGAAGCGGTCTTCGGAGCCGTCGGCGCCGAGGAGATCGAAGGCAAGGTCGCCAATATGCGCGAATGCGGCAAGACCGCCTGCTGACAAACCTTCCCATGACTGTGGACAAATCCCGCGGGGGCCCAAAGGGCTTTTCCTCGCGGGACCATCAGTCTATAGGTAACCCTCCATGACCGGACCGGAATCCCTTATGCCATCGACCATTTTCGTGCTGAACGGCCCCAACCTGAATGCGCTGGGCAAGCGCGAACCGGGTATTTATGGCGGCCAGACGCTGGCCGACATCGAGGCCATGTGCAAGGCGGAAGGCAAGGCGCTCGGCTTCGACGTCGATTTCCGCCAGTCGAACCATGAGGGAACGCTGGTCGATTGGCTGCACGAGGCCGGCAACGTCGCCGCGGGCGTTGCAATCAACCCGGCTGCCTATGGCCACACGTCGATCGCACTTCACGATGCCATCCGCGCCATCGGCATTCCGGTCGTCGAACTGCACCTCTCGAACATCCATGCGCGCGAGGAGTTCCGCCACAAGTCGATGATCGCACCCGCCGTCAAGGGCGTCATCTGCGGCTTCGGCGCACAGAGTTACATTCTTGCGCTGCATGCGCTAAAGAACCTGACAAATCCGTCGAAATAAAAAGAACACAAGAGGCTCATATTCCATGGCTGACAAGAAACCAGGTATCGACCAGGCGCTGATCCGCGATCTCGCCAACATTCTCAAGGACACCGATCTGACCGAGATCGAAGTCGAGCAGGACGACCTGCGCATTCGCGTTTCGCGCAACGGCACGCCGGTTGCGATGCCGATGGCCATGCCGCAGATGCCGGCTTACCAGATGCCCGCCGCAGCGGCCGCCCCGGCAAACGCCGTTGCCGCTCCCGCCGCCGAGAGCGCCCGCGCATCGAAGAATGCCGTGACCGCGCCGATGGTCGGCACTGCCTACCTGTCCCCCGCACCGGGAGCCCGCCCCTTCGTTGAGGTCGGTGCCACGGTCAAGGAAGGCCAGACGATCCTCATCATCGAAGCGATGAAGACGATGAACCAGATCCCGGCTCCGCGCTCGGGCAAGGTCACCGAAATCTTCGTCCAGGACGCAGCCCCCGTCGAATATGGCGAACCGCTGATCGTAATCGAATAAGGCGGCGCGGCGATGATCTCGAAAATTCTCATTGCCAATCGCGGCGAAATCGCCCTTCGCGTGCTTCGTGCCTGCAAGGAACTCGGCATCGCCACGGTCGCCGTCCATTCCACGGCCGACGCCGACGCCATGCATGTGCGCCTCGCCGACGAGAGCGTCTGCATCGGCCCGCCGCCCTCGCGCGATAGCTATCTGAACATTCACCAGATCGTCGCCGCCTGCGAAATCACCGGTGCCGACGCCGTGCATCCGGGCTACGGCTTCCTGTCGGAAAACGCCAAGTTCGCCGAAATCCTCGAAGCGCACGACATCACCTTCATCGGCCCGACGGCGGAACATATCCGCATCATGGGTGACAAGATCACCGCCAAGCAGACGGCGCAGGAACTTGGCATCCCGGTCGTTCCGGGTTCCGACGGCGAAGTGAAGCCGGAGAACGCGCTCGAAGTCGCCCGCAAGATCGGTTTCCCGGTCCTGATCAAGGCGACCGCCGGCGGCGGCGGCCGCGGCATGAAGGTCGCCCGCAGCGAGGCGGACCTCGAGGAAGCCGTTGCGACGGCCCGCACCGAAGCGCTTGCCGCTTTCGGCAACGACGCCGTCTACATGGAGAAGTACCTCTCCAAGCCGCGTCACATCGAAATCCAGGTCGTCGGCGACGGCGCCGGCAATGCGGTGCACCTCGGCGAACGCGATTGCTCGCTTCAGCGCCGTCACCAGAAGGTCTGGGAAGAGGCGAATTCGCCGGCCCTCAACGTCGACCAGCGCATGAAGATCGGCCAGATCTGCGCCGACGCCATGAAGAAGCTGAAGTATCGCGGCGCCGGCACGGTCGAGTTCCTCTACGAGAACGGCGAGTTCTATTTCATCGAAATGAACACCCGTCTTCAGGTCGAGCATCCGATCACCGAAGCGATCACCGGCATCGACCTCGTGCACGAGCAGATCCGCGTCGCCTCCGGCGGTGGTCTCTCTGTCCAGCAGGAAGACATCGTGTTTTCCGGCCACGCGATCGAGTGCCGCATCAATGCCGAAGACCCGCGCACCTTCGTCCCCTCCCCGGGCACGATCACGCATTTCCACGCGCCGGGCGGTCTTGGCGTGCGCGTCGATTCGGGTGCCTATCAGGGCTACCGGATCCCGCCTTACTACGACAGCCTGATCGGCAAGCTGATCGTGCATGGCCGTACCCGCGTCGAATGCATGATGCGCCTGCGCCGCGTGCTTGACGAATTTGTCATCGACGGCATCAAGACGACGCTTCCGCTGTTCCAGGACCTGATCAATAATCAGGATATCGCCAACGGCGACTATGATATCCATTGGCTGGAAAAGCATCTGGCCGCCACGTCCGAGTAAGGACCAGACATTGAAAGGGACGCGCAGCAAGCAGCCCGATATTACGCCGGACATGCTGCTGCGCGCCTATTCGATCGGCCTCTTCCCGATGGCCGATTCGGCCGATGATCCCGAGCTCTTCTGGGTCGAGCCGGAAATTCGCGGGGTGATCCCGCTCGCAGGCTTCCACACCTCTCGCAGCCTCGCCAAGACCATCCGCCGAAAGCCTTTCGACATCCGCTTCAACACCGCCTTCGAAGCGGTCATGGACGGCTGCGCTGCTCCTGCTCCCGACCGGCCGACCACCTGGATCAACAACAAGATCCGCACGCTCTACGCGACACTGCACTCGATGGGCTATGCCCACAGCGTCGAAGCCTGGGAAGGCGACCAATTGGTCGGCGGGCTTTACGGGGTTTCGCTGGGCTCCGCCTTCTTCGGCGAAAGCATGTTTTCCAGACGCACCGACGCCTCGAAGATCTGCCTCGTGCATCTGGTCGAGCGACTGAAGGCGCGCGGCTTCGAACTGCTCGATACACAGTTCACCACCGAACACCTAAAGTCGTTCGGCGCCGTTGACGTGCCGAAGGCGGAATACGAAGTGTTGCTCGCGAACGCGATGTCGTCGCCCGACCTCGCCTTCTAACCAAGCCAGATTTTAAAAAATGGGGATATGCCCCGCCACTCAGCGCTTCTGCGCAGTATCCGGCGGCGGCAGGTCCGAGGTCGCCTTGCAGGACTGCAGCCAGACGTCATAGACCGGATGCTCGACGGCATTCAGGCCCGGGCTGTCGGCAAACATCCAGCCGGTAAAGATGCGGCGGATCTTGCGGTCGAGCGTGATTTCCTCGACCTCGACGAAGGTGGTGATCTTCTGCGCTTCCGTATCGTCACGGCTATAGCAGACGCGCGGCGTGACCTGGAGGGCACCGAACTGTACGGTCTCGCCGATATAGACGTCAAAGGTGGTGATGCGGCCGGTGATCTTGTCGATGCCGGAGAAGACGGCAACGGCGTTGGAAAGGCGGGCTGCGTCAACGGCTTCCGCAGATGCGACCAGCGGCAAGGCGGCAAGCAGGGACAAGCCCAAACGCCGTGCTCCTTGGCCGATTGCCTTGCGCAGATCAGAACCTGCCATCGTCGCCTGTCTCCCGCGTATCCTGTTCGTCATGGATTTCAGGCGCTAACCGTCAATTGTGGCCGCGCCATGATCGAGGAACCCATTCCGCGGTCCGTCGTCGTCACTGAGAACAGATTATTCAGGAGCCGGGCGTCCAGGCGTCGTAGTCGCCGGTCACGCGCGGGCGCTTGCCAGTGGCAGCGATCGAGCCCTGTGGGCGGTAGGCGTTGGCCGTGCCGGTCGGATTGGCGCGGTGCGCCTTCTGCCATTCGCGCGGCGTGTACTTTTCATCGGCCGGCGAAACGTCGGTCCGGTGATGCATCCAGCCGTGCCAGCCGGCCGGAATGGCGGAAGCTTCGGCGTAGCCGTTGTAGATCACCCAGCGGCGGGTGCGGCCTTCGGAGTCCTTGCCGCCCTGGTAGTAGACATTGCCGAGTTCGTCTTGACCGACCCGTTGACCGTGGCGCCAGGTGTGAAAGCGCGTTCCGATCGTCTGTTCGTTCCACCAGGTGAAAATCTGCAGCAGGAGCTTCATGGATGCCGTCCTTGACCGGCCGTTGGGAAGGCGGCCAGATACCAAAACAATGTTCCCGCTTATGCCCCGCCGCTCAGGGCTTGTCCAGTGATTCCGAGGTAAAGGCGGTCATTTCAACGGTAGTTGAAAGCCGAAATGGCTGCGCGCAAAGCCGAGGCGCTCATAGAAGCGATGTGCATCGGTGCGCACGGCGTTGGACGTGAGCCTCACCTTCCTTGCCCCCTTCTCCCGCGCCTCAGCAATTGCATGGCGCATCATGCGTTCGCCGATCCCACGGCCGCGCATGTCGGCGCGCGTCTGGACGGCTTCGACGATCAGGCTGGAGCTTCCCCGCCCGGACAGCGACGTGTGCAGCGCGGTTTGAAAGGTGCCGACGACCTGCCCTTCGAGAACCGCGACGAAGAGCGTCTGCAGCGTCGAGGCTTCAATGCGGTCGAAGGCGGCGGCGTAGTCCGCGAAGGCCTCAGCGTCGGTCGTGTCGCCGTGGCCGCCGAGCGGATCATTGGCGAAGAGCGCAACGATCGCTTCGAGGTCCTTACGCTCCGCCTTGCGGATCAAGAGTTCGGTCGCGTCCATGGTTCCCCGCTCACATCGTTCATCGGCAGCGGATCAAACACCTGAAGGTAACGGCGCGATGACGGGCGCCGTTGCCTCCAGAGCTTATCCACCGGCATGCGAAGCTTCAGGCAACCGGGCGGATCGCCTAGCCGAGAAGCGGCTTTTCCAGAACGATGGCCGGCAGGCCGGACGGGTCGTCGCCCGGGGTCTCGCCCACATCGGCAAAGCCATGCGCCCGATAGAAGGTGAGTGCGTGCAGGTTCTGCGGCTCGACCTCGACGCGCATGCGCTCGGCGTCCGGAAAGCAGGTCTCGAGCTCGGCGAAGATATCGCGGCCGACGCCCTGGCGCTGGAACTTCGGAAGGATATAGAGCTGGTGCAGCACCACCGTCTTGGCCTGTGTGTCGGACATCGCCGCATAGCCCATTCCACCAAGCTGCCTTCCGTCGTCGGCAACGAGGAACTCGGCGTTCTTGCGCGCGAGCCGGGCTTTGAGCGCCGGCAGCGAATGCCAGCGCTCGTTCAGTTCGTTGACCTTCTCGACACCATAGAAAGTGTCATAGGTTGCGTGCCACGTGTCGATGAGCAGAGCACGAACCTTCTCCAGGTCGCGCTCGCTTGCCGTGCGCACGAAGAACATCGCTTATTCCTCGATGCCGAGCTTGGCCTTGACCAGCGCCTGGACGGCCTGCGGGTTGGCCTTGCCGCCGGTCGCCTTCATCACCTGGCCGACGAACCAGCCGGCAAGCGAGGGCTTGGCCTGCACCTTGGCGACCTGATCCGGGTTGGCGGCGATGATCTCGTCGACGGCCTTCTCGATGGCGCCGGTGTCGGTCACCTGCTTCATGCCGCGGGCTTCGACGATCTCGGCCGGGTCGCCGCCCTCGTTCCAGACGATCTCGAAGAGGTCCTTGGCGATCTTGCCGGAGATGGTCTCGGCCTTGATGAGGTCGATGATGCCGCCGAGCTGTACCGGGGAAACCGGAGTCTCTTCAATGGCTTTGCCGGCTTTGTTCAAGGCGCCGAGCAGGTCGTTGATGACCCAGTTGGCCGCAATCTTGCCATCGCGGCCTTCCGCCACCGCCTCGAAATAGTCGGCGATCGACTTTTCGGAAACGAGCACCGAAGCGTCATAGACCGAGAGGCCGAGGTCGCGCACGAAGCGCTCCTTCTTGTCGTCGGGCAGTTCCGGCAGATCGGCCTTCAGCGCCGCGACGAATGCATCGTCGAATTCGAGCGGCAGCAGGTCCGGATCCGGGAAATAGCGGTAGTCGTGCGCATCTTCCTTGGAGCGCATCGAGCGGGTCTCGCCCTTGTTCGGGTCGAACAGGCGGGTTTCCTGGTCGATGCTGCCACCGTCCTCGAGAATTCCGATCTGGCGGCGTGCCTCGTATTCGATTGCCTGGCCGATGAAGCGGATCGAGTTGACGTTCTTGATCTCGCAGCGCGTGCCGAAGCCCTCGCCCGGACGACGGACGGACACGTTGACGTCGGCGCGCATCGAGCCTTCGTCCATGTTGCCGTCGCAGGTGCCAAGGTAGCGCACGATCGAGCGCAGCTTCGTCATATAGGCCTTCGCCTCATCCGAGGAGCGCATGTCCGGCTTGGAGACGATCTCCATCAGCGCAACGCCCGAGCGGTTAAGGTCGACATAGGACATCGACGGATGCTGGTCGTGCATCGACTTGCCGGCATCCTGTTCGAGATGCAGGCGCTCGATGCCGATCTCGACATCCTCGAACTGGCCCTGGCGGTCCGGGCCGACCGAAATGATGATCTTGCCTTCGCCGACGATCGGATCCTTGAACTGGGAGATCTGATAGCCCTGCGGCAGGTCCGGATAGAAATAGTTCTTGCGGTCGAAGATCGAGCGATTGTTGATCGCGGCCTTGAGACCGAGACCGGTGCGCACCGCCTGCTTCACGCATTCCTCGTTGATAACAGGCAGCATTCCGGGCATGGCGGCATCGACGAGCGAGACGTTCGCATTCGGCGCATTGCCGAACTCCGTCGATGCGCCCGAGAACAGCTTCGAATTGGAAAGCACCTGGGCATGGACTTCCATGCCGATGATGACTTCCCAGTCGCCGGTGGCGCCAGGGATGAAGCGTTTCGGATCGGGGGTGCGGACGTCGACAATGCTCATATCATGCTCTTCTTTGAAGCCTGAATTCTTGGTTTCTCGGTAGAACAATTGGTCCGCCGGTGCAAGTTGTTCGGCTGGATCAGACGCGCCATCTGCAATCTCATGCAGACAGCGGGCGTCTCTTAACCACCGTTTAGCGCCTATCGGCAAGACTTCGGCCATGTCCATCGCCTTTGCCCCGCTCGCGTTCGCAATTCTCGTCAACTTGGCTGCCTTCGGGCTGTTCTGGTACGACAAGCGAGCGGCGCGGTCCGGTAAACGGCGGATCAGCGAGCGGACGCTGCTGACGGTCGCCTTTTTCGGTGGCAGCCCGGGAGCGATGACGGCGCGCCATCTCTTCCGGCACAAGACACGCAAGGAACCCTTTCGCACGCGCCTTGCGCTGATCATCGTTTTCCAAGTGGCGCTGGCTGCCATCGGCACCCTGGCGTTGCAATGATGTCTTGACGCGCGAGCGGCGGTCTTTTAGGAAGCAACCGTTATTTTGGAGTTTTGATGTTCCTGTCTTCGCCTGAGTCCCGGTAAAGCCCGTCCGCGTAATCCCTTGATTGCGCGCACGGGCCGAAAACGTCACCCCGCTTTTCCAGAGATTTGCGGAACGTTTTCCTGCGTTCTTCCGAACGCTATTCCGGAACATTCAGAAATGGACATCTCGCGCGCAGAGCAGCGCATTCTTCATCATTTGGCCCAGGGCGGTCGTATCGAAATCATCCGCGAAGAAAAGGCGATCACCGAAATCCGGTGCTTCACCCGTGACGGCTGGGTCTATCCCGGCTTCGACCTCGAACTCTTCCGCAAATTGAAGCGGAAGAAGGCGATCTCATCGTCAGGCGGACAACCCTACCGAATCACGGAACGCGGGCTGCAGCTCGTACGCTCCGAACTCAACAACCGCTAAACGCGCAACACCAACGCTACCGGGCATGCCAGCATGCCCGGTAGCGTCGGATGCGCACTTGACTTAACGGAAAGCACTTCACGTTGCGTCAGACGGAACCACGCATTGTACGCGATCGCGGCCCTTGGCCTTCGCCTGATAGAGCGCACGGTCGGCCGCCAAGAGCAGACCGTCGAGACCGGCGTCTTGGGTCAGGACTCCGGCGGCGCCGATGCTGATGGTGACCGCGATGCTTCCGCCCTGCTCCAGATCGATATGAAGCGCCCGCACGGCCTCGAGCAGCCGCTCGGCAACCTTGAGAGCATCTGTCGGAGATTGCCGAACCAGCACAACGGCGAACTCTTCGCCGCCAAGCCGACCAATGAGATCGTCACCGCGCAGTGCCGCGCGAACGACGCCGGCGACGGAAATCAGCACCTGATCGCCGACGGCATGACCATAGGTGTCGTTGATCGCCTTGAAGCGGTCGATGTCGAGCATCATCACCACCGTTCCGCCTTTTCGGGCGACCGGTGCTGCGATCAGCGCGGCGGCACGCGACATGAAGGTCGCACGCGCCAAGCATTGGGTCAGGAAATCATAGTCGACCGCATGGGACAGGCGGCCGATCAGCGCCCGCCGTGCCGCATCGACGCTGGCGACCGCCAGCGGGCAAAGCGCAAGCAGGGTCGTTCCCAGCCGGGTGGAGGTGAGCGTCTCCTCGGCAACGCCGCTGACGCCGAGATGCAGGGCGCCGGAGGCAACGGCAATCTGCGTCAACACGCAAACGATCGCCGTCAGGATCGTCACCGGAAACAGACCATAACTGAGCGCGCACCATAGGAGCGCCGGCACCGGGAAAGCGAAAGCGCCCGGCCCGCCGACGAAGAGCGCCGCAGCGCAGGACAGAACCAGGGAGACGAACGGCCAGGCAGTCGCTGAACCCGGGCCCACCGACGCCGCCACTCGCGCGCCACGGGACCGCAAGCCGTCTTCCGGAAGCGGCGCTGCCAGGAAGACCGGGAGCAGAACCACATAATTGACCAGCTCGGTGGTGAGCCAGGCGACGAATGCTTCCGTGACGGGCTTGCCGAACGACAGGTGAACAGCAACCGCTCCGACGAGCGAGGCGCCCATCGCCGCCAGGGAGGATGCCGCGAACATGTAAAGCACCGAGCGCGCCCGGCGCAGATGCCGGTGCTCCGGCGAAAAGCGGCGATAGAGCAGGAAACCGATGACGACGCCGACCATGTTCGCCGTGTTCAGCGCCGCGGCTTCATAGAAATCCGCACCGGTCACCAGGTCCGCAAGTACGTAGGCCAGTGCCGCCGTCGACCATCCAGCCGGGCTGGCAAGCGACGGTCTTCTGATCAGCAGGCCGAGCAGGATCGCATTTGCCGGCCAGATCGAGGCCAACATGCCGACCGGGCGGCTCAAGATGCCAAGCACGCAGGCGGTGAAGACGATCACGCCCAGCCCGACAAGCCAAATCGAATGGTGGAAAGGTCTCAGAACCAACGGTCGCGGAACCGTTTTATCCAGCATCTGCAACAAGCGCCCCCCTTGCGGTGCCCCACCACCACGTCATACCCCATAATATTTCATGGGCCTAATGAACGCGGTGTGAATAGGCCAGCCCGCTTTGCGCGTGGCTGCCATGCATGGGGCGGCGGAGTGTCAGGGACCCGGGGTCTGCTCCAGGGATTTGCTCAGGCCGATGAAGGCAACGTCGCTGTCGAGTTGTGGCGCATAGGCGGTCGACAGCCAGCTCACGCCATAGCCGTGATTGCGGAAGAAGCGCACGGCGCGGTCGTTGCGCGCGTGTGTCTTGGTGGTGACGGCGTCGAATCCATCCGCAGCAATGCGATGTTCGATCTCGCCAAGTAGCAGCCCGCCGAAGCCCCTGCCCTGGATCTGCGGCTCGATCCACAGATCGGAGATCGCATTGTCGAAGTTCTCGCGCGCGCACCATCCGCCGATGACGCCTTCGCCTTCGACGAGCAAAACGGAAAGCCAGTGATCGGACAGAAAACGGAGAAATGCGGCCTCGGCCACGCGCCGCATCTTTTCGCCATCGGCAAGGCCCGCGATTGCCGATTGCCAGGCCCTAAGGCCGATGTCGGCCAGCCGTTCAACGTCGCCGGCGCGGGCATGGCGGATGACGGGCACGACGCGGGTCTCCTTCCGCGACAAGAGTGGCGATCAATGCAGCAGAAGTAGGTGGCAGAAGTGGAAAGGGCGGCACCGTCGGTGCCGCCCTTCAAGAGATTACCACCACTTGGCGGGAGTGAAGCGACCGGCCGCCTGTTCGATCACATGCGCCGTCTTGAACAGCGTCTCTTCCTCGAACGGCTTGCCGATCAGCTGCAGACCAAGCGGCAGGCCCTTGTGGTCGAGACCACCGGGAACGGCGATGCCCGGGAGGCCGGCCATGTTGACCGTCACCGTGAAGATGTCGTTGAGGTACATCTTCACCGGATCGGACGCGAGATCCTCGTCGGCAATACCGAACGCGGACGACGGCGTTGCCGGCGTCAGAATGGCGTCGACGCCAGCGTGGAACGCCAGTTCGAAGTCGCGCTTGATCAGCGTGCGCACCTTCTGTGCCTGCAGATAGTAGGCGTCGTAGTAGCCGGCCGAAAGCACGTAGGTGCCGATCATGATGCGGCGCTTGACTTCGTGGCCGAAGCCGGCGGCGCGCGTCTTTTCGTACATGTCGACGATGTCTTTGCCATCGACGCGCAGGCCGTAGCGAACGCCGTCATAGCGGGCAAGGTTCGAAGAGGCTTCGGCCGGAGCGACGATGTAGTAGGCCGGCAGCGCGTATTTCGTATGCGGCAGGGTGATGTCGACGATCTCGGCACCGGCTTCCTTCAGCCAGGCGATGCCCTGCTGCCACAGCGCTTCGATCTCTTCCGGCATGCCGTCCACGCGGTATTCGCGCGGAATGCCGATCTTCATGCCCTTGATCGACTGGCCGATCGCGGCTTCGTAATCCGGCACCGGCAGATCGACCGAGGTCGTGTCCTTCACGTCGACGCTTGCCATCGACTTCAGGAGGATTGCGGCGTCGCGCACGTCACGGGCGATCGGACCGGCCTGGTCGAGCGACGAGGCGAAGGCGACAGTGCCCCAGCGCGAGCAACGGCCATAGGTCGGCTTGATGCCGACGGTGCCGGTGAAGGCGGCAGGTTGGCGGATCGAGCCGCCCGTATCGGTAGCGGTCGCACCAGCGCAGAGATGCGCGGCGACGGCCGCTGCAGAGCCGCCCGAGGAGCCGCCGGGTACGAGATCGAGGTTCGAGCCCTTGGCACGCCACGGGTTCTTGACCGCGCCGTAGTAGGAGGTCTCGTTCGACGAGCCCATGGCGAACTCGTCCATGTTCAGCTTGCCGAGCATGACGGCGCCGTCGTTCCACAGGTTCTGGGTCACGGTCGATTCGTAGCGCGGCGCAAATCCGTCGAGGATGTGGCTGCAGGCCTGGGTGTGCACGCCTTCGGTGGCGAAGAGGTCCTTGATGCCGAGCGGGATGCCTTCAAGCGCACCGGCCTTGCCGGCGGCGATACGCGCATCCGAGGCCTTGGCCATCTCGCGCGCCTTTTCGGGCGTGACGGCGATGTAGGCGTTGATCGCCTCATTGGCGGCATCGATCGCGCCGAGATAGGCGTCGGTCAGTTCGACGGCGGTGATGTCCTTGGCGGCGAGCTTGGCGCGGGCTTCGGCAATCGTCAGGCTGGTAAGGTCGGTCATGGTAAAATCTGGCTTTCGCAATCAGAAACGTCGGGGCGGCTGGCGGGAGATTACTCGACCACCTTCGGAACGAGGAAGAAATTGCGATCGGAATTCGGCGCATTGGCAACGATGTCGTCGGCCTTGTTGCCGTCCGTCACGGTGTCCGTCCGCTTCTTCATATCCATCGGCGTGACCGAGGTCATCGGTTCGACGCCTTCGACATTCACTTCGGAGAGCTGCTCGACGAAACCGAGGATGCCATTGAGCTCGCCCATCATCCGTTCGGCTTCTTCTTCGCTGACGGCGATACGGGCAAGGCGCGCGACGCGCTTCACGGTGGCAAGGTCTACGGACATGATCGTCTCCGGTAACTGGAACTTCCCCCGCTATAATGGCGCAGGGCGAGCCACGCAACGGGGGAATTGCCGGAGGACCGGACCTCTCGTCAAAAGGCCCGGCTCAACATCACATGGCGACGACGCCGCCGACCTGTGGCGTCGCCACCTTCGTCGATGCACTTTCCATGCCTGCAACGAAGGTTTCCGGCGTCTGGTCGATGATCGGGAACGAGCCGTAATGGCAGGGGATCGCCGTCGAGAACGAGAAGAAGCGTTGGCAGGCGAGTGCCGCAACCGCCCCGCCCATGGTGAAACGATCACCGATCGGCACGATGCCGATCTCCGGCTGATGTAGCTCGTTGATCAGCGCCATGTCGGAAAAGATGTCCGTGTCGCCCATGTGATAGAGCGTAGGCTCGTCCTCGAAATGCAGCACCAGGCCGTTGGCATTGCCGAGCGAGTGCGAGACGCCGTCCTCGGTCAGCTGCGCCGACGAATGCAGCGCGTTGACAAAAGTCGTCGAGAAACTGCCGAGTTGGATCGTACCGCCGGTGTTGCCCATTTCCAGCGCCTTGACGCCATGCCGGCCGAGCCAGGCGGCAAGATCGGCATTGGCAACAACCGTTGCGCCCGTCTCCTTGGCGATCGCAATGGTGTCGCCGACATGGTCGCCGTGACCATGGGTCAGGAGAATGTGGGTGAGCCCGGCGGTCGCGTCCCGGCGCTCCTCGTCGCGGAAGGCAGGATTGCCGGTAAAGAAGGGGTCGATCAGGATTTTGGACTTTGCCGTTTCGATGTGAAAGGCGGCATGGCCGAGCCATTTGATCTTCATGACGATCTCCCTGATGATTTGTCTGTCGCAACAGCATATGGATCAGACAACTCTCCGCGCAAAGATCGAATCGACAATCCCATGACAATTCTCACCATCGAAGAACTCGCAGCCCAGCTACAGCCGAACCAGGCCATCGCGGGTCTCGACCTCGGCACGAAAACGATCGGCCTCTCGGTCTCCGATCTCGGCCGTCGCTTTGCGACCCCGCGCGAGGTAATCCGCCGGGTCAAGTTCGGCGTGGACGCGGAGGCGCTGCTCTCGGCAGCGAACAAAGAAAAGATCGCGGCCTTCGTCATCGGCCTGCCGGTCAACATGGACGGCACCGAAGGGCCGCGCTGTCAGGCGACCCGCGCCTTCGTGCGCAACATGGAGCAGAAGACGCCCCTGCCCTTCATCTTCTGGGATGAAAGGCTGTCGACGGTCGCGGCCGAGCGGGTACTGATCGAGATGGATGTGTCGCGAAAGAAGCGGGCCGAACGCATCGATTCGGCGGCCGCATCCTTCATTCTTCAGGGCGCGCTCGACAGGCTGGCGTCGCTGGCGAGAGACGGCCTCTCGGACTGAGGGGCCGCGGCGCCGAAGCGGCGGCGATACCAGGCCGCGATCTGGCGGCGCTTGCGAAAGCCGATAATGGCAAAAACGATGAGGCTGTCGACGACGATCGCGCGCGCGACGAGCGGCGGGATCGATTCCGGCGGAATGCCGAGGACGTTGCCGTAGATCTGGAATACCAGATCATGGGTTTGGCGCGTCAGCATGAAAAAGCCGAAGCTCATGTCGTAGTACGAGAGACTGTACCAGCCCGTCAGCAGAAGGACCGGTCCGCCCCAAAGGATCAGAAACCACTTCATGCGGCTCCCCTTTCCGAGATCTGCCGAAAGACGACGGGGTAAATCGCGCGGTCTGCCAACACGACGGCCACAAGAACCATCGCGGGAACTGCGATATCTAGCGCCAGTCCGGCAAAAAACATCATCATGATGATCATAAGACCAGTTCTCACCGAACCGCTCCACTACGGAATCCATTAAAATGCCGGCTCAATCTCCGCCCTTGCGGGGGCCTGCGCAACGTAAACCATTTGTTAAGGTTAATTTTCACAGGGACGCGCCAGCGATCGGGCCTGGATAAGCCCCTCCCCGCATTTCCCGTGCGGCAAGACATTCCGGTTTGCAGAAATTTGCGGTAGCGATAGGCCTCTCGCACGCAGGCCCTCCCCATGACTATCGTCTTCGAAAGCATCCTCCCCGTCTTCCTGCTGGTCCTGCTCGGCGCCTGGCTCAAGCGCTCGACGCTTGTCGACCAGAACCTTTGGCTCGGGCTCGAACAGTTCGGCTACTTCATCCTGTTCCCTGCCCTCCTGTTCTCGACCCTGGCTGAGGCCAATTTCACCGGCTTACAGGCGGACGCAACGGCCATCGCCACGATCGGCAGCGTCAGCCTGATGTCGCTTTTCGTGCTCCTGCTTTGGCCCATGCTTAGAAACCGCAAGGTTTCCGCAGCGTCCTTCACGTCGACGTTCCAGACGGCGACACGGTGGAACGGCTTCATGGCGCTTGCGATCGCCCACAAACTCTACGGGCAACTCGGCCTGACACTGACCGCGCTCTTGATGACGCTCCTGATCATCCCGACCAATCTCTACAATATTGCCGTGCTCGTCTGGTTCACGGGCGGCAGCCGTGACTTTCGCCGCTTCTTCATGCGAATCGCCACCAATCCGATCATCGTGTCTTCGGTGCTCGGAATTTTCGTCAACCTGATCGGACTGAAGATCTACAGCCCGCTGATGGCCACCATCGAGATGCTGGCGAGCGCCTCGCTCAGTCTCGGGCTGGTGATGGTCGGCGCTGGGTTACGCGCGTCGGACGCGCTCAAACCAAGCGCCGTCGCGCTGCTTGCCGTCTTCCTCAAGCTGATCGTCATGCCGGTCTTCATGGTGAGCGCCAGCTACCTGCTCGGCATTCGTGGCGATGCGCTTCTCGTTATCGCCCTTGGCGCGGCGGTACCGACGGCGATGAACGGCTATTTGCTCGCCAAACAGATGGGTGGCGACGCCGAGCTCTACGCGGCCGTTGCCACCGTCCAGACCGTGGTTTCGTTCTTCACGATCCCGCTCGTCCTTCTTCTCACCGCCTTCGTCGCAAGCAACTGACAACGTCGCGGGGTGCCTGACGGCTTACGCCGCAGGGGGATAGAGAAGGTCGAGGATGTAGGCGGAATCAAAGCGCGAATCGAGCATGCCGTAGGTCGAGCGCCAGCCGGCCGCCAGGCGTGATTCCAGGAACGCATCGGCAATGCGACCGGCACCGAGACGGTAGAGTTCGGCGGCAGCTGCAGCGAGCGCCAATTGCTCGACCAGCATGCGGGCTGCACCCTCATCGCGTTCGCACAGCGACATGGCCGCGCGCAGCACGTCGATGGTCTTGCGGCCGGACGGGCCGAGATCGCGCGCCAGCACGACGAAGAGCTGCTCGAACAGGTCCTTGCCCTTGGCGAGAACCCGCAGCACATCCAGCGCCATGACGTTGCCGGAGCCTTCCCAGATGGCGTTCACTGGCGCTTCGCGGTAGTGGCGCGCCAGTGCACGCTCTTCCACATAGCCGTTGCCGCCCAGGCACTCCATCGCCTCATAGATCAGTGCCGGCGCGATCTTGCAGGCCCAGTATTTCGCAACCGGCGTCATGATCCGCGCATAGGCCGCGTCTTCCGCACTGCTTCGGGCCCTGTCGAAGGCTTCGGCCAGGCGGAACGAAAGCGCGCTTGCAGCAGCAACGTCGAGCGCCATGTCGGCGAGCACGCGCGTCATCATCGGCTGGCTGACGAGCGGCTTGCCGAAAACCTTGCGGCCGCGCGTATGATGCACGGCTTCGGCAAGCGAAGCGCGCATCATGCCGGCGGAGGCAAGCGCACAGTCGAGCCGCGTCAGCGTTACCATGTCGAGGATCGTGCGGAGGCCGGCATCCGGCGCGCCGAGGATGAAGCCGAACGTGTCGGAGAACTCGACCTCGGAAGACGCATTGGAACGGTTGCCGAGCTTGTCCTTCAGCCGCTGGAACCGCAGGCCGTTGGCGCTGCCGTCTTCCAGCAGACGCGGCACCAGGAAGCAGGCAAGGCCTTCGCGGGTCTGCGCCAGCATGACGAAAGCGTCGCTCATCGGCGCCGACATGAACCACTTGTGGCCATTCAGCCGATAGATCCCCTCGCCCACCCGTTCGGCGGTGGAGGTGTTGGCGCGCACGTCGGTACCGCCCTGCTTCTCGGTCATGCCCATGCCGACGGTGACGGCAGACTTCTGCATCCACGGACGGTTGGTGGAATCGTATTTGCGCGACAGGATCTTCGGTGCCCACTCCTTCTGCACCGCCGGCGAGGCGGTGATCGCGGCCAGCGACGCGCTGGTCATGGTCAGCGGGCAAAGATGGCCGCATTCGAGCTGCGCCGTCAGATAGAAGCGGATCGCACGGACTTTATGCGACTGGTTGCGCTCGTCTGGCAAATTTTCCCAGGCGGACGCGTGCAGGCCCGAGGACATCGAGCGGCGCATCAGCGCATGCCAGGCCGGGTGGAACTCGACGACATCGAGACGCTCGCCGCGCGGCCCGTGGGTCTTCAGCTTCGGCGGACCTTCGTTCGCCATGCGCGCCAGTTCCTGCGCCTCCGGCGAGGTGACGTAGCGGCCGAGCACATCGAACTCGTCGCGCAGCGTCTTGCTCATGCCCGAGGTGATGTCGACCACGAGCGGATCGGAACGATAGGCGTTGACGCCGGACCAGGGCTTGGGCTGGTTCAGCTCGGCGAGTTTCTGTTCAGTCCGGTTCATCTGATTCATGGGCCGGTTCTAGCGCAAGTTTCTCGACCACGGAACGGGGCGCAGAAAAGATAGGATCGCCGTTGCAAGTTTTCTGCGGACGGGCACGCCCAAGCCTTGCCGTGCCGGGGACCAGGTCTTATAGAGCGACCACATTTCCAGAGCGCAAGGGCGGCCCATGATCACTTTCCCGCATCGCCACCTGCTCGGCATCAAGGGGCTTACGGAGCAGGATATCACCTATCTGCTCGATCGCGCCGATGAAGCCGTCCAAATCTCCCGTCAAAGAGAAAAGAAGACGTCGACGCTTCGGGGTCTGACGCAGATCAACCTCTTCTTCGAGGCCTCGACCCGCACGCAGTCTTCCTTCGAGCTTGCCGGCAAACGCCTTGGCGCCGACGTCATGAACATGTCGGTCGGCAATTCCTCGGTAAAGAAGGGCGAAACGCTGATCGACACGGCGATGACGCTGAACGCCATGCACCCGGACGTGCTGGTCGTGCGCCATTCGTCGGCGGGTGCTGCAGCCCTTCTCGCGCAGAAAGTCTCCTGCTCCGTCGTCAACGCCGGCGACGGCCAGCACGAGCACCCGACGCAGGCGCTGCTCGACGCGCTGACGATCCGCCGTGCCAAGGGCAAGCTCTCGCGCATCATCGTGGCCATCTGCGGCGACGTGCTGCACTCGCGCGTGGCGCGTTCCAACATTCTGCTCCTCAACCAGATGGGCGCGCGCGTCCGCGTCGTCGCACCGGCAACGCTGCTTCCCTCCGGCATCGCCGACATGGGCGTCGAGGTCTACCATTCGATGGCCGAGGGCCTGAAGGATGCGGATGTCGTCATGATGCTGCGCCTGCAGCGCGAGCGCATGGCCGGGTCCTTCGTGCCGTCCGTGCGCGAATACTTCCACTACTACGGGCTCGATGCGGAAAAGCTGAAGGCGGCCAAGGAGGATGCGCTCGTGATGCATCCCGGGCCGATGAACCGCGGCGTCGAGATCGCCTCGGAAATCGCCGACGGGCCGCAGAGCGTGATCGAACAGCAGGTCGAGATGGGCGTTGCCGTGCGCATGGCAGTGATGGAAACGCTGCTTCTCTCGCAGAACCAGGGGCCGCGCACATGACCAGACCACTCGTTCTGAAGAACCTTCGCATTGTCGATCCTTCGCGCAATCTCGATGAAGTCGGCACGATCATCGTCGGCGACGACGGGCATATCCTTGCCGCCGGTGCCGATGCCCAGAACCAGGGAGCGCCGGATGGCGCCTTCGTCAAGGACTGCGCCGGGCTCACCGCCGTCCCGGGCCTCGTCGACGCCCGCGTCTTCGTCGGCGAACCGGGCAGCGAGCACCGCGAGACCTTCGAATCCGCGTCACGCGCGGCCGCTGCCGGCGGGGTCACCACCTTCATCGCCATGCCGGAGACCGATCCTGTCATCGACGACATCGCGCTCGTCGAATATGTGAAGAAGACGGCGCGCGACAAGGCGCTCGTCAACGTGCACCCGGCCGCAGCGCTGACCAAGGGCCTCGCCGGCGAAGAAATGACCGAGTTCGGCCTGCTTCGCGAAGCGGGTGCCGTTTGCTTCACCAACGGTCGCCGCTCGATCCACGACACGCTGGTCCTGCGCCGCGCCATGACCTATGCGCGCGAATTCGGCGCCGTCATCGCCCTTGAAACGCGCGACAAATATCTCGGCGCCAACGGCGTCATGCACGAAGGCCTGCTTGCCAGCTGGCTCGGCCTTTCCGGCATCCCGCGCGAAGCGGAGATTATTCCGCTTGAGCGCGACCTGCGCATCGCCGGGCTGACGCGTGCGGCCTATCACGCCGCCCAGATTTCGGTTCCCGAATCGGCAGCCGCAATCCGCACCGCACGCGAGCGTGGCGCCAACGTCACCTGCGGCGTATCGATCAACAATCTGGCGCTGAACGAGAACGACATCGGCGAGTACCGGACCTTCTTCAAGCTTTCGCCGCCGTTGCGCAGCGAAGACGACCGGGTCGGCATGGCCGAGGCGCTCGCCGACGGCACGATCGATATCATCGTTTCCTCGCACGACCCGCAGGACGTCGATACCAAGCGGTTGCCCTTTGCCGATGCCGCCGATGGCGCGATCGGCCTGGAAACGCTGGCCGCGGCCGCCCTTCGCCTGCATCACAGCGGCCAGGTGCCGCTGATGC
This sequence comes from Ensifer sp. KUDG1, assembly GCF_050434285.1. Lineage (NCBI taxonomy): Bacteria > Pseudomonadati > Pseudomonadota > Alphaproteobacteria > Hyphomicrobiales > Rhizobiaceae > Ensifer > Ensifer sp. KUDG1. The sequence goes on from NZ_JBNDIG010000005.1 coordinate 36,597, forward strand.
GCCTGATCGACGCGATGTCGACGCGTCCGGCGGCGATCTTCGGTCTCGATGCCGGTACGCTGAAACCCGGCGCCAAGGCGGACATCACCGTCCTTGATCTGGACGAGCCCTGGGTGCTTTACGAAGAGGCGATCGTTTCTCGCTCCAAGAACACGCCGTTTGAAAATGCGCGCTTTACCGGGCGGGTCGTGCAAACCTATGTTGCCGGCAAGCTGGTGCATTCGGCCTAAGCCGAAAGCGATCGCGCGGGAGGGGAACCGGTGGAACTATTGTCCTGGCAGCTTGGGCTGCCCTCTACGCTTCTAAGCCTTGCCTTCGGCTATCTGCTCGGCTCGATCCCGTTCGGATTGATCCTGACCCGCATGGCCGGGCTCGGCGACGTGCGCAAGATCGGCTCCGGCAATATCGGCGCGACCAATGTGCTGCGAACCGGCAACAAGAAGCTTGCCGCCGCGACGCTGTTGCTCGATGCCCTGAAAGGCTCGGCCGCAGCCTTCATCGCATCCTACTGGGGCATAGAGGCCGGAATTGCCGCCGGTTTCGCCGCCTTTATCGGCCATCTCTACCCGGTCTGGCTTGGCTTCAAGGGCGGCAAGGGCGTCGCGACCTATATCGGCGTGTTGCTCGGCCTTGCCCCTCTGATGGTGCTCGCCTTTGCGGTCATCTGGCTCGGCATGGCGAAAATCAGCCGCTACTCCTCATTGTCCGCCCTGGTTGCAACGGCTATCATCCCGGTTCTACTTTACGCGGTAGGCAACGAGAAGGTCGCCCTCCTCTTTGCCGCCATGACGGTCATCACCTGGGTAAAGCACCGCGCCAACATTCAGCGGCTGCTCGCCGGCACGGAAAGCAAGATCGGAGACAAGGGATAATGTCTGAGGCCAGCGCAGGACGAACCGGAGTGGCGCTGACCGAACGACAGAAAATATCCTGGCTCCGGCTGATCCGTAGCGACAATGTCGGCCCCATCGCCTTCCGCGACCTGATCAACCATTTCGGCACCGCCGAAAACGCACTCGATGCGCTGCCGGAGCTGTCGCGGCGCGGCGGCACCAAACACAGCTATCGCGTGGCATCCATCGCCGAAGCCGAACGGGAACTGGAGGCGGCACGACGCCACGGCGCCATCTTCGTCGGCATCGGCGAAGCGGCCTATCCCTCGGCGCTGCGGCAGATCGACGGCGCTCCTCCTCTGCTTGCGATGAAAGGCGATCTCAGCGCGGCTGCCCGCCCTTCGCTTGGCATCGTCGGTTCACGCAACGCTTCGGTCAGCGGCGCGAAGTTCGCGGCGATGATCGCGCGCGACGCCGGCCGCGCCGGATATGTCGTGACCTCGGGCCTTGCGCGCGGCATCGACACGGCCGCCCATCGCGCCAGCCTCGACACCGGCACCATCGCAGCCCTTGCCGGCGGGCTCGACAAGCCCTACCCGCCTGAAAACATCGGCCTGCTCGAAGACATAACGAGCGGCCGAGGCCTTGCGATCAGCGAGATGCCGTTTGGCTGGGAGCCCCGGGCCCGCGACTTTCCGCGCCGCAACCGGCTGATCGCCGGCATCAGCCTCGGCGTTGCGATCGTCGAGGCGGCCCACCGCTCGGGCTCGCTCATCACCGCGCGATACGCCGCCGATTTCGGCCGGCTCGTCTTCGCAGTCCCCGGCTCGCCGCTCGACCCGCGCTGTCACGGCACCAACGATCTCCTCAAACAGGGCGCGATCGTCACAACCGGGCCGGAAGACGTGATCGAAGCGCTGGCGCCGCTCAGCCAGCTGGAGCTGCCCCTGCCGGGCGCGCGGGAGCCGGATGGCCAAACCGTCGCTCCCGCCAATGCGAGCGACAGCGACCGCGCGGCGGTCGGCACCGCACTCGGTCCGACGCCGGTCGAGATCGACGACATCGTCCGCCACACAGGGCTTTCGCCGGCGCAGGTCTATCTGCTGTTGCTGGAGCTTGATCTTGCCGGCCGCCTCCATCGCCATCCCGGCGGTTTGGTGTCCGTGGCAGCAGCGGAATGAGGACTGGCCGGACGGCGCACCAACCTTTTCTGAGGGCGGAAACGACCCAATCCTGCATGAGTTGCATAGTCTGCTCTCATCGTTATTTTGGGTGAGCCCTCTTGACCCCGCACGAATCCCTGTCCATTTCGGGGCGTCAATACAAGGCGAAGCACGGCGCAAACGGCGCTGACGCCCGAACCAGGACCGGTTGTCTCAGAAAATGACGATGAATGTTGTAGTGGTGGAGTCGCCTTCCAAGGCAAAGACGATCAACAAGTACCTCGGGCCCGGCTACAAGGTGCTGGCTTCGTTCGGCCATGTGCGCGACCTGCCGGCGAAGGACGGTTCGGTGCGCCCGGACGAAGACTTCGACATGTCCTGGGAAGTCGACGCCGCCTCGGCGAAACGGATGAAGGACATCGCCGACGCGGTGAAATCCTCCGACGGCCTTATTCTGGCAACCGACCCGGATCGCGAGGGTGAAGCGATTTCCTGGCACGTGCTTGATCTTCTGAAGAAGAAGAAGGTGCTCGGCGACAAGCCGGTCAAGCGCGTCGCCTTCAACGCCATCACCAAGAAGGCGGTTCTCGAGGCAATCGCCCATCCGCGGGACATCGACATTTCGCTGGTCGACGCCTACCTGGCGCGCCGCGCACTCGACTATCTCGTCGGCTTCAACCTGTCGCCGGTGCTCTGGCGCAAGCTGCCGGGCGCCCGCTCGGCCGGCCGCGTGCAGTCGGTAACGCTGCGCCTCGTCTGCGACCGCGAATCCGAGATCGAGCGCTTCATCTCCGAAGAATACTGGAACATCTCGGCGCTCTTAAAGACGCCACGCGGCGACGAGTTCGAAGCACGTCTCGTTTCGGCCGACGGCAAGCGACTGGCGCCAAGGGCCGTTGGCAATGGCGAGGAAGCCAACCGGCTGAAGTCGTTGCTCGATGGCGCGGCTTACGTGGTCGACAGCATCGAAGCAAAGCCGGTCAAGCGCAATCCGTCGCCGCCGTTCACCACCTCGACGCTGCAACAGGCCGCCTCGTCCAAGCTCGGCTTCTCGGCCTCGCGCACCATGCAGGTCGCGCAGAAGCTTTACGAAGGCGTCGACATCGGCGGCGAGACGGTCGGTCTGATCACCTACATGCGTACCGACGGTGTGCAGATGGCGCCGGAAGCGATCGAAGCATCGCGCAAGGCGATCGCCAGCCAGTTCGGCGAACGTTACCTACCGGAAAAGCCGCGCTTCTATTCCACCAAGGCGAAGAACGCCCAGGAAGCGCACGAAGCCATCCGCCCGACCGACTTCAACCGCACGCCGGATGAGGTCCGCCGTTTCCTCGATGGCGACATGCTCAGGCTCTACGACCTCGTCTGGAAGCGCGGCATCGCCAGCCAGATGGCATCCGCCGAGATCGAGCGCACGACGGCTGAAATCACCGCCGACAACGGCGGCCAGAAGGCCGGCCTGCGCGCCACGGGTTCTGTCATCCGCTTCGACGGCTTCATCGCCGCCTATACGGATGCCAAGGAAGACGGCGAGCAGACGGACGATAGCGAAGACGACGGCCGCCTGCCGGAGATCAATGCGCGCGAGAACCTCGCCAAGCAGAAGATCAACGCCTCGCAGCACTTCACCGAGCCGCCGCCGCGCTATTCCGAAGCAAGCCTGATCAAGAAGATGGAAGAGCTCGGCATCGGCCGTCCGTCCACCTATGCCGCGACGGTCACCACCCTGCTCGACCGCGACTACATCACCAACGACAAGCGCAAGCTCATCCCCCAGGCCAAGGGACGGCTGGTGACGGCGTTCCTCGAAAGCTTCTTCACCCGTTACGTCGGCTACGACTTCACGGCATCGCTCGAAGAAAAGCTCGACCAGGTCTCGGCCGGTGAGGTCAACTGGAAGGACGTTCTGCGCGACTTCTGGAAGGACTTCTTCGCCCAGATCGAGGAAACCAAGGAACTGCGCGTCACCAACGTGCTCGACGCGCTGAACGAAGAGCTCGCGCCTCTGGTTTTCCCGAAGCGCGAAGACGGTGGCGACCCGCGCATCTGCCAGGTCTGCGGCACCGGTAAGCTGTCGCTGAAGCTCGGCAAGTACGGCGCCTTCGTCGGCTGCTCGAACTATCCGGAGTGCAACTTCACCCGCCAGCTTTCCTCCGAAAGCAACGGCGAGGAGGCCGCGGTTTCGAACGAACCGCAGGCGCTCGGCAAGGATCCGCATACCGGCGAGGAAATCACGCTCCGGAGCGGCCGCTTCGGCCCCTACGTCCAGCGTGGCGACGGCAAGGAAGCCAAGCGCTCGAGCCTGCCGAAGGGTTGGACGCCATCGACGATCGACCACGAGAAGGCGGTCGCTCTGCTGTCGCTGCCGCGCGATATCGGTGCCCATCCGGAAAGCGGCAAGATGATCTCGACCGGGCTTGGCCGCTACGGACCGTTCGTCTTGCATGACGGCACCTATGCCAATCTCGAATCGATCGAGGACGTCTTCTCGATCGGCCTCAACCGCGCGGTCTCGGTTCTCGCCGACAAGCAGTCGAAGGCCGGTGCCGGCCGTGGCCGCACCGCCGCCGCATCGCTCAAGGAACTCGGCGACCATCCCGATGGTGGCCCGATCACCGTGCGCGACGGCCGTTACGGTCCCTATGTCAATTGGGGCAAGGTCAACGCCACCCTGCCGAAGGGCAAGGATCCGCAGTCGGTGACGGTCGAGGAGGCACTTGTGCTGATCTCGGAGCGTGCTGCCAAGGGCGGAACGACCAAGGGCAAGGCAACCAAGGCCAAGACGACCAAGGCAGCGGCGAAGTCCGAGGACGGCGCCAAGGCGACCAAGGCTAAGGCCAAGGCGCCCGCCAAGAGCAAAACAAAGACGGCCGCCAAGGCCAAGAAGGACTGATCTTGACCAGAATACCGCGCGACCCGACCGAACAGTCCGGCAAGAGAAGCCAGGGCAAGAAGCCCGCTCGCGCGGCAAAGGGCGGATCGGCCCAGCCAAGCGAACCGATTATCCACGGCGCGGTCCCGCCGCGTGACGTGCTGATGCGCTTCATCGCCGAAAACCCGGACCGCGCCTCCAAGCGCGAGATCGCCAAGGCCTTCGGGCTGAAGGGCGAGACCCGCGTCGAACTGAAGGCCCTGCTGAAGTCGCTGGAAGTCGACGGTCTGGTCGAAAAGAAGCGCAAGTCGCTGGTGCGTCCGGGCGCCCTGCCCCCGGTGACCGTGCTCGACATCACCATCCGCGATGTCGACGGCGAACTGATCGGCCGCCCGGCCGAATGGCTCGACGACGACGGTGTCGCGCCGGCGGTGCTGATCAAGCAGTCGGCCGTCGCCAAGGGTAAGGGCAAGGCTCCGGTTGGCGGTCTCGGCGACCGGGTGCTCGCCAAGATCTTCCCGGCCAAGGAGCGTGGCGGTCCTGCCTATACGGCGCGCATCATCAAGGTGCTGGACAAGCGCAAGGATGCCGTGCTCGGTGTCTTCCGTTCGACGCCCGGCGGCGGTGGCCGCCTGATGCCGATCGAAAAGCGCGGCGAGGAAATACTTGTTGATCCGGAGTTCACGGGCAACGCTGAGGACGGCGATCTGGTCGAGGTGCAGCTGTCGCGTCTCGGCCGTTACGGTCTGCCGCGCGCGCAGGTGCAGACCGTCATAGGTTCGGTCGCCTCGGAAAAGGCGATCTCGATGATCGCCATCCATGCGCACGGCATTCCCCACGTTTTCCCGGAACGGGTGATCGAGGAGGCGAACGCGGCAGGCCCCGCCACGATGGCGCACCGCGAGGACTGGCGCGCGCTGCCGCTCATCACCATCGACCCGGCCGACGCCAAGGACCACGACGACGCGGTCTATGCCGAGCCGGATCCGTCCGAAGACAATCCCGGCGGCGTCATCGTCACGGTGGCGATTGCCGACGTCTCCTACTACGTGCGCCCGAAGTCCGCGCTCGACCTGGAAGCGCTGAAGCGCGGCAACTCGGTCTACTTCCCCGATCGGGTCGTGCCGATGCTGCCTGAACGCATCTCCAACGATCTCTGCTCGCTCAAGGAAGGCATCGACCGCCCGGCGCTTGCCGTGCGTATGCGCTTCTCCAAGGAGGGCCGCAAGGCCGGCCATACCTTCCATCGCATCATGATGAAGAGCGCGGCAAAACTCTCCTACCAGCAGGCGCAGGCGGCGATCGACGGCAACCCTGACGACAAGACGGGACCGATCCTCGAGAGCATCCTGAAGCCGCTTTGGGAGGGCTATCGCATCCTCACGCGCGGGCGCGAACGGCGTCAGCCGCTTGAGCTCAACATGCCCGAGCGCAAGATCATCCTGAAGCCGGACGGCACGGTCGATCGTGTTCACGTTCCCGAACGCCTCGACGCGCACAAGCTGATCGAGGAGATGATGATCCAGGCGAACGTCGCTGCCGCCGAGACGCTCGAGCAGAAGCGACAGGCGCTCATCTACCGCATCCACGATCAGCCATCGCTTGCCAAGCAGGAAAGCCTGCGCGAATTCCTCGCGACGCTCGACATCTCGCTCGTCAAGGGCGGGAACATGCGTTCGAACCACTTCAACGGCATTCTCGCCAAGGCCGAAGGCAAGCCCTTCGAGACCATGGTCAACGAGATGGTGCTGCGCTCGCAGAGCCAGGCGATCTACAGCCCGGAGAATATCGGGCACTTCGGCCTCAACCTTTTGAAGTACGCGCACTTCACCTCGCCGATCCGCCGTTATGCCGACCTCATCGTCCACCGGGCGCTGGTTGCCTCGCTCGGTCTGGGCGAAGGCGGGCTGACGCCGCAGGAAGAGGCGGTGCTCGACGATATCGCCGCCGAGATCTCGACCTTCGAGCGCCGTGCCATGGCGGCCGAACGCGACACGGTCGACCGGCTGATCGCGCACCACCTCAACGGTCGCGTCGGCGAAGAATTCGACGGCCGCGTCTCCGGTGTCACCAAGGCGGGACTCTTTGTCACCCTGCCCGCCTATGGCGCCGACGGCTTCGTTCCGATATCAACACTCGGACGCGACTACTTCATCTACGATGAGGCGCATCAGGCGCTTTCCGGCGAGAAGACCGGGCTCGGCTATCGCCTCGGCGATCCCGTACGCGTCAAGCTCGTCGAAGCCGTGCCGCTTGCCGGTGCGCTTCGCTTCGAGATGATCAGCGAAGGACGCAAGATGCCGACGGCAACGCGCTCCTTCCACAAGTCCGGTCGCAGGGATCGCACCGGCGCCCGGAAGACGCCGGGAACACGGCCGCCGCGCGGCCGGCGATAGGGTCCCGATAGGACAGAGGAATGCACATGAAAGCAGCATCAGGCGAAACACTTCATCTGGGCGGGTCCAAAAGCGACGAGCGCTCCGTTAGTCTTTCGATGAAGCGCGGCTTTCTTGGCCGCTGTCCGGCGTGTGGCAGCGGCAAGCTGTTTCGCAGCTACCTCAAGTCGGTTGAGACGTGCGCGGCCTGCGGCGAGCGCATGGACCACCACCGCGCCGATGACTTCCCGCCCTATATCGTCGTGACGATCGTCGGCCACCTCGTGCTTGCCGGCTACATGGCGACCGATCTTATCCTGCCGCTCAACAGCTGGCAGCATCTCGCCATCTGGGCGCCGATCACCGTCATCAGTTCGCTGGCGCTGCTGCAGCCTGTAAAGGGCGCCGTCATCGGCCTGCAATGGGCGCTGAAGATGCATGGCTTCGGCGGACACGAGGATGCCCCTGAGGACGTACTGCCGCCGAGGGACGAACGGGCATGACGCCGGCGCGGGAGACGGGCAGCGAGCCCAAGCCTCCGCGTCCCGCGACCCTGCGGCCCCGGGATGCCGCTTCGATCATGCTGCTCGATCGCGTTGGCGGCCGCGTGCACGTGCTGATGGGGCGGCGCCATAGTGCCCACGCCTTCATGCCGGATCTCTACGTGTTCCCCGGCGGACGTCGCGATACCGGCGATCACCGAATTGGCTTCGGTTCCGATCTCCATCCCTCCGTCCTGCGAACGCTGAAGGTTGCCGGCGCGCGCGGACTGTCGGATGCCCGGGCGCGCGCGCTCGCGCTTGCCGCCCTGCGTGAACTCTACGAGGAAGCCGGCATCGCCATAGGCGCGCCGCTTCCGTCCGCCGAAGCTCCCGTTCCCTTTCTTCCCGATCTTGCAAAGTTGCGCTATATGGCTCGGGCCATCACCCCTCCAGGCAACACGAGGCGGTTCGATACGCGCTTCTTCGCCGTGTTCGCCGACGAGGCCGAAATCGATCCCACGCGGTTCCTGGACAGTCGGGAGCTTCAGGATTTGCAGTGGATCGATGTGAACGCTACGCCGTCGCTACGGATACCTGACATCACCGCGGTCATCCTCGCGGACCTCAGGAACGGACTGGACGCCGATCCTTCGCTGCCCTGCGAACGACCGGTTCCGCTCTACACCTCGCGCCATGGGCGCTTCGTGCGCACGTTGCTCTAAGGATCCGCGTCAGATGTCACAGCCATCGCCCGGTACGGCTGCACCGGTTGAGGAAATTCACTGGCGGTCGCTGATCGCGGCCGTCGCCGCCATCAGCGCGGTCGGCATCGCCATCGGCCTCGGGCTGCCGCTGCTTTCCATCATCATGGAGAAGCGCGGGATTTCCTCGACCCTCATCGGCCTGAACTCCGCCATGGCGGGCCTGGCATCGATGGTGGCTGCCCCGTTCACGACGAAGTTCGCTCACCGACATGGCGTAGCGCCGACGATGCTCTGGGCCGTACTGATCGCGGCCACCAGCGCGCTCGGCTTTTATTACATCACCAATTTCTGGCTCTGGTTCCCGCTCCGGATCGTCTTCCACGGAGCGATCACCGTCCTCTTCATTCTCTCCGAATTCTGGATCAACGCGACGGCGCCGCCGCGCAAGCGCGGCTTCGTGCTCGGAATCTACGGCACATTCCTGTCGCTCGGGTTCCTGACCGGACCGCTTCTCTTCTCGATCCTCGGCAGCGAAGGCCTCCTGCCCTTCCTCGTCGGCGCCGGCGTCATCTTGCTGGCGTCCGTGCCGATCTTTCTTGCGCGCGACGAAAGCCCTGTCATCGACGAGAAGCCGGAGCGGCATTTCCTGCGCTATGTCTTCCTCGTGCCCACGGCAACGGCCGCCGTCTTCATCTTCGGCGCGGTCGAATCAGGTGGCCTTTCACTGTTCCTCATCTTTGGAACACGGTCCGGTTTCAGCGAATCGCAGGCGGCGCTGCTGCTGACCGTCATGGGCGTCGGCAACTTCATCTTCCAGATCCCGGTCGGCATGCTTTCCGACAGGGTCAAAGACCGCCGCACACTGCTCTCGGCGATGACGCTGATCGGCCTCATCGGCGCACTGTTCCTGCCGCTCTTGGTCGAGAGCTGGTTTCTGATGGCAATCGTGCTGTTGTTCTGGGGCGGCTGCGTCTCCGGCCTCTACACGGTCGGCCTTAGCCACCTGGGCTCACGGCTGCAGGGCGCGGATCTCGCGGCCGCCAACGCGGCCTTCGTGTTTTCCTATGCCGTCGGTACCGTCGCTGGGCCGCAGGCGATCGGCGCGGCGATGGACGCTACCGGCAACAACGGTTTTGCCTGGGCGATCGCCGGCTTTTTCGGTCTCTATGTCGCGCTTTCGGTGGTCAGGATCGTTTTGAAACCAAAACGGTCTTGACTTTTCGGCCGCGATTTGTAGTTTCGCGCCAACCTTGCCCGTGGCCCGCAACCGGTTGTCCACGGCTTTCATTGTTACAAAGGCAGGACGACCATGGCAAAAGCCACCACCATCAAGATCAAGCTGCTTTCGACAGCCGACACGGGTTTCTTCTACGTCACGACCAAGAACAGCCGTACGATGACGGAAAAGATGACGAAGACCAAGTACGACCCGGTCGTCAAGAAGCACGTCGAATTCAAGGAAACCAAGATCAAGTAAGATCGCCGGTTTTCGGGAATTGAAGGGCGCCGACCGCAAGGTCTGGCGCCTTTTCCTTTTTGGGCCAGCGCCTTGGGCATCTCGCAAATTTGCCGAGCGCAACGCGTTCACGCCGGCGCCAGCAAACGGCTCGCCCTCCCCGGCTCTTGCCCCAGAATCAAAACGCCGCCCCGAAGGCGGGACGGCGTGTCGGAAAGGGGGTCGGCTGGCCTCTGACTGCGGCACGAGGATTCCGCGGACGCCAAAAGCCAACCGACCGACCCCACGACCCAGGAGATGCGGCGGACCTGAGCATCATGGGGTAACGAATATCGCAGAAGGCCGATGCCCCCTCTTTCATGAGCATCACCTGAAAATAAAAAAAAATCAACGAATTCTTAATGCGCGGAGCGGTGCCGCTCGGCGCATGGTTAATTCTGTATCAGACCTGGACAGGCACACTGCATGATCCCTGCTGCTACCCAAACTCCCCGGTAGCAAGAGGTGACGCGAGAATACAACTTTGAATGCAGGCCGCAAGAGGCGGCCCAAGAAATTCCTTGAAGGGCGCCGGGGCCCGAGACGCGTTGGCCGCGGCTCAGGCGGCGGCTGCCACCACCCGGTTACGGCCTTCGTGCTTGGCCTGATAAAGCGCCGTGTCGGCGCGCTTCAGCAGCGCTTCGGCCGTGTCGTTGCCGGGCCGGAGCGTCGCAATCCCCATGGATGCAGTGACCTTCAAGGGGCCATCCGCCTGCGGGATCGCAAAGGGCAGGCTTTCGATGATCGTGCGCAGACGTTCGGCGACACCGGCTGCCATTTCGGCGGAGGTGTCCGGCATCACCACGATGAACTCTTCGCCGCCGAACCGGCAGGCAAGATCGGCTCCCCGCACCGTCGTGCGGATGCGATTGGCGAATTCCCGCAGCACTTCGTCGCCGACATCGTGACCATAGGTATCGTTGACCTGCTTGAAGCGGTCGATGTCGGTCATGCAGATGGACAGTGGCCTGCCGCGCGCGGCGGCTCGATCCATCAGCAACTTCAGGTGCGTGTCGAAATAGCGCCGGTTATGCAGCCCGGTGAGGCCGTCGGTGACGGCAAGCTCGATGGTCTGCTGCACGCTAGACCGCAGCCTGTCGTTGCAGTGCTTGCGCCGGATCTGGGTCATCGAGCGGGCGATCAGCTCGTTGGGATCGACCGGCCGCATCAGGTAATCCGTCACGCCGAGATCGAGCGCGCGCACGACCAGTTCGTCGCTGCCCTGCTCGGCGATCAGCAGGATCGGGATGAAACGGGTGCGCTCCAGCGAGCGCAACTGCGAGCAGAGCCGCAGCGGATCGTAGTCGTCGAAATTCGCATTGACGATCACGAGGTCGAAATTGTTCTCCGCCGCCTCGAACAGTGCGGCCTGCGGATCGGAGATGACCGAGACCTCGGCGATCGGCTTCAGCGCACGCTGCAGCCGCTCCTGCGACGAGCCGCGGCCATCGACGAGCAGGACGTTGCCTGGCTCGTCTGGCCGGTCCGCCCGGCCGATATCCTCAAGCCCGATCGTCTGCGCCGTCTGTGCCCGCAGGCGCAGCTCGTCGCTGACGTTCTTCAGCCGCACCAGGCTCTTCACCCGCGACATCAGTTGCAGATCGTTGACGGGCTTCGTCAGAAAATCATCGGCGCCGGCCTTCAGGCCACGCACGCGGTCCGAAGGCTGGTCGAGCGCGGTGACCATGACCACCGGGATATGCGCCGTCTTTGGGTTGGCCTTCAGCCGCTCGCAGACTTCGAAACCATCGAGGCCGGGCATCATGATATCGAGCAGCACCAGATCGATGGGCGTCTTTTCGCAGAGCGCCAGGGCGGCATAACCGTCACTGGCCGTCAGCACGTCGAAGTACTCGGCAACCAGCCGGGCCTCGAGCAGCTTCACATTGGCCGGAACATCATCGACAACAAGAATACGCGCAGTCATATCAATTTTCCCGCCGCTCAGGCATCGCCCAGGTAGGTTTTGATCGTCTCAATGAACTTTGGTACCGAGATCGGCTTGGAGACATAGGCTTCGCAGCCGCCCTGGCGGATCCGTTCCTCGTCGCCCTTCATGGCAAAGGCGGTAACCGCGATGACCGGGATGACGTGCAGTTCGTCGTCTTCCTTCAGCCACTTCGTCACTTCCAGGCCGGAAACCTCCGGCAGCTGAATGTCCATCAGGATAAGATCGGGCCGATGCTTGCGCGCAAGCTCGAGCGCTTCCATGCCGTTGCGAGTCTGGATCGTCGCATAGCCGGAGGCCTCGATCAGGTCGCGGAAGAGCTTCATGTTCAGCTCGTTGTCCTCAACAATCATCACCTGTTTGGGCATGTCGATCCCTTGCTGTCCATCGTCACCTTGCAAGTCTCCTCAGGACAATTAACGTGCGGAGCCGACGACTCGACCCATTTCCTCAACGTCAGAGATAGGCCTATTTGGTTGAAAAATAGGTAACTCCGCACGTAAAAACCATACGGGGACAAACCATTGAAGAGCGCCGACGAAATTGCAGTAGACATCCTCGCGTGGCTTGCCGGCGAGCCGGAACTCCTGTCCCGCTTCCTGGCGCTGACCGGCACGGACCCGACGGCGCTGCGCAACGCCATCGCCGAACCCGGTTTCATGGGCGGGCTCGTCGCCTTTCTGATGGACCATGAGCCGACCCTGATGGCATTCTGTACAGCGACCGGTACGGCGCCCGAAGACGTTGTGCGCGCCCATACGGTGCTTTCCGGCCACGCAGGCTTCGAGGATTGAGGGTGGCAAACGCGCCGACAGTTCACAGCATCACGCTTGGCAACCGCCCGCTGATCGTCAGTGACATCGACGATGTCGTGCTCGAATTCATCAATCCGTTCAAAGCGTTCCTCGGGAGCTGCGGCCATGTGCTGCTGCCCCGGTCGTTCCGCCTGACCGGCAACATCATTACGCATGCGGACGAGCAGCCAGTGGCTGAGCCGGAGGTCAAAATCTTGCTCGACGCCTTCTACGGCTCGCAAGATCGTTGGCAGACGCCCGCCACCAGGGCCGTCGAGACGCTCACCGCATTGTCGGAGGAAGCCGATATCGTCTTTCTGACCGCGATGCCGCCGCAGCACGCCACGGTCCGCCGCGCGCTTCTCGATCAGCTCGGCCTTCCCTATCCGCTGCTTGCGTCCGAAGAGCCCAAGGGCCCGATCGTCCAAAAACTTCACGGCGGCCGAACCGTCCCGCTGGTCTTCATCGACGACATGCTTCGCAATTTGCGATCGGTGAAGGATCACGCGCCGTCCTGCCTGCCGATCAACCTCATGGCCGACTCGGATTTCAAGGCGCTCGCGCCGAAGCTCGACGCAGACATTCGTGCTGTCGCCGATTGGCCGGAGGCAGCCGCCGCCATTCGTGCACATTTCCGCGGCTAGCCCGAACCGGCTGCCCGTCGGCGCAAATTCAGCTACGCCAGCGCTGCGCGAGACGCGCCCGGCGATCCTTTTCAACGGCGACAATTGCATTGTGATTTCCAATCGCGCCTCCTTGAGACTCGCTAGAGTAGAGCTTAAGGTCGCAATGTTCAATATTTGTTCCCGATATGCCCGACAGCGCTGCTCACTCTCCAGGCTTCTGCCGCGACTGCCTCAAGGAACAGGCGGCGTCCGTGCGGCGCTGCCTAGCCTGCGGCAGCCCGCGCATTCTGCGGCATGCGGAGCTCTATGACCTGACGCTGGCGCACATCGACTGTGACGCCTTCTATGCCTCGATCGAGAAGCGCGACAACCCGGAGCTCGCCGACAAGCCTGTGATCATTGGTGGCGGCAAGCGCGGCGTGGTCTCTACCGCCTGCTACGTCGCCCGCATTCACGGCGTGCGCTCGGCGATGCCGATGTTCAAGGCGCTGGAAGCCTGCCCGCAGGCGATCGTCATCAAGCCCAATATGGAGAAATACGCCCGTGTCGGCCGCGAGGTGCGCACGCTGATGCAGGAACTGACACCGCTGGTGCAGCCGCTGTCGATCGACGAGGCCTTCCTCGAACTCAGCGGCACGGAGCGGCTGCATCACGATCCACCGGCGCGCACACTTGCGCGGCTTGCCCGCCGGATCGAGTTGGAGATCGGCATCACCGTCTCGGTCGGCCTCTCCTACTGCAAGTTCCTCGCCAAGGTCGCCTCCGACCTGCAAAAGCCGCGCGGCTTTTCCGTCATCGGCCAGGCCGAGGCGCTGGAGTTCCTGCGCGAGAAGCCGGTGACCCTGATCTGGGGCGTCGGCAAGGCCTTTGCCGCCACGCTGGAGCGTGACGGCGTGCGCACCATCGGGCAATTGCAGACCATGGAGGAAGGCGACCTCATGCGCCGCTACGGCACCATGGGGCAGCGGCTCTTCCGTCTGTCGCGCGGGCTCGACGAGAGAGCGGTCGAAATCGACGGCGAAGCCAAGAGCGTTTCCGCAGAGACGACGTTCAACGACGATATCGCGCGCTACGACGACCTTGTCACGCATCTGCGGCGCCTCAGCGAGCAGGTGGCCCACCGGCTGCGAAAGTCCGAACTCGCCGGCCAGACGGTCGTTCTCAAGCTCAAAACCGCCGACTTCAAGATCCGCACCCGCAACCGGCGCCTGGATAGCCCTACCCGCCTTGCCGACCGCATTTTCCGCATCGGCCTGCAGCTTCTCGAAAAAGAGGCGGACGGAACGAAGTATCGGCTGATCGGCATCGGCGTCAGCGATCTCTCCGCCCCGGATCTCGCCGATCCGCCCGATCTCGTCGATCCCGCGGCCACCAGGCGCGCTGCGGCCGAGGACGCGATCAACAAACTGCGCGACAAATTCGGCAAGGCGAGCGTCGAAACCGGCTACACTTTCGGCACCAAAAAACGCGATCCGTAAAACCGCAGGCGCGCTTGCTCGAGCAGACACACCTCGCAGAGCGATCACGCAACCTTGATCGACCCCACACACATCAGGATGAATTCCTTAAAGATTGGCGACTAGGCTTGTTCGCCAAGTCACGTGTTGGGTTGAGTGTATGGTATCGCGTTTCGCTCTCACCGCCAGCGTCGTCGCACTGCTCTTGTCGCCGGCCACCGGTTTTGCAGGCAGTCGCGGGCCGCTGCAGATCATCGTCTCGAAGGACCAGCAATCGCTCGTCGTCTATGACGGCGACGCTGTCATTGCGACGTCGCCGGTCTCGACCGGCAAGGCGGGTCACACCACGCCATCGGGCATCTTTTCGATCCTCGAAAAGCGGCGCCATCACAAGTCGAACATCTATTCGAACGCGCCGATGCCCTTCATGCAGCGGCTCACCTGGTCGGGCATTGCGCTGCACGGCTCCAACCATGTGCCGGACTATCCGGCCTCTCATGGCTGCGTGCGGTTGCCGAGCCAATTTGCCGCCTCGCTCTACAAGATGACCGAGCGCGGCGTGCACGTACTGATCTCCGACCGGCAGATAACACCCCTGGAGGTTAAGAGCGCCCTGCTCTTTCGCCCGGCTCCGATCGACCTCCAGCCACCGCTTTCCGACGTGCCACTGAGACCCGCGATCAGCCAGGCCGGCGACACTCCGGTGGAAGTGGCAATGCGGGAGCCGCCCGGCGGCGCCCATTCGGCGCGCTCCACCGAGGAGCCGATCCGGATCCTGATCACCCGCAGCGACGCACGCGACACCATGCGCGAGGTTCAGTCGTCCCTCGATTTCCTCGGCTACGCACCCGGTGCGATCGACGGCCATGCCGGGCCAGCGACGATTGCGGCCCTGCGCGCCTTCCAGGCAAGCGAGGGCCTCGACGGCGACGGCAAGCTGACGCCGGAACTGACCGACAGGCTTCTGCACAAGGCCGGCCGTACGGCGCCGCAGAACGGCAAGATCCTCGTGCGGCAAGGCTTCAAGCCGCTCTTTGAGGCAGGGCTTACGATCGACAAGCCGGAAGAGGCACTCGGAACCCATTTCCTCCAGTTCCGCCACAATGAGGAGCAAGGTGCCGAAGGCAAATGGTTCGGCGTCTCGCTTGAGAACCACCTGCCCGCCTCGACGAAGAAGCGCCTCGGCATCTCCATGGAGGCCGATCCCTTCGCCTATAATGTCATCCAGCGCACGCTCGCGCGCATGACGATCTCCGACGATGTGCGCAAGCGCGTGGAAGCGTTGCTCGCCGAAGGCTCATCGCTCTCGATCGCCGATATGGAAAGCGGACTGGAGACCGGTCAGGGCACCGATTTCATCACCATCACCCGGACACGTCCCGGCAACTGATCCGTCCCAGACCGGCAGACGACACCCGAGCAGCGTCCGGCCGCCGGTCGCCAGGTTCCAAACCTGGTCAGACGCCGCTCCGCTGCGATCGAGCAGGTGTGCCCTCTCGGACTACACCAGTTCGACGTCGATGACGCCCGGCGCCGAGCGCAGTGCTGCAGCGATCTCCGGTGAAATCCGGAACTTCTCGCTCAGCTCCACCTCGATCTCGCGCTGGCCATTGTCCTTGATGACGACGAAGGAGACGAGACCATCGCCCCTGGTGTTGAGGTGCGAAGCGATCGATTTCAACGGGCCGGAATCACGCACATAGACGCGTAGCGCCTTCTGCAGTTGCAGCGATTCTTCTTCGAGCGAGCGCAGCGTCTGGATGCGCAGGCCGATGCCTTCCGGCCGCTCTTCGGCAGCCACCGTCATGACCAGCGATTTGCCGGGCTCGAGCAGGTCTCGATACTGGTGCAGCATCTCGGAGAACAGAACCGCTTCGAACTGGCCGGAGGAATCCGAGAAGGCAATGATGCCCATCTTGTTGCCGGTTCGCGTCTTGCGCTCCTGCTTCGAGGTCACGGTTCCGGCGAGCCTTCCGGCCGTTGCCCCCTTTTTCACCGAGCCTGCGAAATCGCCGAAGGTTTGTACGCGCATCTTGGCGAGCAGCGCATTGTAGGTGTCGAGCGGATGGGCTGAGAGATAGAAGCCAAGCACCTGGAACTCGCGGTGCAGCTTTTCCGAGGCGAGCCACGGCGTGTAGGTCGGAAGCGCAATGCGTTCCGGCCCGGTGGCAGCACCTGCGCCGAACATGTCGCTCTGCCCGCTCGTCTTGTTTTCCTGGGCACGCTGGGCAAATCCGAGAATGCGATCGAGCCCGCCGACCAGTTCCGCCCGGTCATAGCCAAAGCAATCGAAGGCGCCGGCGGCAATCAGGCTTTCAAAGACGCGGCGGTTGAGAAGCTTGGGGTCGATCCGCAGGCAGAAGTCTTCGAGGCCTGCAAAGGTCTTGTCGCCGCGAACCTCGACGATGTGCTCGACGGCCGATTCGCCGACGCCCTTGATCGCTGCAAGCGAGTAGTAGATGCGGCTCTCGCCCGTCTGGAAATGCCGGAACGAGGTCTGCACCGACGGCGCGATCACCTCGATGCCCAGGCGCTTGGCATCCTGGCGGAAGTCGTTGACCTTTTCGGTGTTGGACATGTCGAGCGTCATCGACGCCGCCAGGAACTCCACCGGATAATGCGCCTTCATGTAGGCGGTCTGATAGGACACGATCGCGTAGGCTGCCGCGTGCGACTTGTTGAAGCCGTAGTTGGCGAACTTTGCGAGCAGGTCGAAAATGAGGTCGGCCTGCGGCTTCGACACCTCGTTCTTGACGGCGCCGTCGACGAAACGGGCGCGCTGCTTGTCCATCTCCTCCTTGATCTTCTTACCCATGGCGCGGCGCAGAAGATCGGCCTCGCCGAGCGAGTAGCCAGAAAGCACCTGGGCGATCTGCATCACCTGCTCCTGGTAAACGATAACGCCCTGGGTTTCCTTGAGCAGGTGGTCGATCTTCGGGTGGATCGACTCGACCTCCTCCTCGCCATGCTTGCGGGCATTATAGACCGGGATGTTCTCCATCGGACCCGGGCGATAGAGCGCCACGAGCGCAATGATGTCTTCGATACAGTCGGGCCGCATGCCGATCAGCGCCTTGCGCATGCCGGCACTTTCCACCTGGAACACGCCGACCGTTTCGCCGCGCGACAGCATCTCGTAGGTTTTCGGATCGTCGAGCGGGATGCTCGCGAGATCGACCTCAATGCCGCGCTGCTTCACGAAATCGACGGCGACCTTCAGGACGGTCAGTGTCTTCAGGCCGAGGAAGTCGAACTTGACGAGACCGGCCTGCTCGACCCACTTCATGTTGAACTGGGTGACCGGCATGTCGGAACGCGGATCGCGATACATCGGCACCAGCTGCGACAGCGGCCGGTCGCCGATCACGATGCCGGCGGCGTGGGTCGAGGCGTGGCGGTAGAGGCCCTCGATCTTCTGGGCGATATCGAGCAGGCGGGCAACCACCGGCTCCTTCTCGGCCTCTTCCTGCAGACGCGGCTCTTCCTCGATCGCCTTGGAAAGCGGCGTCGGGTTGGCCGGGTTGTTGGGCACCAGCTTGCAGATCTTGTCGACCTGGCCATAGGGCATTTCCAGCACGCGGCCGACGTCGCGCAAGGCGGCGCGCGCCTGCAGCGAACCGAAGGTGATGATCTGCGCCACCTGCTCGCGGCCGTACTTGCGCTGCACGTAGCGGATCACCTCTTCGCGCCGGTCTTGGCAGAAGTCGATGTCGAAGTCGGGCATCGAGACGCGCTCGGGATTGAGGAAGCGTTCGAACAGCAGCGAGAAGCGCATCGGATCGACGTCGGTGATCGTCAGCGCATAGGCGACGAGCGAACCGGCACCCGAACCGCGACCCGGCCCGACGGGGATGTCGTGCTGCTTGGCCCATTTGATGAAGTCGGCAACGATCAGGAAGTAACCGGGAAACTTCATGCGCTCGATGACGCTCAATTCGAAGGCCAGGCGCTCGCGGTATTCCTCTTCGGTGTAGCCGGGCGCCATGCCGAGCCTCGCGAGACGATCTTCAAGACCCTCCTCCGCCTGGCGACGCAGTTCGTCCGACTCGGCGCGCTCAGCCTCCTCCGGATCCGCCGTCGCGCCGGTAAAGCGCGGCAGGATCGGCCCACGGGTCTTCAGCATGAAGGAGCAGCGCCGGGCGATCTCGAGCGTGTTTTCCAGCGCCTCGGGCAGATCGGCAAACAGCGCCGCCATTTCCTTGCGGCTCTTGAGATAATGGTCCGGCGTCAATCGGAAGCGGCTGTCGTCCGAAACCATGGCATTGTGCGCGACCGCCATCAGGGCGTCATGCGCCTCGTAGTCGGAGGGCGACGGGAAGAAGGCTTCGTTGGTGGCGACAAGCGGAATGTCGAACTTGTAGGCCAGTTCGATCATCCGGCTTTCGTGCCGCCGGTCGTAGCCACCATGGCGCTGCAGCTCGATATAGAGCCGATCGCCGAAGAGATCATGCAGGGCTTCGAGGCGCGCTTCGGCGAGCGCCGTCGAGCTCGTCTTCATGGCGACATCCACCGGACCGCCGGATGCGCCGGTCAGCGCAATCAGCCCCTCGGTGCCGCACTCGGAAAGCCAGGAGCGGGTGATGCGCGTCGCCTGGCTGCCCTCGCCGCTGAGATAGGCGCGGCTGACGAGATCGACGAGGCGCGTATAGCCGTCATCGGTCGCCGCGATGAGCACGATCGACGGCAGCTTGGCAAGCTGGTGCCCATGGCCGCGTCGATCCCCCTCGGTCTCGTCTTCCATGTCGATCGACAGCTGGCAGCCGGTGATCGGCTGCAGCCCGTCACCGGCTGCCTTCTGCGAGAATTCGAGCGCTGCGAAAAGATTGTTGGTGTCGGCGATCCCGATCGCCGGCTGGTTATCGGCCACCGCCTTGCCGATGACCTTCTTCAGCGGCAGGGCGCCTTCGAGCAAGGAGAAGGCAGAGTGGACGCGCAGATGCACGAATTGCGGATCCGTGCCGAGCGCCTCACTCGATGCTGCCTTGCTGTCGTCTGCCATTGTCGCACCCTGATTCCTGTCCACTCGGAAGGATATCCCGTTTATCACCCGCCATGTCCAGATTCCCCTGGCATGTCGTCCCCCTTATTCAACGGGGATGAGGCGCTTTGCGGAGGTGCTTGAGAGAAAATATCGACGCCCGCCTTCAGAGGCCGAGCGCGATGAAAGAGATGCTTGCGATGAACAGGCTCATCGACGCGAAGGCGGCGAGGTCACGAACAAAATCAGTCATAACATGGCTCCTTTTCCGTTATGTTTTTACTTTGTTCCATTTTTGTTCACGCGTCAAGCAATGCACAGGCGTTCTGTTCACGATGGTTAATACGGCGCGTGAATGCGGGTTAACCGGTGGGCAAGCCGCTTGAGGAAAGTGCCGCGCCCGCATATCAAGGGGAACAACCACGCGGAGCGCTCCGACATGCTTGCACGCCTGATTCTCCCCTCTCTGCTACTGCTTCCTGCCGTTGCTTCGGCGGCCGACGCAATCGACCCCGCCCGTATCGTCTCTGCGACGACCGGCGACTGGGACAAGGACGGTTCTTCCGATCTCGCGCTGATCGTGCGACCGGCCGAAGGCAGCGACGAGGACAACGGCGTCCTACTCTACCTCACCGGCGACAACGGCGCGCTGGCATTGAAATCGGCCATTCCGAACAAGGTCTGGGGTCAGTTCGAACTCGTCGGCCAAGCGCCCTCGATCGAAGCGCTGCCGAGCGGCTCGCTGCTCATCACCAGTCACAACGATGCCATCGGGCGTGACCGCTGGGAACAGAAGCTGACGGTCGCCTATCGCAACTTCGACTTCGTCGTGGCGGGCTACACCTACTCGTCCTACGATACGCTCGATCCCGACAACACCGCGCAATGCGACCTCAATGTGCTGACTGGCAAGGGCAAATCCAACGACAAGCCAGTCGAAGCCAAAGGCGAGCTCATCCTCCTCAAGGACTGGACCGACGATCGCGGGCAGAAGGCTTGCGGCCTGCAATAATTGGGTGAATGTTCCCTATTTGTTCTTTACAACCTCGACGGACCGCTGCATCCTTTTGCGCGAACGTATGAGGAACAATCATGGCCGCGCTCGAACCACTCAAAGAATTCATCGTCGAAGCAAAATCAAACACCTATGTCGGCGGCGGCGGGTGGCGCTCGTCGTCACGCCCAAGTTCCCACGATATCGGCTATGAACGGGATCGCTGGCGCTACCTCGACAGCTATTTCGGCGGGACCGATTTCGCAGGCCAGGAAACCGTTTGGCAGGATGATCGGCCGCAGTGGGCGATGAACTACTTCGGCCGGATCATCCGTCCTGACCTCATCAACGGCGAAAAGGCAGGTGTCGTCATCAAGGCGGCACTTCAGGCGATGTACCGCGACAAGCGGCATTTCCTCGGCGGCACGGAGTTCCGGCACGCCCATGGCTACTATATCGACAACAGCCGCGGCGATACCGCACATTTTTCCGGGCACGAGGTCATCTTCGTCGATGGCGAGGAAGCCTATGAGCTCGACTATCGCGGCGGCCTCATCAGGCCATAGGGCAAGACCCTACGGCCTGTGGCGCAGGAGCGAGCAACGGTCTGCGACGCGGAAGGATCGCGGCGCGCTTTCGGCGCCCTGTGCAGTGGAAGCGCTTGTGACGGTGGCGGTCGCTCGTCGCAAGCGCGCGTTCATTCAAGAGATGCCGTTGTCTGTCGTGGGGTCGGGTCAATCGTAACGCAGGGCCTGCACCGGATCGAGGCGCGAGGCGCGCCAGGCCGGAAAGATCGTGGCGAGGAAGGAAAGGGTCAGCGCCATGACGATGACAAGCGCGGTCTCATGGGCGTTCATGTCGGCCGGAAGCTGGTTCAAGAAATAGAGTTCCGGGCTGAATATCGTCGTCCCGGAGATCCAGGAAAAGAACTGCCGGATGGATTCGATGTTGAGGCAGACGACGACGCCGAGCGCCACGCCCGCGACCGTTCCGGCAACACCGATTGCAGCACCCGTCATGAAGAATATGCGCATCACCGAGCCCGACGTCGCGCCCATTGTTCTGAGAATCGCGATGTCGCTGCCCTTGTCCTTCACCAGCATGATCAGGCCGGAGACGATGTTGAGCGCCGCGACCAGCACGATCAACGACAGGATCATGAACATCACGTTGCTCTGGACCTCGAGCGTCGAGAGGAAGGTCCTGTTGCGGTCGCGCCAGTCGGTGATGAAGATCTGCCGCCCGGCCGCATCCTCGATCGGCTGGCGCAGCTCGTCGATGGCTTCAGGACGCTCGACGAAGATCTCGATCGACTGAACCAGTCCCTCGGCGTTGAAGAACAGCTGCGCTTCCTCGAGCGGCATGAAGAGGATCGTCGCATCATACTCCGACATGCCGATCTCGTAGATCGCCGAGACGGTGTAGGCTTTGACGCGCGGGTTCATGCCGAGCGGCGTCACGTCGCCATTGGGCGAGGTCAGCGTGATCGTTCCGCCGACCTGAATGCCGAGCTGTTCGGCCATGCGCGAGCCGATCGCGACACCTGTGCCGGAGGCAAAGCCGACGAGATCGCCGGACTGGATATGGTCGGAAACCGACTTCATCTTGCTTAGGTCGTCGGCGCGGATGCCACGCACCAGAGCACCCGTCGAGCTGTCGCCGACACCCTGCGCCAGAACCTGCCCCTCGACCATCGGGATCGCCATGGTGACGCCCTTGACGCCCGAAAACTTCGTCGCGAGGTCAGCGTAATTGTCGAGCGGGCCATCGATCGGCTGGACGATCATGTGGCCGTTGATGCCGAGAATGCGGGAGATGAGCTCGGTGCGAAAGCCGTTCATCACAGCCATGACGATGATCAGCGTCGCCACACCGAGCATGATGCCGATGAAGGAGAAGCCGGCGATGACAGAAATGAAGGCTTCCTTGCGCCTGGAGCGCAGGTAACGCCACGCCACCATGCGCTCGAAGGCGGAAAAGGGTCGGCTGGAGGACTTTTCAGGCTGCGTTGCGGCCTGCACCTGATCTTGCACCACGGCGGTCATCCTGCCTTCCCTTGCCTCATCACTTCGCCGCGATCAGCTTGTTGATCGCAGCCTCGACGGTCAGCGTCTCGTGGTCCTCTATTTCGACCTCGCCATTGGCAATCGAACGCGAACCAACGATCGCGTGAACCCGCACAGCGCCCGCTCGCAAGAGGTATCGCCGACCTAGATTGCGCGGCGATGACGTCGAGACCCGCCGTGTGCAGCGGGATCAGGGACGGTTTCATCTCTTCCGCCTGCACGATAGCGGCGCCGGGCGACTGCTGGCAGCGGACTGGCTGAGGAACAGCCAAGCAGGAAAGCGCACGTGGCATTTCAACGGAACAGCGGTTTCCCGCAAGTAACTGGCGAGCGACAGGCCCGGAAGGCGGCGTACACGCCGCCAGACATCAGGCCATCTCGACGACCTTGCCGTCCTCGATCGTCACGCGGCGATCCATCAGCCCGGCGAGTTCATGATTGTGCGTGGCGATCAAGGCCGCGAGCCCTGACTGGCGGGCGAGCGCTTCCAGCGCCTCGAAGACGTAACCGGCGGTTTCCGGGTCGAGATTGCCCGTCGGCTCATCGGCAAGCAGCACGAGCGGCGCGTTGGCGACGGCGCGCGCGATTGCGACGCGCTGTTGTTCGCCGCCCGAAAGCTCCGCCGGACGATGTTCGGCGCGGTGGCCGATGCGCATATAATCGAGCAGAGCCTTCGCCCGTTCCGCGGCTTCCTTCTTTGGCAATCCCCCGATCAACTGCGGCATCATGATGTTTTCAAGTGCCGTGAACTCAGGGAGCAAATGGTGGAACTGGTAGACGAAACCGATCTCGTTGCGACGGATCGCCGTGCGCCGGTCGTCGTTAAGCCCGCCGCAGGACACCCCGTTGACCAACACCTCGCCGGCATCAGGGCGTTCCAACAGGCCCGCGACATGCAGCAGCGTCGACTTGCCGGTTCCCGAAGGTGCGACCAGCGCGACGGTCTCACCACTTCTCAGGGTGAAATCCGCGCCCTTGAGGATGGACAGAAAGGTCTCGCCTTCCCCGTAGTGCCGTTCGACGCCGGAGAGTTGCAGTGCCACACGCGCATTCATTCAAGTGTCGTCCTTGTCATTCGTAACGCAGGGCCTGCACCGGATCGAGGCGCGAGGCGCGCCAGGCCGGAAAGATCGTGGCGAGGAAGGAAAGGGTCAGTGCCATGACGATGACGAGTGCGGTCTCGTCGGCGTTCATGTCGGCCGGAAGCTGGCTAAGGAAATAAAGCTCAGGGCTGAAGAGCGTCGTTCCCGAAATCCAGGAAAAGAACTGCCGGATGGATTCGATGTTGAGGCAGACGATGACGCCGAGCGCCACGCCCGCGACCGTTCCGGCAACACCGATTGCAGCACCCGTCATGAAGAAGATGCGCATCACCGAGCCCGACGTCGCGCCCATGGTCCTTAAGATCGCGATGTCACTGCCCTTGTCCTTCACCAGCATGATCAGGCCGGAGATGATGTTGAGCGCCGCGACCAGCACGATCAGCGTCAGGATCATGAACATCACGTTGCGTTCCACCTGGAGCGCGGAGAAGAAGGTCTTGTTGCGGTCGCGCCAGTCGGTGATGAAGATCTGCCGGCCGGCCGCATCCTCGATCGGCTGGCGCAGTTCGTCGACGACATCGGGATGTTCGACGAAGATCTCGATCGACTGGACCAGTCCCTCGGCGTTGAAGAACAGCTGCGCTTCCTCGAGCGGCATGAAGAGGATCGTCGCATCATACTCCGACATGCCGATCTCGTAGATCGCCGAGACGGTGTAGGCTTTGACGCGCGGGTTCATGCCAAGTGGCGTCACGTCGCCATTGGGCGAGGTCAGCGTGATCGTTCCGCCGACCTGAATGCCGAGCTGCTCGGCCATGCGCGAGCCGATCGCGACACCTGTGCCGGAGGCAAAGCCGACGAGATCGCCGGACTGGATGTGGTCGGAAACCGACTTCATCTTGCTCAGGTCGTCAGCACGGATGCCACGCACCAGGGCGCCGGTCGAGCTGTCGCCCACACCTTGCGCCAGAACCTGCCCCTCGACCATCGGGATCGCCATGGTGACGCCCTTGACGCCCGAGAACTTGGTCGCGAGGTCAGCGTAATTGTCGAGCGGGCCATCGATCGGCTGGACGATCATGTGGCCGTTGATGCCGAGAATGCGGGAGATGAGCTCGGTGCGAAAGCCGTTCATCACGGCCATGACGATGATCAGCGTCGCAACGCCGAGCATGATGCCGATGAAGGAAAAGCCGGCAATGACGGAGATGAAGGCTTCCTTGCGCCTGGAGCGCAGGTAGCGCCACGCCACCATGCGCTCGAAGGCGGAAAAGGGTCGGCTGGAGGACTTTTCAGGCTGCGTTGCGGCCTGCACCTGATCTTGCACCACGGCGGTCATCCTGCCTTCCCTTGCCTCATCACTTCGTTGCGATCAGCTTGTTGATCGCAGCCTCGACGGTCAGCGTCTCGCGCTCGCCGGTCTTGCGATCCTTGAGCTCGATTTCACCATTGGCAATCGAGCGCGGTCCGACGATCACCTGAACCGGCACGCCGATCAGATCGGCCGTTGCGAACTTGGCACCAGCGCGGTCGTCGCGATCGTCGAGAAGCACGTCGAATCCGGCATTTCCGAGTTTCGAGTAGAGCGTCTCGCAGGCGCCGTCGCAAGCGGCGTCGCCTGCTTTCATGTTGATGATCACGGCATCGAACGGCGCGATCGACTTCGGCCAGATGATGCCGTTGTCGTCATGCGAAGCTTCGATGATCGCCGGCACCAGACGGGTCGGGCCGATGCCGTAGGAGCCCATGTGCACAGCGTGCTCCTTGCCGTCGGGGCCGAGCACCTTGGCGCCCATGGCTTCGGAGTACTTGGTGCCGAAATAGAAGATGTGACCGACTTCGATGCCGCGGGCCGACAGACGGTCGCCTTCGGCCACAGCGTTGAAGGCCGCCTCGTCGTGCATTTCCGACGTGGCCGCATAACGCGAGGTCCACTTGTCGAAGATCGTCTTCAGGCCGGCGACGTCATCGAAATTCGTGTCTTCGCCCGGAATGTCGAAGCCGAGGAAGTCCTTATGGCAGAACACTTCGGACTCGCCGGTGTCGGCGAGAATGATGAATTCGTGGCTGAGGTTGCCGCCGATCGGGCCGGTATCGGCACGCATCGGAATTGCGCGAAGGCCCATGCGCGCGAAGGTGCGAAGGTAAGCGGCAAACATGCGATTATAGGCGTGCTCGGCCCCTTCCCGATCGAGATCGAAGGAATAGGCATCCTTCATCAGGAATTCGCGCGAGCGCATGGTGCCGAAGCGCGGACGGATCTCGTCACGGAACTTCAGCTGGATATGATAGAGGTTGAGCGGCAGGTCGCGGTAGGACTTCACGTAGGAACGGAAGACGTCCGTGATCATTTCCTCGTTCGTCGGACCGTAAAGCATCGGCCGGTCCTGGCGGTCCTTGATGCGCAGCATCTCCTTGCCATAGGCGTCGTAGCGCCCGCTCTCCTGCCACAGCTCGGCAGACTGGAGGGTCGGCATCAGAAGCTCGATCGCGCCGGAGCGGTTCTGCTCTTCGCGGATGACCGCATTGACCTTGTCGAGAACCCGCTTGCCGAGTGGCAGCCAGGTATAGATGCCCGAGGATTGCTGCCGGACCATGCCCGTGCGGAGCATGAGACGGTGGGAAACGATTTCCGCTTCCTTAGGATTTTCCTTGAGGATGGGCATGAAAAAGCGGGACAGGCGCATGACGGGTTCCAGAACTTGATGAACGTCGCACTATCGGCGGATTCGGGCGAAATGACGTTGAGCGAGATGCCGGCTTCACCTTTTGATTGATAAAGGCGACCGCTGCTTCTCGGGTCGGACTCTCCATTTTCCATCACCGGCGCAGCCGGCAGGAACCTTTACGAGCCTTGCGTTCATAGCTGCTTCGCAGGCGGAAGAAAACCCTGCTCTCCGTTGTCACGGGCAGAGAAAGCATCCACGGATTTTCAGGGGGAATGCGACGCCGATCCTGCGTCAAAAGAGCACGCTAGTAACAAGATTACGACAGTAATTGTCAACGGGAATATTTTACCCGACTGTAGCAAAAATGCAAAAAAACAGGATGACAGAGCCCAATGTTTGGGCTAGTTTCGGCTCACAAAACAGGCATGAAGACTAAATTCTTGCCGACTTTCGCGGTCAAGTCTTGGGAGGATAAGATCTTAGGCGCGCTTCGTCGCTGCCGCCGGAAACGGATTAAAGATCACGCGAAACTTGAAAAACAAGGCTTTTAGCCTTGTTTTTTTTTGCTTTTCAGCAAGCAGCATCCCCGCGAAGCACCTTGCAAAATTGAACTATGTCAATTTCACGGCGGTCAATCCTACAATTGCCCGGGTCTTGTGCGCAGGCATGCGCGAAGGCGCCGTCAAGGCATGGATGTGCCCATCAGATTGCAGAGAATTTGTCGCAACGAGAACGATCGCCCTCGGGTGGCGGCGACGATGAACTTATCAATAGAATTTTGGGTAGAAACGCGGAATGGAATCGATGCCGTAGCCCAGCCTGACGGACAGGATATACCAGGCGAGTTGAATGACGGCCGCAATTATGGTCGTCAGAAGCACGACCCGCTTGGCATTGAACTTCGCCGGCGCGCTCTCGACACTGCCCGGAACGACGCTGTTTTCTTCCGCCTGGGTGCGAACGCCCAAGGGCAGCACGGCAAAGAGCGTAATCCACCAGATGATGAAGTAGATGGCAAAGGTCGAAAAAAGCGGCATTTCAAGCTCCCGGTGAAGGCGATCGGCAAGACGACGGGCAACCCCGTATTCGCCGCGACTTCCGCGACATTCCGTCCGCCTTATAGCGCCGCCGGCCCGATCGCACAAACCGTCATCGCGCGATCAACTGTCACACCTCTTCGAGTTCGATCAGCGTACCCTGAAAATCCTTGGGATGCAGGAAGAGCACCGGCTTGCCGTGCGCGCCGATCTTCGGCTCGCCATCCCCCAGCACCCGTGCTCCGGCGGCGCGCAACGCGTCGCGCGCCGACAGGATGTTCTCCACCTCGTAGCAGATGTGATGCATCCCACCCGACGGGTTCTTCGCCAGGAAAGCAGCGATCGGCGAGCCCTCGCCGAGCGGCTCAAGCAGCTCGACCTTGGTGTTGGCAAGCGTGACGAACACGACGGTGACGCCGTGTTCTGGCAAAGCCTGCGGCTCGGTGACGGAGGCGCCGAGCGTCGAGCGATAGCTTTCGGCGGCGGCGTGAAGATCCGGCACGGCGATGGCGATGTGGTTCACTCTTCCAAGCATGGCGATCTCCCGCTTTGACGTCCGGCCTCGCTTACAAGGTCGCGCGCGACGGGCCAATCAGACTTTGGTGACAAACACCGTGACGATCGGCTTCTTGCCCCAGATCTGGTTGGCGGTGCTGCGTACGGCGCGGCGGACCGCCTCCTGCAGCATCGCCAGATCCTTGCGCTTGGCCCGCGGGATGCTCTCGACGGCGCCGAGAATGGCGTCGTAGAGCGTGTCCTCCATGTCCTCACCCTCGTCGTCGAACTCCGGCAAGCCGATCGCGACGATATCCGGGTCGCCCAGGAAATCGTAGCGGCTGTCGAGAACGACGTTGACGGCGACATGGCCGGCGAACGAGAGCTTCCGGCGTTCGCCGATGCCCATCTCCTCGAAGTCGCCGATGAGGCTGCCATCCTTGTAGATGCGGCCGTGGGGCGCTTCGTCAATTACTTCGGCGGGACCTGGCGCAAGACGCAGCATTTCGCCGTTCCGAAGACGCGGAACGCTGGCGATGCCGGACTGGCGACCCAGCTCGCCGTGCGCCGTCAGATGCGCCGCCTCGCCATGAACAGGCACAAGGATCTGCGGCCGCAGCCACTGGTACATCTGCTGCAGCTCGGTGCGACGCGGGTGGCCGGACACGTGTACCAGCGCTTCGCTGTCGGTGATGATGTGGATGCCCTGTTCGACGAGGCCGTTCTTGATGTCGTTGATCGCCTTTTCGTTGCCCGGGATCGTGCGTGAGGAAAATACGACCGTGTCGCCAGCCGAGAAGGCGACATTGCGCATCTCGTCGCGGGCGATCTTGGCGAGGGCTGCCCGCGGCTCGCCCTGGCTGCCGGTGAGGATCACCACGACCTTGTCGCGCGGCACGTAGCCGAACTCGTCTTCGGCGAGGAAGGGCTTGATGCCTTCCATCAGCCCAAGGTCCGTAGCGACGGCGACGACCCGCTTCATCGAACTGCCGAGCAGGAGCACATCCCTGCCCGCCTCTTCGGCCGCTTCAGCGATCGAGCGGATGCGTCCGACATTCGAGGAGAACGTCGTGATCGCCACCCGGCCCTCGGCGCTGGCAATGATCTTCGTCAGGCTTTCGGAAACCTCCTGCTCCGACGGCGAAACGCCGTCGCGCATCGCGTTGGTGGAATCGCAGACGAGCGCAAGCACACCTTCATCGCCGATCTGGCGGAAACGTGCCTCGTCGGTCAGCGGTCCAAGCGACGGGTGCAGATCGATCTTCCAGTCGCCGGTATGAACCACGGTGCCCGCCGGCGTGCGGATGATCAGCGACATCGGTTCAGGGATCGAATGGTTGACGCCGACGGCCTCGATCTCGAAGGGGCCGACATTGATACGGTCGCCCTGCTTGAAGATGGTGACGGGGATTTCGCCCCGGCTCTTCTCGAAATCGCGCTTGGCTTCCAGCATGCCCGCCGTGAACGGCGAGGCGTAGACCGGAACGTTCAGCCCCGGCCACAGGTCGTTCAGGCCGCCATAGTGGTCTTCGTGGGCATGCGTGATGATGATGCCCTTGAGATTGCGACGTTCCTCGGCAAGAAAGCCGATATCGGGGAGAACGAGGTCGACGCCCGGAAGGTCGGGCCCCGGAAACGTCACACCGCAATCGACCATGATCCACTGGCGGCTTCCCGGCCGCCCGTAGCCATAAAGGCCGAGGTTCATGCCGATTTCACCGACGCCGCCGAGCGGCAAGAACACCAGTTCTTCTTCCTGCGCCATATCGTGATGCGCCCCTGTTTCCAAATTTATCCGAAAAATACGTCGCCGGCGGCAATCGCCTGCGTCATGCCGTTGCCGGTGTCGAGCACCAGCCGTCCGGCCTCATCAATACCGGCAAAGCGCCCTGAAAGCGACCGGTCCGGCAGGTTCACGGTTATCGTTTCACCAATGCCGCGGGCTGCTGCCCGCCATTGTTCGATCGTCGCGGCGATACCGACGCCCCGATCCCAGACCTGCAGGGTCTCCGCCATCGTCAGGAACAGGCGCGCAAACAGTTCGTCGGGCGAAACCGACGCACCTTCGTTGGCCAGGGACGTCACGGGATAGAGCCCTTCGTCCGGCTGGACAGCGATGTTGATGCCGCAACCGATGACCAGCGCCCGGCGCCCATCTGGGAGGCTTTCGCCTTCAAGCAGGATACCGCAGGTCTTCTTGCCGTCGATCAGGATGTCGTTCGGCCACTTGATCTCGACAGGCGCCGAACCCGGCGGCATTACCTGACGGATTGCCCTGTGAACGGCGACGGCAACGGCAAGCGGCAGCGAATGCAGCTGCTCGACCGGAGCCGGCTCGATGAGGAGAAGCGAAGCGTAGAGATTACCCGGTTCGGAGAACCATGCCCGGCCGCGACGTCCGCGCCCGCCGGTCTGCCTGATGGCCGTGACCCAGAGATTGCCCGGGTCACCCTGGCGCGCACGCGCCAGGCATTCGCTGTTGGTCGACCCGACCGCATCGAGAGCGACGTGCCGGAAGTCGTCGAGCGAGATCCGGCCGCCGCTTTCAAAGGCGATCAAAAGAAGGTCCGCGCCGCGACTTCAGCGGCGTTTCCGAGCGGGCCGCCGATCAGGACGTATCCGAGAACGAACAGGCCCGAGAGACCGAAGACCAGCCGCAGTTCGCCGGCGGTGCGGGCAAACTCGCCCTTGGCATCGTCGAACCACATCACCTTGATGACGCGCAGGTAGTAGTAGGCGCCGACAACCGATGCGAGAACGCCGATGATGGCGAGTGCATAGAGCTGAGCTTCGATGGCCGCCATGAAGACGAAGTACTTCCCGAAGAATCCTGCCATCGGCGGGATGCCGGCGAGCGAGAACATCAGGACGGTCAGCACAGTCGCCATGAAGGGGTTGGTCTGCGACAGACCGGCGAGGTCGTCGACGTTCTCGACGTTTTCGCCTTCCTTGCGGCGCATCGCCAGGATGCAGGCGAAGGTGCCGAGCGTCATGACCATGTAGATGAGCATGTAGAGCAGCACGCCGCGAACACCGGCCATGGAGCCGGCGGCAAGGCCAACCAGCGCGTAGCCCATGTGGCCGATCGAGGAATAGGCCATCAGGCGCTTGATGTTCTTCTGGCCGATCGCCGCGAACGCGCCGAGCAGCATCGATGCGATCGAGATGAAGACGATGATCTGCTGCCAGTCGGCAACGACGGGCTCGAAGGCGTTGATGACGATGCGAACGAGGATCGCCATGGCCGCGACCTTCGGTGCCGCCGCGAAGAAGGCGGTGACCGGCGTCGGCGCGCCTTCGTAAACGTCCGGCGTCCACATGTGGAACGGCACGGCCGAGATCTTGAAGGCAAGACCGGCGAGCACGAAGACGAGACCGAAGATCAGGCCGAGCGAGCGGCCTTCGGCCGTCAGCGCAGCCGCGATCTGGGTAAAGCCGGTGTGGCCGGTGAAGCCGTAGATCAGCGACATGCCGTAGAGCAGCATGCCCGAAGAAAGCGCACCAAGGACGAAGTACTTCAGGCCGGCTTCCGTCGAGCGCACGCTATCGCGGTTGATGGCGGCAACGACATAAAGGGCCAGCGACTGCAGTTCCAACGACAGGTAGAGCGACATCAGGTCGTTGGCCGAGATCATCAGGAGCATGCCGAGCGTTGCCAGCACCAGGAGCACCGGAAACTCGAAACGGTCGATCTGGGCGGAGCGCGCATGACCGACCGTCATCACCAGGGCGGTGATGGAGCCGATCAGGGCAAGAACCTTCATGAACTTGGCGAAAGGATCCGACAGGAAGGCGCCGCCATAGGCTTCGCCTTCACCGGTCTTCAGAACGAGCCAGAGGCCGGCGATGATCAGAACGGCAACCGCAAGACCGGTGACCGTCGACGCCGACTTCTCGCCGGAAAACACGCCAATCATCAGCAAGGCCATCGCGCCGACCGCGAGGATCAGCTCGGGGATCGAGAGTTGCAGGCTTGCAAGGAGGGTTTCAGCAGTCATGTCCAATCACGTCCTGTGGTCATTGCACCGAAAGCGCAACGTTTTGCGCTGCCTGCAGGGCTGCGGAGTAGTTGTTGACGAGCAGATCCACGGAGGCCGCGGTCGCATCGAAGATCGGTGCCGGGTAGACGCCGAAGAAGATCGTCAGGATCACCAGCGGATAAAGGATGGCCTTTTCGCGCGGCGACAGGTCGAGCAACGCCTTCAGGCTTTCCTTTTCCAAGGCGCCGAACACGACCCGGCGATAGAGCCAGAGCGCGTAAGCCGCCGACAGGATCACGCCGGAGGTGGCAAAGAGCGCAACCCAGGTGTTGGCACGGAAGGCGCCAACCAGGGTCAGCACTTCACCCACGAAGCTGGACGTGCCCGGCAGGCCGACGTTCGCCATGGTGAACACCATGAAGGCGACGGCATATTTCGGCATGTTGTTGACGAGGCCGCCATAGGCGGAGATTTCGCGGGTGTGCAGACGATCGTAGACAACGCCGACGCAAAGGAAGAGCGCGCCCGAGACGATGCCGTGCGACAACATCTGGAAGATCGCACCCTGAACGCCCTGAACGTTTGCCGCAAAGATACCCATTGTCACATAGCCCATGTGTGCCACCGACGAATAGGCGATCAGCTTCTTGATGTCGGTCTGCATCAGCGCCACCAGCGAGGTGTAGATGATGGCGACGACCGAGAGCGTGAAGACGAACGGCTGGAAGTAGTCGGATGCCAACGGGAACATCGGCAGCGAGAAGCGCAGGAAGCCGTAACCACCGAGCTTCAGGAGCACGCCGGCCAGGATGACCGAGCCCGCGGTCGGTGCCTGAACGTGCGCGTCGGGAAGCCAGGTGTGGACCGGCCACATCGGCATCTTCACCGCAAAGGATGCGAAGAAGGCGAGCCAAAGCCACGTCTGCATCTGGCGCGGGAAGTTATAGGCGAGCAACTGCGTGATGTCCGTCGTACCGGCCTGCCAGTACATCGCCATGATCGCAAGCAGCATCAGCACCGAGCCGAGCAGCGTATAGAGGAAGAACTTGTAGCTGGCGTAGACGCGGTCCTTGCCGCCCCAGACACCGATGATGAGGAACATCGGAATGAGGCCGGCTTCGAAGAACACGTAGAACAGCACGATATCGAGCGACACGAAGACGCCGATCATGAACGTTTCCAGGACCAGGAACGCGATCATGTATTCCTTGAGCCGCTTCTCGATCGACAGCCAGCTTGCAAGCACGCAGAACGGCATGAGGAAGGCCGAGAGCACGACGAACAGCATCGAGATGCCGTCGATACCCAGATGATAGGAAATACCGGTGCCGAGCCACTCATGCTTTTCGATCATCTGGAAGCCGGGGTTCGAGGCATCGAACTGGTACCAGATGTAGACCGACACCGCGAAGGTGAAGATCGTCGTCAGCAGCGAAACGTTCAGGATATTCCGGCGGCCGTAGGCGCTGTCTTCTCTGACAAGCAAGAGAAGCAGAACGCCGACGAGCGGCATGAAGGTGACCGCGGAAAGTACGGGCCAATCGGTCATCAGAAGGAACTCCTGAACATCATCCAAGTAACAAGCGCGGCAATGCCGATGAGCATCGCGAACGCGTAGTGATAGAGGTAACCAGTCTGCAGGCGGACAACGCGGTCAGTGACGTTGAGCACGCGAGCGGCAATGCCGTTCGGGCCATAGCCATCGATCACGCGGCCGTCGCCTTCCTTCCACAGGAAGGTGCCGAGCCACTTGGCCGAGCGCACGAACAGGAAGTCGTAGAGCTCGTCGAAGTACCACTTGTTCAAGAGGAACTGGTAGAGGCCGCGATGCTGTTCTGCCAGATACTTCGGCAGTTCCGGCCGGCGGATATACATGTACCAGGCGGTGAAGAGGCCGAGTGCCATGGCGCAGAACGGGCTCCACTTAACCCACGTCGGAACGTGATGATACTCATGTAGGATTTCGTTTTCCGCCGAGGTGAAAAGCGCACCCTTCCAGAACTCGGCATAGCCTTCGCCGAAGAAATGATCGTGGAAAAGCCAGCCAGCGAACACCGCGCCAATGGCCAGGATGTAGAGCGGCACCAGCATGATCTGGGGCGACTCGTGCACGTGATGCATGACATCAGAGGAAGCGCGCGGCTTGCCGTGGAAGGTCATGAAAGTCAGGCGCCATGAATAGAAGCTGGTGAAGAGCGCGGCGATCACCAGCAATGCAAAGGCAAAGCCGGACACCGAGCTATGGGCGGCAAAGGCGGACTCGATGATCGCGTCCTTCGAGTAGAAGCCAGCCAAGCCAATCAGTCCAGGAATGCCAACGCCGGTCAGAGCGAGCGTACCAATCAACATCGTCACATAGGTAACCGGAATGTGCTTCCGGAGACCACCCATGTAGCGCATGTCCTGTTCGCCATCGACGGCGTGGATCACGGAGCCCGCACCCAAGAACAGCAGCGCCTTGAAGAAGGCGTGCGTGAACAGGTGGAAGATGGCCGCGCCATAGGCGCCGACGCCGAGCGCCACGAACATGTATCCGAGCTGCGAGCAGGTCGAATAGGCGATGACGCGCTTGATGTCGTTCTGGACGAGGCCGACGGTCGCCGCGAAGAAGGCGGTGATCGCACCGATGATGGTGACGACGGTCAGCGCATCCGGCGACAGTTCGAACAGCGGCGACATGCGTGCAACGAGGAAGACGCCGGCGGTAACCATGGTTGCGGCATGGATAAGAGCCGAAACCGGGGTCGGGCCTTCCATGGCGTCCGGAAGCCAGGTGTGCAGCAGGAACTGCGCCGACTTGCCCATGGCGCCGACGAAGAGCAACAGGCAGGCAGCCGTGATCGCATCAGCCTTGTCGAGATGCATGCCAAACAGCGTGATGGCCGCCTCCCCTGCTGCGGCGCCTTCGGCCGGCAGGTAGGTCTGGGCAGCAGCGAAGATCGTCTCGAAATTGACCGAGCCGAACAGCACGAAGACGAGGAAGATGCCAAGCGAAAAACCGAAGTCGCCGACGCGGTTGACGATGAAGGCCTTCATCGCCGCAGCGTTCGCAGACGGCTTCTTATACCAGAAGCCGATCAGCAGGTAGGATGCGAGACCCACGCCTTCCCAGCCGAAGAACATCTGAATGAGGTTGTCCGACGTGATCAGCATCAACATCGCGAAGGTGAACAGCGACAGGTACGCGAAGAAACGCGGACGATGCGGATCGTGGTGCATGTAGCCGATCGAATAGACATGCACGAGCGTCGACACGGTGTTGACGACGACGAACATGACCGAGGTCAGCGTATCGACGCGGAACGCCCATTCGACATCGAAGCTGCCGGACTGGATCCAGCGCAGCACCGACACCTTGATCAGTTCCTGCTCGCCGAGCGCGACATGGAAGAAGACGAACCACGACAGTCCGGCGGTGATGATCATCAGCCCGCTGGTGACGAATTCGGAAGCCTTGGCGCCGATCGAATTGCCGAAAAGGCCAGCGACCAGAAAGCCGATCAAAGGCAGGAAGACGATAGCCTTGATGATGGTATCCATAGCCCAATCAGCCCTTCATCATGTTGACGTCTTCAACAGCGATCGAGCCGCGGTTGCGGTAGAAGACGACGAGAATTGCAAGTCCGATGGCCGCTTCCGCAGCCGCGACGGTCAGGATGAACAGGGCAAAGACCTGGCCAGTGATATCGTTCAGGAACGCCGAGAAGGCGACCATGTTGATATTGACCGCAAGAAGAATGAGTTCGACCGACATCAGGATGACGATGACGTTCTTCCGGTTCAGGAAGATGCCGAAGACGCCCAGCGTGAACAGGATGGCGCTGACGGTGAGATAGTGGGAAATTCCGATTTCCATTTTTTTGTTCCTCGATCTCGCGTCCGACTTAGATGCCCTGGCCGGGCTTGACCGAGACCACTTCGACGGCGGTCTCGGGCGTGCGGGCAACCTGTTGCGGGATGTTCTGGCGCTTGACGTTGTCGCGGTGGCGCAGGGTCAGCACGATCGCGCCGATCATGGCGACGAGCAGGACCAGGCCGGCGATCTGGAAGAAGTAAACGTAGTGGGTATAGAGCACGTCGCCGAGCGCCGCCGTGTTCGTGCGGTCGGCGACCGCCGGGATCGGCATCGAAATCGACTTGGCGATCTCCGGCGAGAACGTCGCACCGCCAACCACGATGATGAGCTCGGCTGCAAGGATCAGACCGATCAGCGCGCCGACCGGCGCGTATTCGAGCACACCGGCCCGCAGTTCCGCGAAGTCGATGTCGAGCATCATGACCACGAACAGGAACAGCACCGCGACCGCGCCGACATAAACGACCAGCAGGATCATCGCGAGGAATTCGGCGCCGGTCAGCAGAAACAGACCTGCCGAGTTAAAGAAGGTCAGGATCAGGAACAGAACCGAATAAACCGGGTTCCTGGCCGCAATGACCATGAATGCCGACGCCACCGCGATGAAGGCAAAGAGATAGAAAAAAAGAACCTGCAGACCCATGATCGGTGCCTTCTTCGTCTTGCACGGTGTGAGGCGCTTCTGGCCCCACTCCACAGGCAAAGCCGGACACGCGTCCGGCCGTTGCCCAAACCTATGTCACATGCACCGCCCTCCCCGGGGCGGCACTACGCTCTGGCCTCAGCGATAGGGCGAGTCCATTGCGATGTTGCGTGCGATTTCCCGTTCCCAACGGTCGCCGTTGGCGAGGAGCTTGTCCTTGTCGTAGTACAGCTCTTCGCGCGTCTCGGTGGCGAACTCGAAGTTCGGGCCCTCGACGATGGCATCGACCGGACAGGCTTCCTGGCAGAAACCGCAATAGATGCACTTCACCATGTCGATGTCGTAGCGAACCGTACGGCGGGTGCCGTCGTTGCGGCGCGGGCCGGCTTCGATGGTGATGGCCTGTGCAGGACAGATCGCCTCGCACAGCTTGCAGGCGATGCAGCGTTCTTCACCGTTCGGATAACGGCGCAGCGCATGCTCGCCGCGGAAACGCGGGCTGACCGGCCCCTTTTCGAAGGGGTAGTTCAACGTCGCCTTCGGCTTGAAGAAATAGCGCATCGACAGAAAGAACGCGCCGACGAATTCCTTCAGGAACAGCGAGCTGACGGCTTGCGAAAGACCGGCCATCATTTACCTCCAGAGTTGCCGGCCTGGGAGCGGCCGGCGGTATGCTGCCAAACGTGAGCCATC
The DNA here is from genome assembly GCF_050434285.1 of Ensifer sp. KUDG1. Taxonomy (NCBI): domain Bacteria; kingdom Pseudomonadati; phylum Pseudomonadota; class Alphaproteobacteria; order Hyphomicrobiales; family Rhizobiaceae; genus Ensifer; species Ensifer sp. KUDG1. Next base: position 73,800 of record NZ_JBNDIG010000005.1, read on the forward strand.
GTCATGCGGCTCCCGTCAGCTTGAGAACGAACGCAGTGATCACGACCATTGCGAGAGAGATCGGCAGGAAGACCTTCCAGCCAAGACGCATCAGCTGGTCGTAACGGTAACGCGGCACAAAAGCCTTCACCATCGCGAACATGAAGAACACGAAGGATGCCTTCAGCACGAACCAGATGATGCCGGGAACCCAGTTGAGGAACCAGACGTCGACCGGGGGAAGCCAGCCACCGAGGAACAGGATCGTCGTCAGCGCGCACATCAGGCAGATGGCGGCGTATTCGCCGAGCATGAACATCATGTAAGGCGTGGAGCCGTACTCGACCATGAAGCCGGCGACGAGTTCGGATTCCGCTTCCGGAAGGTCGAAGGGCGGGCGGTTCGTTTCGGCCAGCGCCGAAATGAAGAACACGATGAACATCGGGAACAGCGCCAGCCAATGCCAGTCGAGGAACGACGCCGGCAGGCCGAGGTTCGTACCGATGCCGCTCGACTGCGCGTTGACGATGTCCGTCAGGTTCAGCGAGCCTACGCAGAGCAGAACGGTGACGATGACGAAGCCGATCGAGACTTCGTAGGAAACCATCTGTGCCGCGGAGCGAAGCGCGCCGAGGAAGGGATATTTGGAGTTCGACGCCCAACCGCCCATGATGATGCCATAAACTTCAAGCGAAGATATGGCGAACACGAAGAGGATACCGACGTTGATGTTCGCGATCACCCAGCCGGCGTTGAGCGGGATCACCGCCCAGGCGGCGAGCGCCAGCGTCACGGAGACGAGCGGGGCGAGCAGGAAGATCGCCTTGTTGGCGCCGGCGGGAATCACCGGCTCCTTGAAGACGAACTTCAAAAGGTCGGCGAAGGACTGGAAAAGTCCCCACGGGCCTACCACATTCGGACCACGGCGGAGCTGAACTGCAGCCCAGATCTTACGGTCGGCGAGCAGGATGTAGGCGATGAAAAGCAGCAGCGCGACCAGGAGCAGCAGCGACTGGGCGACCATGATGATCGCGGGCCAGACATAGGTCGAAACGAAAGCGTCCATGATACTCTATTCCCTCGCGCTCATTCCGCCGCAGCTTTGAAATTGTTGCGTGCCAAAGCCGAGCATTCGGCCATGACGGCGGATGCGCGCGCTATCGGGTTCGTCAAATAGAAGTCTTTGACCGGAGACGCAAACACGGATTTGCCCATCTCACCGGCTTTTTGACCAAGTGCGGCAATTTCGTCGCCGTTGCCGGTCGCGATTGCGTCGATATCGGCGAAATGCGGGTGGGCCGCATAGAGCTTCGAGCGCAATTCGCCAAGCGAATCAAAGGGCAGCTTCTTGCCGAGCACGTCGGAAAGCGCGCGGATGATCGCCCAATCCTCGCGGGCATCGCCCGGTGCGAAGCCGGCGCGGTTGCCGACCTGAACGCGGCCTTCGGTGTTGACCCAGGTACCGGACTTTTCGGTGTAGGTCGCGCCTGGCAGGATGACGTCGGCTGCATGTGCGCCGTTGTCGCCGTGCGAGCCGATATAGACGGTGAAGCCGGACTTGCGTTCCGCAAGGTCGATCTCGTCGGCGCCGAGCAGGAAGAGAACGTCGGAGGCGGTGACCATCTCGGCCGCCGTCTTGCCGTTCGCGCCCGGAACGAAGCCGAGGTCGAGACCACCGACGCGGGAAGCGGCCGTGTGAAGAACGGCAAAGCCGTTCCACTCGGCGGTGACCGCACCGACGGCGCCCGCGAGCTTGGCGGCGGCGGAAAGAACGGCAGCGCCGCCCTCCCCTGCAACAGCACCCTGGCCGATGAGGATCATCGGGCGCTGCGCCTTCTTCAAGGTCGCTGCAAACTTGCCCTTGCCCGAGACGAGCTCGGCCAGCGTTTCGGTGCCGGCGCCGAGATATTCGTATTCATAGCGCAGTTCACCCGGCTCGCCGATCACGGCGATCGGGAAGTTGCCCATGCGGTAGCGCTTGCGGATGCGGGCGTTGAGAACAGACGCCTCGAAGCGCGGGTTGGAGCCGATAACCAGAAGCGCGTCAGCGCTTTCGATGCCAGCGATCGTCGGGTTGAAGAGGTAGCTGGCGCGGCCGAGCGACGGGTCGAGTGCGGCACCATCCTGGCGGCAATCAACGCTTTCGGAGCCGAGGGCTGCAATAAGCTGCTTCAGCGCGTACATTTCTTCGACCGAAGCGAGGTCGCCGGCAATGGCGCCGATCTTGTCGCCGGAGGTCTGGGCAACGGCCGCCTTGACCGCCTGGAAGGCTTCGCCCCAAGTCGCCGGCTGCAGACGGCCGTCCTTCTTGACGTACGGACGATCGAGACGCTGCGTCTTCAGGCCATCCCAGATGAAGCGGCTCTTGTCGGAGATCCACTCTTCGTTGATGTCCTCGTTGACGCGCGGCATGATGCGCATGACTTCGCGGCCGCGGGTGTCGACGCGGATCGCCGAGCCGAGCGCGTCCATCACGTCGATGGATTCGGTCTTGTTCAACTCCCACGGACGGGCGGTGAAGGCAAACGGCTTCGAGGTCAGCGCGCCGACCGGGCAGAGGTCAACGACGTTGCCCTGCAGCTCGGAGGTCATCGCCTGCTCGAGATAGGTGGTGATTTCGGCGTCTTCGCCACGGCCGATCAGGCCAAGCTCGGCAATGCCGGCAACTTCTGTCGTGAAGCGAACGCAGCGCGTGCAATGAATGCAGCGGTTCATCACGGTCTTGACGAGCGGGCCGATATACTTGTCTTCGACCGCGCGCTTGTTTTCCTGGTAGCGCGAGCTGTCGATACCGAAGGCCATGGCCTGGTCCTGCAGGTCGCATTCGCCGCCCTGATCACAGATCGGGCAGTCGAGCGGATGGTTGATCAGCAGGAATTCCATCACGCCTTCGCGCGCCTTCTTGACCATCGGCGTGGTCGTGAAGACTTCCGGGGCTTCACCGTTCGGGCCCGGACGGAGGTCGCGCACGCCCATGGCGCAAGAGGCGGCGGGCTTGGGCGGCCCTCCCTTCACCTCGATCAGACACATGCGGCAGTTGCCGGCGACCGAAAGCCGCTCGTGGAAACAGAAGCGCGGAACTTCAGCCCCGGCCTCTTCGCACGCCTGAAGCAGCGTGAAATGATCCGGTACCTCGATCTCTTTTCCGTCGACTTTCAGCTTTGCCATCTTCGTACTCAATCCTGTCTTCCGTCCGTCGGCCCATCGGCGACGGACAATTCCAACACAGCCTTGCTGCTTGCGGGCGATGGCCGTCTCCGGTCCCCCACCCCTATTGTCTCAAGCGCCTTTCAGCGCCTTGGCCTGTCCAACCCAATCGTCCCGCTTGATCCGCCCGCCGAAACCGAGTTCGTCGTCGAAGCGGGCGACGTCCGCCTCGCTCCAACCGGCAATGTCGGCAAAGCCGCTGATCCCTTTAGCGTTCAGCACCTGCTCGAGCTTCGGGCCGATGCCGGAGATCCGCTTGAGGTCGTCGGTGGCTTTCGCCTTGGTGCGCGTCGCGCGAACCTTGACCACCTTTTGAGCGGCACCCTTCTCGATCACCGGCTTTGCGGCTGCGCGCTTGGCAAGCGCGGGCGGCTTGGCGACCGGTTTCGGCTTTGCTTCGGCCTGCATCGTCTTTGCGACGACTGCAGGCGCCGCGTCAGACGCCGCGGGCTCTACCCGCTTCTGCGCTGCCTCGACGGCCCCTTGCATCGCGCCGATCATGGCGCCTGCAATCTGGGTCGTGAGACCGAAGCCGATCGCGGTCGCTGCCGCAACTGCGGCTGCCGGATGGACCATCAGCGGATGCAGCGGCACCTGGGAAAGGCCCTTCATCCATTCGCCCATGCCGAACGGATCGGCCGGATCGCCGCCAAGCGGACGCGCGAACGGAATGCCTGCTTCGGCCTGTCCCTTCATCTGTCCCTCCCCGCGTGCGCCGGCCATCGTGCCTTACTCCGCCGCTTCCAGAACCGCACCATGCGACGAGGCATTGCGGGTGTATTCGTCGATGCGCGCTTCCATCTCCGGACGGAAATGCTTGATCAGGCCCTGGATCGGCCAGGCGGCTGCGTCGCCGAGCGCGCAGATCGTGTGGCCTTCCACCTGCTTGGTGACGTCGAACAGCATGTCGATCTCGCGCTTCTGGGCGCGACCCTGAACCATGCGTTCCATGACGCGCATCATCCAGCCGGTGCCTTCGCGGCACGGCGTGCACTGGCCGCAGCTCTCGTGCTTGTAGAAGGCCGAAAGACGCCAGATCGCCTTGATGATGTCGGTCGACCGGTCCATCACGATGACGGCGGCCGTTCCAAGGCTGGAGCCGACCTCGCGCAGGCCGTCGAAATCCATGATCGCGTCCTTCATCTGCGCGCCAGGCACGCAAGGAACGGACGAACCGCCGGGGATGACAGCGAGCAGGTTGTCCCAGCCGCCGCGAATGCCACCACAGTGCTTTTCGATCAGCTCATGGAACGGGATCGACATCGCGTCTTCGACCGTGCACGGACGGTTGACGTGGCCGGAGACCGAATAGAGCTTGGTGCCGTGGTTGTTCGGACGGCCGAAGCTCGTGTACCAGCCGGCCCCGCGACGCAGGATCGTCGGGGTGACCGCGATCGACTCGACGTTGTTGACGGTCGTCGGGCAGCCGTAGAGGCCCATGTTTGCCGGGAACGGCGGCTTCAGGCGCGGCTGGCCCTTCTTGCCTTCGAGGCTTTCGAGCAGCGCGGTCTCTTCGCCACAGATATAGGCGCCGGCACCATGGTGCACGTAGATGTCGATGTCATAGCCGAGCTTGTTGTTCTTGCCGAGCAGGCCGTAGGCGTAGCACTCGTCGATCGCCGCCTGCAGCGCCTCGCGCTCGCGGACGAATTCGCCGCGCACGTAGATGTAGGCGACATGCGCACCCATCGCGAAGGAAGCAATGACGCAGCCTTCGATCAGCGTGTGCGGGTCGTGACGCATGATGTCACGGTCCTTGCAGGTGCCAGGCTCGGACTCGTCGGCATTGACGACGAGGTAGTGCGGACGGCCGTCGCTTTCCTTCGGCATGAAGGACCACTTGAGGCCCGTCGGGAAGCCGGCGCCGCCACGACCGCGAAGGCCGGAAGCCTTCACTTCGTTGACGATCCAATCACGGCCCTTTTCGAGCAACTGCTTGGTGCCGTCCCAGTGGCCGCGCGCCATGGCGCCCTTCAGGGACTTGTCCTTGAGGCCGTAGATGTTGGTAAAGATGCGGTCTTCATCTCTGAGCATAATTCACCTCTTTACCGCGGCTTCTTGCCGAAGACCTTGATGTATTCGGCTTCGCCGCCCTTGGCGAGCGCCTTGGCCTGCTTGACCCAGTCGTCGCGTTCGATGCGGCCCTTGAAATTCAGGTATCCGTCAACCCACTCGCGCTCCGCCTTCTTCCACGAAGCAACTTGCGCGTAGGTGTAGATGCCCAGTTCGTTGAGCGTACCTTCGATCTTCGGACCGACGCCCGAAATCAGCTTGAGGTCGTCGACAGCTGCCGGCTTCTCGATGCCGGCCGGACGGTTCTTGTCCTCCAGCGACGGCTTGCCGGAAACGGCGGCGGCCTTCGCCGGCGTCGACTTGTCGACGGTGTCGCCTTCGACCTTGGCGTTGGCAGCGGCCTCGCCCTTTGCCGTCGCCGGCGTCTTCAGCGAAGCATTGGTCTCGCTCGCTGCGGTCTTGACACGGCCGGCGTTCGACGGCGGAACCGAAACGGCCGGAGCATCGCTTGCCTTCTTGGCAGCGCCGGGCGCAGCCTTGGCCGAAGCAGAGCCTGCCATCATCAGCGTCGTCGGGCCACCCTCGGGTGCGGAATAGATGCGATCGATCTGCGGACCGGGGGTAACTTCAGCACCCTTGCCTGCTTCAAACCGGTCGATGATCTGCTCGAGTTGCTCGGGCGTCAGGTCTTCGAAGGTGTCCTTGAAGATCATGACCATCGGTGCGTTGACGCAGGCGCCCTGACATTCGACTTCTTCCCAGGAGAGCGTGCCGCTCTCGTTCAGGGTGAAGGGATCATGGGCAATCTTGCTCTTGCAGACCTTGATCAGGTCTTCGGCGCCACGCAGCATGCACGGTGTCGTGCCGCAAACCTGAATGTGGGCGCGCGTGCCGACCGGCTTCAACTGGAACTGGGTGTAGAAGGTCGCAACTTCGAGCGCGCGGATATACGGCATGCCGAGCATGTCCGCGATCGACTCGATGGCGGCCTTCGTAACCCAACCGTCCTGGTCCTGGGCGCGCATCAACAACGGGATGACGGCAGACTGCTCACGGCCCTTGGGGTATTTGTTGATCGTTTCCTTCGCCCAGGCGGCGTTCTCCTTGCTGAAGGCAAAGCTCGCTGGCTGGACGGTGTCTTCGGCTAGTCGACGAACGGACATTCTAGTGGACACCTTATCAGTTAATCGAACCGCACCGCGATTTCGTCACCGAGACGAATTCGCAGGCATAGGCTGACTGGTCTTTCTGCAAAAATACGATGTAGCGCGTGCCATTGGCGACCGCGGCCTTGATCTCGTAGCCCTTGGCCACAAGATCGGCCATCGAGCCCCCGCGCATGCCGCCCGACGTCGCGCCGCTATCGACCTGCTCCTGTGCGGAAGCGGTCGATGCGAGTGCGAGAAGAGCGAGCGTGGCCAGGGGCGCGAGACGCATCAGCGGTCCACCTCACCGAACACGATATCGAGGGAGCCCAGCACGGCCGAAACGTCGGCAAGCTGGTGTCCCCGACAGAGGAAATCCATCGCCTGGAGATGCGCATAACCCGGAGCGCGGATCTTGCAGCGATAGGGCTTGTTGGTGCCGTCGGAGACGAGATAGACGCCGAATTCGCCCTTCGGCGCTTCGACGGCGGCGTAAACGTCGCCGGCCGGCACGTGGTAGCCTTCGGTGTAGAGCTTGAAGTGGTGGATGAGCGCTTCCATCGAACGCTTCATCTCGCCGCGCTTCGGCGGAACGATCTTGCCGTCGAGCGACGAAACCGGGCCGACCTTGGCGTCGCCGAGCAGGCGATCGACGCACTGGCGCATGATGCGCGCCGACTGGCGCATTTCGATCATGCGGATCAGGTAGCGGTCGAAGCAGTCGCCGTTCTTGCCGATCGGGATATCGAACTCCATGTCCGAATAGCATTCGTAGGGCTGCGAACGGCGCAGGTCCCAGGCAGCGCCCGAGCCACGCACCATCACACCCGAGAAGCCCCAGGCCCAGGCATCGTCGAGCTTGACGACGCCGATGTCGACGTTGCGCTGCTTGAAGATGCGGTTGCCGGTCAAGAGTTCGTCGATATCGTCGACGGTCTTCAGGAACGGATCGATCCACTTGCCGATGTCTTCGACGAGTTCGTGCGGCAGGTCCTGGTGGACGCCGCCCGGACGGAAATAGGCCGAGTGCATGCGGGCGCCGCAGGCACGCTCATAAAACACCATCAGCTTTTCGCGCTCTTCGAAGCCCCAGAGCGGCGGCGTCAGCGCACCGACGTCCATCGCCTGCGTGGTGACGTTCAGAAGATGCGACAGGATACGGCCGATTTCCGAATAGAGAACGCGGATGAGCTGGCCGCGGATCGGAACTTCCGTGCCCGTCAGCTTCTCAACAGCCAGAGCGAAAGCGTGCTCCTGGTTCATCGGCGCCACATAATCGAGGCGGTCGAAATAGGGCACGGCCTGCAGATAGGTCTTGGTCTCGATCAGCTTCTCGGTGCCGCGATGCAGCAGGCCGATATGCGGATCGACGCGCTCGACGATTTCGCCATCAAGCTCGAGCACCAGACGAAGAACGCCGTGGGCCGCCGGATGCTGCGGGCCAAAGTTGATGTTGAAGTTGCGGACGTTATGTTCGGTCATACCGATTGCTCCAGGCCGGACGGCAGCCGTTCACCGGCTACCGCGGACCATTTAGTCTCACCGTGCTTTCGCCTTCTCGTCGCCGGGCAGCACGTAGTCCGTGCCTTCCCAGGGAGAGAGGAAGTCGAAGTTGCGGAATTCCTGCTTCAGTTCGACGGGTTCGTAGACGACGCGCTTTGCTTCGTCGTCGTAACGCACTTCGACAAAACCGGTGACCGGGAAGTCCTTGCGCAGCGGGTGTCCTTCGAAACCGTAGTCCGTCAGGATGCGACGCAGGTCAGGGTGGCCGGTAAACAGGATGCCGTACATGTCGTAGGCTTCGCGCTCGAACCAGTCGGCACCGGGATAAACCGGCGTGGCCGACGGAACCGGCTCATTCTCGCCGGTTGCGACCTTGATGCGCACGCGCAGGTTCTGGCGTGGCGACAAGAGATGATAGACAACGTCGAAACGGTCCGGCCGCTGCGGCCAGTCGACGCCGCAGACATCGACGAAATTGACGAAGGCGCACTGCACATCGTCACGAAGGAACGTCAGCAGCGCGATCAGGTTCGCCGATGTCGTCGTCAGCGTCAGCTCGCCATAGGCCAGCGATGCGTCGGAGATCAGCGCGCCGCGCGTTTCGCGCAGGTAGGATGCAAGCTCATTCAGGGCTTCACTCATATCAAAGACCCCCTGCCCTTAGCGCTCGATCGTGCCGGTCCGGCGGATCTTCTTCTGCAGCAGGAGCACGCCGTAAAGCAGCGCTTCTGCCGTGGGAGGACAGCCTGGCACGTAGATGTCGACGGGAACGACGCGGTCGCAGCCGCGAACAACCGAATAGGAATAGTGGTAGTAGCCGCCGCCATTGGCGCACGAGCCCATCGAGATGACGTAACGCGGCTCCGGCATCTGGTCATAGACCTTGCGGAGCGCGGGCGCCATCTTGTTGGTCAGCGTGCCGGCGACGATCATGACGTCGGATTGGCGCGGCGAGGCGCGCGGCGCAAAGCCGAAACGCTCGGCGTCGTAACGCGGCATCGACATCTGCATCATCTCGACCGCGCAGCAGGCGAGACCGAAGGTCATCCACATCAGCGAACCGGTACGGGCCCAGTTGATGAGCTCGTCGGTCGAGGTGACCAGAAAACCCTTGTCGGCGAGCTCATTGTTGATCTCGCCGAAGAATGCGTCATTGCTGCCAATCGGCTTGCCGGTGGAGGGATCGATGATCCCTTTCGGCTTGGGCGCAACGAGCGTGGTGCCGGAGGTCAGTTCCATTCCAGCGCTCCCTTCTTCCATTCATAGATAAAGCCGATCGTCAGCACACCGAGGAAGACCATCATCGACCAGAACCCGAACCAGCCGAGTTCATGGAACGACACCGCCCAGGGGAAGAGGAAGGCGACTTCAAGGTCGAAGATGATGAAGAGGATCGACACGAGGTAGAAGCGGATGTCGAACTTCATGCGGGCGTCGTCGAACGCATTGAAGCCGCACTCGTAGGCCGACAGCTTTTCCGAATCAGGAGCCTTGAAGGCGACGGCGAAGGGAGCAATCAGAAGCGCCACACCGATCACCAATGCGATTCCAATGAAAATCGCGATCGGAACGTAGGAACCGAGAAGTTCAGTCATTGTTATCCGTCCCTGCCTGCGGGAGGGCGCATGGGAGAGCGCCAGAACAACAAATCTCGCAGGCCGAAAAATATGTTGCAACGCCGGAGTGGTTAGCGCAGCCCGCGCCGTCGCGCAAGCCTTGAGGGGCCATTTAAACCGCTTCGCACCACAGGATCAGACGGGTGATACCGACAAAGCGCGGATTTGCGGGCCGACGCGAACTTTACGGTAAAACAAAGCGAGACGAGACAGATTGCCGCAGCGCACAATCCGGCCCTAAGGCCGACGCGATTTGCAGTAAAGGAGGAGAGAAGAAATGGCGCGAGTGACGGGGCTCGAACCCGCGACCTCCGGCGTGACAGGCCGGCACTCTAACCGACTGAGCTACACCCGCGCATGATGACCGCGAACGATCATTAGTACCACCATCGGCCCTCGATGAGAACCTAAGGCAATTCCAGATCAAGAGTGGCGCGAGTGACGGGGCTCGAACCCGCGACCTCCGGCGTGACAGGCCGGCACTCTAACCGACTGAGCTACACCCGCATCATCTTGACTTGGTCGAGGCGTTTCCGCCCCGCATCGAGCAGCAGCGCCGTTCGATGAGCGGCTAACTAAGCGGTTCGGATTGGGGTGTCAAGCGTGTTTGAAGACAAATCCGTGACGGAATGAAAATTGATCCACAGGGCAATAAAACGATCGAAATCAGAATGGACCAATGACGCCTGCCGCCACCGACCCATCGCCCCTACCCCCACCATGCTTTCGCCCATGCGCGTACAGGGAGGCTGATTCCGGATCTTCTTCCCTCCCTCCCCCCGCGCGTCGTTGCGGGGGCGCCATACGCGTATTTTGTCCACAAGCACGAAGCCCGCAGTTTCAGGGGGTCGCGCAATCGCCAACAAAAAAAATCAAAAAAACGATACAAATGCTCTTGCGGTTTTTTTCGGTTACGCCTAGATCACGGCCACCGACGCGGCGGACTGATCCGGTCCAAACGCGGAAGGGCGATTAGCTCAGTTGGTAGAGCGCCTCGTTTACACCGAGGATGTCGGGAGTTCGAGTCTCTCATCGCCCACCATTTTCTCCCAAAGAAAAACATCACCGAACCCCCCGCATTTGTCGCTCACGTTATCGCGTGACGTTTGCGATCTGCCTTTCGTTCTGAGTTGCTTTCGCTTTAGAACTCGGCCGTCAGCGGCCGGGAATCAGGGATTCGACGGCCCGATCGCGATACCCGCCACCGTCACCCTCACCTGAAGCAGCACGACCGCCAAATTCCAATGTGTCGGCAGGCGCAGCGGCGCTAGCCGCCGCGATACTGCTCGTCGCTGACATGCTCCAGCCAATCCACAGCCTTGCCGTCGAGCGCTTCCTGGATCGCGAGGTGGACCATAGCTGTATCGGGCGCTGCACCGTGCCAGTGCTTTTCGCCCGGCGGGAACCAGACGACATCGCCCATGCGAATCTCCTGCACCGGGCCACCCCAGCTTTGCACGAGGCCACGGCCGGCGGTGACAACCAGGGTCTGGCCGAGCGGATGCGTATGCCAGGCCGTGCGCGCGCCGGGCTCGAAGGTGACGCTGACGGCGCGGACGCGCGCCGGTCCAGCGGCCTCGATTACCGGGTCCTGGCGTACCGTGCCGGTGAAGTATTCCGCCGGAGCGCGCATCGAAGGTCTCGATCCACCGGGTATGATGTCCATCTCTCGTTCCTCCGATTTTCGTATGTGCGCTCGTCGTCAGCAGAAATGCGCTACGGCCAACGGCCCGACCTCATCCGCGAGCCTATCATAACCTGTGAATCGTCACAGTCGGACAGGCCTCACGGGCGATCTCGCAAAGATGTTCGTGGTGCGTCAGATAGATCACCTGGCCGACACGCGCCATTTCGGCCATCTGCTCGAAGGCGCGGCCTGCGCGCCCGTCGTCAAAGGTCTCCATAATGTCGTCGGCGATGAAGGGCAGCGATTCGCGGGTGGCGGCGATTTCGTGATAGCCGGCGATCCTGAGTGCCAGATAGAGCTGAAAGCGCGTGCCCTTGGAAAGGTCCTTTGCAAGCTTCGATCCGCCGCCAGCGGCGTTGGCGATCAGAAACTCCTGCCCCTTGTCAGATTGTGCCGACAGGCCGGAATATTCGCCACCGCTGATGCGGCTGAAGGTTTCCGACGCACGGCGCATCATGGCGCTGCGATGCTTCTCGCGGAAAAGTCGAAGTGCAGTCTCGGCCGCGATAACGCCGGCCCGAAGCCGCAGGTAGGCAAGCGCCTTGCTTTCGATCTCGAGCAGCAGCGTCCGCCGTTTTTGGTCGAGCTCGGCGACCGTGTCGCCGCCTTCGACAGCTGAGAGCGCCTTTTCCTTCTCCCGCATGTCCGTGTGCAATTCGCTGACGTCGCGGTCGGCTTCCTCGAGCGCCCCGTCGAGCCGCACCAATTCCAGCCGCACGGCCGCATCATCGAGTTCGGAGAGTAGCGCCTCGGCCTCAGCGCATTCGGCAACGCCAAGGCGCTGCGCGAGATCCGCTTCCGATTCGACGATGCGCTGGCGTAGCCGTTGTTGTTCTCGGGCGGCTTCAAGAAACTGACCTGCCTCGTCGAGCGTCTCACAATCGAAAAATTCAAGGACAAGCCGTGTGCGCCCGACAAGAAATTCCTGCTCCGACCTCACACCACGCCGTTCATCCTCAAGGCGGGCGAGTTCCAATACAAAAGTCGCTCTGCGATCGGAAAGCCGCTGCGCCTCCGCTGCGCGCGCCTTGAGCGCCATGTAGGTCACGAGCGTATCGTCCACGCTTGGCTCTCCGGCGAGCTCGGCAATGACACTCTGGAAGGCAAGCTGGTCCTTGCGCATGCCGGCGATGCGATATTCGAGGTCGGCCTGACGCTGCGTAAGCTTGTCGAGTTCCTGCAGGATCGCAAGCATAGGGCCGACCTGAGCCGGCACGAGCGGTTCGTCGCGCGCGCCCAGCCAGTTCCTCGAGAGAAGCGCCGCCCATTGCTCCTGCCAGTCGGTCATCTCGCCCTCCGCAAGAGCAAGGGCCGATTGCCGGGCCTCAAGGACCATTTTGGCGCGCTTTGCCATGTCGCGGGCCGCACCGAGGCTACCGGCGAGCGCCTGTGCCTGCGATACCGCCTGTTCGGCAATCAGCAGAAGGCCGTCGAGCCGTTCCGGCAGGCGTCCCGTCATGTCGATTGCCAGGAGTTCGTCGCGTAGCCCAGCGATTGCCTCGCCCTCTTCGGCATGGGCGCGATCGATCTCCATTTGCGCGGAGCGCAATTGTGCCCGTAATTCGAGTGCCCCATGGCGGACCACCAACCAGGTCTCCAGTTGCGGCAGGCTCGTGCCGCTCGGTAAGCCACAGTCAGCGACACCTGATGCCAGCAGCTCCGCCTGCATGGCCGCATCCGTCCGAGCTTGCCTCTCCTGCTCACGCAAGACGTCTACTCGCGCCCGTCGTTCGGCAATCGACAGCGCCAGGCCGCGCATGTCGGCAAGCCTGCTCGTCTCGGAGAGGCGCATCGCCGTGGCTTCGTCGTCCTCGGCCATGACGCGTTCGAAGGCTGCTGCCGTCTCAACGACAAGCCGGGCCGTGTGCGCGCGCCAAGCCTCGTCACGGCGGCGACGCAATGCTGCGGCCGAACCGTCGTCCAGGGCGCTGCCGGTCGCAGAAATCCCGGCAAGCCGCGCCTCGTCGCCTGCAAGCAGCTCCCGCTCGCCGGCCATGCGGTCGGCGAGACGTTCTTGACGCTCCTGCTGGGCCGCCATCAACCTGCGCCACCCATCCAGTGTCGCGGGTGCCGGAACACCGAGTGCGTGCAGATCGTCGACGCTTCCGGCAAATGGCTTCAGCAGCACGAGCTTGTCAGCAAGTTCCGCAGCCAGCCGAGCCTTCGACGCCTCGGCCACCTGCCTGCGCACGACACAATCCCTGCGTCGCGCGTGTGAGACCTGCGCGGCAAGAGCGGAGACGTCCACTGCCCCCTGCTCCTCGAGCGTCGCCAGCTTGTGCTCGGCATCCCGGCTTGATTCGACGGTGATCTGCAGTTCCTGTCGAGCCGAGGCCAGGCGCTCGACGAGCGCAGAGTGCCGGCGGGCAAGATCCTGAAGGTCGGCTACCGTACCCGCCGGCAACAGAAGAGCTGCGGGGTCGCGGTCAGCGGGCTCGCCAAGCCGCAGCAGGCAGCCAAGTATTTCTGCCTCAGCCCTTGCCAGATCGTCCTGCCTGGATGGCATATCCCGCGCCGCAGTCACATAGCGCGCATCGAGAGCGGTCTCCTGAAGGGCTGCAAGGCGCTCCATCAGGAGAAGATCCGCCTTGTCCACCTGCACCGCTTCCAGCGCATCGCGGCGATGCTGCGTTTCACTGCTGTTCTGCTGCAGCCTGATCGCAATCTCCGTCTCCTGACGCTGGAGCACCGGCAGCTCGCTCACCCAAGCCGCGGGCGGTACAGGCAACGGCGGAGCACTCGCCAGCTCCGCACGAAGCGTCTGCAGCCGGCCGAAATACGGCAGCGCCTCGATCTCGGCTTTATGGCGCGCGCGCGCCAGTCTCAGCTCGGTGCGACGCGTGTTCGCCTCGTCGTGACGTTCGCGTGCCTGCGTCAGCGTCTTGCGCAGGGCTGCATACTCCCGCGCATTGATATCGAGTGCATTGCGTTCGGTCCTGAGCGCGTCCAGTTCGGCCTTCAGCTCCGCAAGTTGATGCTTGCGTGCCTGCGGCCGGTAGAAGGCGTCGGCCCTCGCTCGCAGGGCTGAAAGAATGGCGGCACTGTCCGGCAAGCCGGAGCTTGCGGAAAACAAGAGCGACCCGAGTTCGCCCTCGCTTTTCAGGATCGCCTCGCCCCCATTCTCGATGCTCTCGTCGTCCAGCGAGAACATCATCTGGTAGGTGTCGCGATCGATCGCGCCGAGCGCTCCGGAAAACAGGTTGTCGGGCAAGGGCTGCTCGTCAAGGCCGACCAGCGAGTTCGTCTTTCGCTTGATCCGGAAGACGCGATCGCTGCGGCCAGCCGCTTCGATCGTGCCGCCCACGCGCATCGTCTGGTATGGGTGCAGGAAGCCGTAGGGGCTCGAATGCTCGATGCCGAAGAGCAGGTCGAGGAAGGCTGAGAACAGGGTCGACTTTCCAGCCTCGTTCGGGCCGTAGACGATGTGGAGATCGGGCGTGCCGGGCACCCTGTCGCCGAAGTCGAGGCGGCGATCGGTGAACTTGCCGTAGCGGACGAGATCGAGCGCGCTGAGCCGCATCAGTGGCCACCCTCGCCGGCGCCGCCATGAAGATGGGCGAGCACCTCGGCGGTTCCCGACACGCCGGCTTCAAGCGCCAGCCGCGCGACCGCCTCTTCGTCCGGCGCCAGCGATTGGCGAAGCTCGGGCGGAAGCTGTTGCAAGACATCTTCCACGGCTGCCAGCACGTCCTGGCGAAACCCGTGCGCCGGCAGGACGTCCGTTTCGACGAGTGCGGCCAGCTCTTCGACGGGATCGAGCATGGTGCCCGGCTTTTCGGTCCGGGCATTACCACAGGTGAGCTCGACCTTCTCGATCCAACATCCGGCGATGCCAGCGGCGATGTTGTCGATCTCCGCCCGCAGCAGGTCGGCGTCGCGGCGAAGGCGCCAGGCCAAGGGCGTCGCGCCAGCGAGCGCCAAGCGCAGGATGACGTTCTCCGCCGCAGTTTCACCACAGATGCGCGACAGCGCCTGCCTGACGGCATCGAGCATATCGCGCCATTCCGTGATGCCCGTCAGATCGACACGAAGGCGTTCAAAGCTGGCAATGCCGATCGCCCGCTCGGCAACACTGAGGCGGCCATCCTCGTCGACCGTGACGAGCGACACGCTCTTCACGCCGACCTCGTTGATGTCGCGGCCCTGCGGCATGCCCGGCATGACGATGAAGGGCTCTGCCGCATGGACCTGCCGCTGATGGATATGGCCGAGCGCCCAGTAATCGAAACCATGGGCAACGAGATCGGCGACGCTGCAGGGGGCATAGAGATCATGACCGGCGGCGCCGGCGAGGCTCGTGTGCAGCATGCCGATGTTCACCGCGCCGGGCACCGGCGGCTGGAAGGCCGGAAGCAGGCTTTCGGGCGCATGCGGGCTGGCGAAGCTTACCCCGTGCACATAGACGTCACGACCGCTTGCCAGTGTCTTGGCGACCACCGCCTTTGCCCTGCCCTTGAAGACGTGGGCCGATGGCGGCAGGGTCAGCTCGTTGGTGACCTGTGACTGGGCGTCGTGATTGCCGCGGATGATGAAGACGCGGATGCCGTGTTCGTCGAGCCTGCGCAGCTCCCGGCCGAGAAAAAGAGCCGTGTTCATCGACGTCTGGCTGCCGTCATAGAGGTCGCCGGCAATCAGCAAGGCATCGGCCTCTTCGGCGATGCAAAGATCGACGATCTTGACCAGGGCCTGCCGTGACGCCCCGCGCACGATCTCTGCGAGATCGGCGTTTCTAAGAGCGAGGCTGCGGAGGGGCGAATCGAGATGCAGGTCTGCGGTATGGACGAAACGGAAGGGCATGGCCGACCATGGCCGCCCCGCCATCGCCCGTCAATCAGCCGTCATGCGTCATCCACTTGCCAGATGCGCAGCCCGCCGGAAAGCATATTTCGGACGCCTGAAGTAAAGGCAACGCTAATACAGATGCGACCGGCGGCAATAGTTAACATCGTCCGCTCCAGACATCGCGGCGCTACCTGCAAATATCAGATTATACTCACTTTAATCGATTAGGGCTTTTGTAACATCTTGTTCGATAGGTTTGCCCCGGCTGCGTTTCACGCGCGGCCAGGCACCGGAATGATTCCTGCTTCGGCTATCCGCTCCGTCATGACGATCAAGAGCCGGAATGACTTAATTCAAGTACAGTTTTACGGACGGCCGTCCTTCCGGGGGTACCATGTCACGGCTCAAGATTTCCCACACGCTTATTGCCCTTTTCCTCGTGGTTGCCGTTATCGTCTCGGCACTTGCCGTTTCATCGCTCGGCGGTATCAAGATGATGAACGAGCGCAACAACGAGATCGCCACCACCTGGCTGCCGCGCGTCTCGCTTTCCCGCGCGCTCGAAACGCAGCTTTCCGATACCCGCATGGCGTTCGCCCGCCATCTGATTTCCCTGACCCCGTTTGAAAAGAAGGCGGCGGAGAAGGTCATCGGCGAGACCGTCGCAGGCTTCAACAAGCTCGCCGACGAATATTCGAGCCTGATGGTCACCGATGCCGACAAGGCGGGGCTCGACAATGTCCGGACCGCCTACCAGGCCTATCTCTCGGTCGCCGAAGGCATGGTCAAGCTCTCCAACAACCTCGAGAACATGAAGGCGCAGAGCGTCTTTAAGGTCGAGATGCGCGAGACGGAAGGTAAGGTCGACGAAGCGATCAAGGAAATGCGCGCGCTGAACCTCGCGGGTGCAGATGCCGCCGTAGCCGCAAGCTCGGCGACGCATGACCAGATCCGCATGATCGAGATCGGCGTCATCGCCCTTGCCGCCGTCATCGTGCTCGGCGCCATCCTCTATGCCGTGCGCGGCATTGCCCGCCCGATCCAGATCATCACCCGATCGATGGCGCGCCTCGCCGAAGGCGACACCGACAGCAGCATCCCCTATGGCGCCCGCAAGGACGAAATCGGCGAGATGGCCCGTGCCGTCGAGGTCTTCCGCCAGGCGGCGATCACCAATCAGCATCTCGAAGCCGACGCCCAGACGCAGCGCGCCAAGGCGGAAGCCGAGCGCCTGCGCGTGACGGAAGAAGCGGAAGCAGCGGCCCAGCGCCGCCTCCAGGAAGCAACAGCCGGTCTTGCCACCGGCCTGCGCCGCCTCGCCTCGGGCGATCTCGCCTTCCAGCTCAACGAACCCTTCTCGCCCGATTTCGAGCAGTTGCGTCACGACCTCAACCAGGCCGTCGCCCAGCTCGCCGACACGCTTGCCGCCGTCTCGTCAGCCTCGGGCAGCATCGACAGCGGTGCCCGCGAAGTCAGCCAGAGCGCCGACGACCTGTCGCGACGGACGGAGCAGCAGGCGGCCTCGCTGGAAGAGACCGCAGCCGCGCTCGACCAGATCACCGTCAATGTCGGCAATTCGTCGAAGCGCACCCACGAGGCCCGCACCGTTGCCGGTCAGGCCAACGAAAGCGCCCGCAAGTCCGGCGCGATCGTCTCGGGTGCGGTCGACGCCATGGGCCGCATCGAGCATTCGTCGAGCCAGATCTCCAACATCATCGGCGTGATCGACGAGATCGCTTTCCAGACCAACCTGCTGGCTCTCAACGCCGGCGTCGAAGCTGCCCGCGCCGGTGATGCCGGCAAGGGCTTCGCCGTCGTCGCCCAGGAAGTGCGCGAGCTTGCCCAGCGCTCGGCCAACGCGGCCAAGGAGATCAAGGACCTGATCCGCAACTCCGCCGTCGAAGTCGAAAGCGGTGTCCGGCTCGTTCGCGAAACCGGCGAAGCTTTGCGCACGATCGAAGGCTTCATCGTCACGATCAACCAGCACATGGACGCGATCGCCGTCTCGGCGCAGGAACAGTCCGCCGGGCTTTCCGAAGTCAACACGGCCGTCAACCAGATGGACCAGGTCACCCAGCAGAACGCGGCAATGGTCGAGGAAGCCAACGCGGCAAGCGCCCAGCTTGCGCAGGAAGCCGGCCGCCTGCGCGAGCTGATCGCACGCTTCACGCTCGCCGAGGCCGGTGGTCACGGTTACGCCCAGTCGACCGGCGCATCGCGTTGGGCCGCCTGATCGCGACCCGAGGCGACGCGCAAGTCGTGTGACGCGCAAACGGTCGCCGATCGCGAGAATTTCTTGCCGAACAAAGTGAAACGGCCGCCAGAAATGGCGGCCGTTTCTTTGTGGGCGACGGAGTTACCGTGAAACGCCGGAGGTTTGTGTCGACAAATGCGGCAATTATAACTATCACTAATGTTACTGCCATTTCACATGGCACCTCATGAAATTCCAGCGACGATCATGAAGAAGACATTCGAAGTATCCGATAGACTGTTCGAGCTTTACCACCGGGTTCACCGGCTGGTGAACGAATCGATGACCGAGGAAGGCGTGTCGCTGGCGCGCAGCAAGTTCCTCTTCTTCCTCAGCAAGCTCGGCCCCTGTCGCTCGACCGACATCGCCTGTGCGCTGAACTTCGCGCCGCGCACGGTCACCGAAGCGATCGACGGCCTGGAGCGTGACCGCCTGGTCATGCGCAAGCCCGATCCCGAGGACCGGCGCGCCAAGATCGTCTCGATCACCGAAACCGGCCGCATCGTTCTGGAAGCCGCCGAACATCCCCGCAAACAGCTGCTCGAGGAAATCTTCTCCGCACTCGACGATGAAGAACTCGACGCGCTCTATGACATCGTCGGCAAGCTGGTCGACCGGACGGACGAGATCCGCAAGCGCAAGGATGAGGCCGAAGAGGCGGCGCAGGTCGCGATCGCCCGCTAGGCGCAGGCCGCCTTTCGCAAATCACCAGTGCCGAAACAGAAAGAGGCCGGGACATCATGTCCCGGCCTCTCCCGTTTTCTCCGGGCGGTAACGCTTACATCGCGTTGATGGCGCCAATGGAGAAGAACAGGGTTTCGCCGGAGGAGTCGTCGACGCCGTCATTGTCGGTGACGACATAGCCGTTGCCAGCGGCATCGACGGTGAAGCCTTCGACCTTGTCGACGACGTAGCCGTTCAGCGCCTTCAGTTCCGGAATGAGGTCACGAACCTCTTCCTTCTTGACGACAGGCAGTTCACCGCCAAGGGCAGCCGGCTTCAGTTCCGACAGCGCAACGCGATAGATCTTCTTGAGCTTGGCAGCCTGGCCGATCAGGTTGTCGCGCTCGATGATGTAGGCGTAGTCGCCGTGAACGGAGATTTCCGACAGGCCAACCCAGCCGTCACCGGCCTTTTCCAGCGGGTAGCGCACCGCGCCCCATTCTTCGCTCTTCGGGTTGTAGGAGACGAGCTTGACGAAGCCCTTTTCGTCATCCTTCCACTCGCGCTGAACAGCCATCCACAGCGTCTGCTCGTCGCCTTCGCCGACAACGGTGATGCCCTCGAAGCCGAAGCGGGTTTCGCCGGCGCGCAGCGCTTCCGGCAGGGCGATTTCCTTCTTGATCTCGCCCTTCTTGTTCACGTGGAAGATCGCGTGGCTGTAGAGCTTGTCGGAGTTGCCTTCCGACGCGAGCCAGAAGCCCCCTTCCCCGTCATTGGCGATGCCTTCGATGTCGAGCTTCTGGGCCGGCGCACCGTCGCGGGTGATGGCGAGCGCTTCGGTGATCAGTGCCGGCTTCTGGGTCGCGTCGATGGTGAAGATCGTCGGCTGCGACGAATAGACCGAATCATTGACGGCGCGCAGGAAGCCGGGCTTGTCGGCGACGGCAACGAGACCGGAGAGCGCACCGAAGCCGATCGGCAGGCCGTCCTTCTCGGCGGAGCGGATCTGCGGATAGGCTGCTTCGCCCTCAGCACGCTCATAGATCATGACGTGCGAGCGTGCGCCGCCATCCTCGACGAGATCGACTTCGTTTGCGGTCGCAAAGAGATTGCGCGACGGGATCGCGACGGCGCCTTCCGGCGAAATGCCCGACGGCAGAAGCTGCAGCAGTTCGGGCTCGGCGCCCGTGTCCTTGTAGACGCCGACGATCGAAGCGCGCTCGGCCAGCACGAAGAACAGGTTGTCGTCGCCGAACTTCGCCGCTTCCAGGCCCTCGGGCTCGACGCCCTTGGCCGAAGAGCGCTTCTCGGGATAGTGGCCGATCGCGGCGACTGCATGCTCGAAGCTGGCGCCCGCCTCATAGAGAACCTTGCCGGTCGTGTCGAAGATGGTGAAGCCACGCGCGCCGCCTTCATAGTCGCCTTCGTTGGCAACGACGATGCGGTTGTCGTCAAGCCACTTCACCGCATCGGGCTCGCGCTTGCGGCCCGGCTGCTCGTCCTTGAAGGCAATCGCGCCGTTGCGCTTGGTGTCGATGTTCTTGAGGTCGACAGTGCCGGCAGAGAAATGCGTCTTCACCGTTCCCGTCTTGCCGTCGATGATGACGATGTGGTTGTTCTCCTGCAGCGTCAGGGCGATCTCGTCCTTGCCGTTGAAGGAAACGAATTCCGGCTCCGGATCTTCACCGGCGATTTCAGCAAGACCGGTCAGCGTCACGCGCTTCAGCGAACCGCAATCGGCAACACCATCCTTCAGCGACAGGATAACGAGGTCGCCGGCCGGCATCTGCGGGATCTTGCCATCGTTCAGCTCTTCATCGCGCTCGTTTTCGATCGCAATGGCAGCTAGCGTGCGGTCCTTGTTGACGGCGATCGAATCCGGCTGGCCGCCGAGATCACAGGTCGCATCGACTTTCTTCGACGCCAGGTCGACAATCGCCAGAAGCCCCGACGGCTTGACGAAGCTCTCGCGCGTGTTGACCGCGACGAGTGCCTTTGCACCGGCGATGGTGACCGAAGTCGGCTCGCCGTCAAAGGAAACCGTGCCGGCTGCCTTGGGCGCCTTGGCATCGGTGATGTCGATCAGGCCGACGCGCTTGCCCGGGCTGTCGGAATAGACGAGCAGATTGCCGTCTTCGCTGGCCGTGATGATTTCGGCGGATGTCGGCGCCTTGCGCGCATCGCCTTGCGGCAGGTTATCGGCAACAGCAAAGGATGCAATGCGGTTGAAGACGGGCTCGGCCGCCGCAGGAAATGCTGCGGAGGCAAGAAGAACGGCCGCGAGCGCGGTCACGCGCGAAGTGATGGTCATGAAATCCCCCATGTGCGAACACTGAAAACATGGGGGTTCTGCGCGATGCCGATGACAGCCGAATGACAACGCTCGGGTTTTACACCGTTCCGGTTGCGGGAGCGGTGCGCTCGCGCCGCATCTCGTTGCGCATGATGAACAGCGAAGCGCCAAGGATCAGCACCGCGCCGACCCAAAGATACCCCGTCGGCGCGTAACCGAAGACCAGCCAGCCGGCAAAGACGTTGAGCGGCAGCTTCAGGTCGTCGAAGGGCTGCACATAGGCGGCGTCGGCAACCGTATAGGCAAGCGTCAGCAGATATTGGGCGACGACGGTGAGGATCCCGGCGAGCAGCAGGAAGCCGAGCGCTGCGCCATCGGGCACGGTGAAACCGGCCGAAAGCGCGATGGCGCCGTTGATCGGCGTCAGAAGCACGAGCAGCCAGACCGTGATCGTTTCGGGGCGCTCAAGACTGGTGAGGCTCTTGGTGATGAGCGACGAAGCCCCCCACAAAAGCGCCGACAGGATCGGCAGAAGGGCGGCCCAGCTGAAACTGTCCGACCAGGGTTCGAGAATGATCATCGCCCCGGCGAAGCCAACCGCGGTTGCCGCCCAGCGCGCCGCGCCGACACGTTCGCCGAGAAACAGGCGGGCGCCGAGGATGATGAAGAACGGCGAGGTCATGACCAGCGCGATCGCCTGCCAGATCGGCACGTGCGCTAGCCCCGAGACCCAGGCCCCGACCCCGAAGGCGGCCAGCACCACGCGCACGACGTGGCGCCAGGGATAGTCGGTGCGCATGGCCGACAGCCCCGCGCGTCGCAGAAACGGCAGCGAGAAGAGGAAGGCGAAGGCATATTGCCAGAACGCCATGGCGGTGGCCGGGAAACCGAGCTTCATCGTCAGCCATTGGGTGACGACATTGAGGCCGGCAAAGGCGATCCCGGCCAGAACCATGAAGCCGGCTCCGGCCATGGCGCGCAAGGAGGAAAAACCGAGGGAAGTCTGATTCATGTCATGCACCCTGAAAGCGGACCAAACACAAATCAGGACGCATGAGCGCACGACACGACGCCGGGCATCCCTGCCCTTCGTGCCGGCGACCATTCTCTTTCATCCGGACTATGACCGTCGGCTCCGGAGTTGCACCGGATCTGCTGACCCTCCCCCAAAAAATCGAGGAGAGGCGCTCGCGGGCTTGGGCCATCTTCGTGCGCCTTCAAGACGCCGCGCTCTCATGCCCTTACCGCCGGTGGGGACTTTCACCCCGCCCTGAGAATGGGCAAGCCCTAGAGCAAATGGCGGGTACCCGCAAGGGCTGCCCCAAAATGCGAAAGGGTCCGGCTTGCGCCGAACCCTCGAATACCTGGACTGCCGGCCTCGTGTCCGGCCGCCAAGCAAATCTCATCAGCCGTTGACGGCATCCTTCAGGCCCTTGCCGGCCGTGAACTTCGGCACGTTGCGTGCCGGGATGTCAACTTCCGCACCCGTGGACGGGTTACGACCCTTCGAGGCTTCGCGGCGCGAAACCGAGAAGTTGCCGAAGCCGACCAGGCGAATGTCGCCGCCGTTCTTCAGCTCAGCCTGGATGGTCTCGAAAACTGCATCAACTGCAGAAGATGCGTCGGTCTTGGAAAGTCCGGCCTTCTCAGCAACGGCAGACACGAGCTCATTTTTGTTCATGTTTCCACCCCTTTCAGATTGGTTCGAAACGACTGTGTTTTAAGGCGCGGCGGCTTGCGCTTCGCCCGCGTCTTGCCTTTCCCAATTGCGCCTAATCCCTTGGAATGCAAGGCTTGCAGGGCGCTTTTACAACAAAAAAGACCGGCCAATGGCCGGTCTTCCCAATTTTTCTGCAAAATGAGCGCCGCGCGAGCCGGCGGCGCCCTTTTTCGAGCACCCGTTAGTGGGCGATCGAAGAGCCTGCTTCGTCCTGCGAATCAACCGGTGCAACGGTTGCCGGCTCGTTTGCCGGGTCCCATTCGATCGGTTCCGGCATGCGCACCAGAGCGTGTTCGAGCACTTCGCCCATCCGCGAAACCGGGATGATTTCGAGCGCGTTCTTCACGTTGTCCGGGATCTCGGCGAGATCCTTGGCGTTCTCTTCCGGGATCAGCACCTTCTTGATGCCACCCCGAAGCGCTGCCAGGAGCTTCTCCTTCAGACCGCCGATCGGCAGCACGCGGCCCCGCAGCGTGATCTCGCCGGTCATGGCGACATCCTTGGAGATCGGGATACCGGTCATGATCGACACGATCGTGGTTGCCATCGCGACACCGGCCGACGGACCATCCTTCGGCGTCGCACCTTCCGGCACGTGCACGTGGATGTCACGCTTGTCGAACAGCGGCGGCTCGATTCCGAAGTCGATCGCGCGCGAGCGGACATAGGACGCCGCTGCCGAAATCGATTCCTTCATCACGTCGCGCAGGTTGCCGGTGACGGTCATGCGGCCCTTGCCGGGCATCATGACGCCTTCGATCGTCAGCAGCTCGCCGCCGACCTCGGTCCATGCGAGACCGGTGACAACACCGATCTGGTCGTCACGTTCGGCTTCGCCGTGGCGGAAGCGCGGAACGCCCAGATAGTCGTTGATGTTGGCAGCCGTCACTTCGACCTTCTTGGCCTTGCCCTTGATGATCTCGGTCACGGCCTTGCGGGCGAGCTTCATCAGCTCGCGCTCGAAGTTACGCACACCGGCTTCGCGGGTGTAGGTCTGGATGACCGCCATCAGCGCGCCGTCGGTGACCGAAAACTCCTTCGGCTGCAGCGCGTGGTCGCGGATCGCCTTCGGCAGCAGGTGCCGCTTGGCGATTTCCAGCTTTTCCTCTTCGGTGTAGCCGGCGATGCGGATCACTTCCATGCGGTCCATCAACGGCGCCGGGATATTCAGCGTGTTGGCGGTGGTGATGAACATCACGTTGGACAGGTCGTATTCGACTTCCAGGTAGTGGTCCATGAAGGTCGAGTTCTGTTCCGGATCCAGCACCTCGAGCAGCGCCGACGACGGATCGCCGCGGAAGTCCTGGCCCATCTTGTCGATTTCGTCGAGCAGGAACAGCGGGTTGGACCGCTTCGCCTTCTTCATCGACTGGACGACCTTGCCCGGCATGGAGCCGATATAGGTGCGGCGGTGGCCACGGATTTCGGCTTCGTCACGAACGCCGCCGAGTGCCATGCGCACGTATTCGCGGCCGGTCGCCTTGGCGATCGACTTGGCGAGCGAGGTCTTGCCGACGCCCGGAGGGCCGACGAGGCACAGGATCGGGCCCTTGATCTTGGTCGAACGGGCCTGCACGGCGAGATACTCGACGATGCGTTCCTTGACCTTGTCGAGGCCGAAGTGATCGACGTTGAGCACTTCCTCGGCATGGTTCAGGTCGGTCTTGATCTTCGACTTCTTGCCCCAGGGCAGACCGAGCAGCCAATCCAGGTAGTTGCGAACGACGGTGGCTTCCGCCGACATCGGGCTCATCTGGCGCAGCTTCTTCAGCTCCGCGTCAGCCTTTTCGCGCGCTTCCTTGGAAAGCTTGGTCTTGGCGATACGCTCTTCGATCTCGGCCATCTCGTCGCGGCCGTCTTCGCCGTCGCCGAGTTCCTTCTGGATCGCCTTCATCTGTTCGTTGAGGTAGTATTCGCGCTGGGTCTTCTCCATCTGGCGCTTGACGCGCGAGCGGATGCGCTTTTCCACCTGCAGGACGGAGATCTCGCCTTCCATGAAGCCGAGCGCCTTTTCCAGGCGCATCTTCACGCTGGTGGTCTCCAGCATTTCCTGCTTTTCGACGATCTTGATCGAAAGGTGCGAAGCCACCGTGTCGGCCAGCTTCGAATAGTCCTCGATCTGGCTGGCAACACCGACGACCTCGGGGGAGATCTTCTTGTTGAGCTTCACGTAGCTTTCGAACTCGGAGACGACCGAGCGGCTGAGCGCCTCGATCTCGACCGGGTCTTCCTCCGGCTCGCTCAGCGTGTGCGCGGCAGCTTCGTAGAATTCTTCGCGCGGCGTGTAGCCGTCGATCTTGGCGCGCGCGCGGCCTTCGACCAGCACCTTGACGGTGCCGTCGGGCAGCTTCAGCAGTTGCAGGACGTTGGCGATGGTGCCGACTTCGTAGATCGCGGACGGTTCCGGATCGTCGTCGGTGGCGTTGATCTGGGTGGCAAGCATGATCTGCTTGTCGGTGCCCATGACTTCCTCAAGCGCACGGATCGACTTTTCGCGGCCGACGAAAAGCGGCACGATCATGTGCGGGAAGACTACGATGTCGCGGAGCGGCAGGACCGGGTAGGTCGCGCTTTCAGTCGCCGGTGACGTTTTGTTCGTCATGTCATTTCCTTTCCGTCCCGATTTCGGGCCCGTTTCCGGGAGCCCTACAGGCACTCCCGGCTGTCATATTTTCCACATGAAAGTGGAGTGCAACCGCGTCCATTTCAAGGCTCGACGCAGACATCCACAAACTGTGGCCGGGTCCCTCTGACTACGCATCAATGCTGTTGCGGACCTTGCGACGGACTACAAGCTCTTGGACCGCAACCATTAAGGTCCTTCATTGAATCGTCACATCATTGCGTTGTTTGCGGCACTTTAGCAACAATCGAATTGTGAAATCTGCGCCCCTGCGTTCGTGTCTCAACAGCTAAGTGTGAAGACATGAAGTAGACATGAAAAAGCCCGCACGAGGCGGGCTTCTCAAAGGATATTTCAGGACGCTCAGGCCGAAACGTTGGTCTTTTCGTCCGACCGTTCCGAGTAGATGTAGAGCGGCCGGGCAGAGCCCTTGACCACCTCGTCGGAGATGACCACTTCGCGCACGCCTTCGAGCGTCGGCAGCTCGAACATGGTGTCGAGCAGGATCTTTTCCATGATGGAGCGAAGGCCACGGGCACCCGTCTTGCGCACGATCGCCCGGCGGGCAATCTCGCGAAGCGCGTCCTCGTGGAAGGTCAGTTCCACGTCTTCCATCTCGAACAGGCGCTGGTACTGCTTGATCAGAGCGTTCTTCGGCTCGGACAGGATCTGGATCAGCGCATCTTCATCGAGATCTTCGAGCGTCGCCAGAACCGGCAGACGACCGATGAATTCCGGGATCAGGCCGAACTTGACGAGATCTTCCGGCTCCAGTTCGCGCAGGACTTCACCGACGCGGCGATCTTCCGGCGAGCGGACCGTTGCGCCGAAACCGATCGAGGTCTTCTCGCCACGGGCGGAGATGATCTTGTCGAGGCCGGCAAAGGCGCCGCCGCAGATGAACAGGATGTTGGTCGTATCCACTTGCAGGAATTCCTGCTGCGGATGCTTCCGGCCGCCCTGCGGCGGCACCGAGGCAACCGTGCCTTCCATGATCTTCAGAAGCGCCTGCTGCACGCCCTCGCCCGATACGTCGCGCGTTATCGACGGATTGTCGGACTTGCGCGAAATCTTGTCGACTTCGTCGATATAGACGATGCCGCGCTGCGCGCGCTCGACGTTGTAGTCGGCGGCCTGGAGCAGCTTCAGGATGATGTTCTCGACGTCTTCACCGACGTAACCGGCTTCGGTCAGCGTCGTGGCGTCGGCCATGGTGAACGGCACGTCGATGATACGGGCGAGCGTCTGGGCGAGATAGGTCTTGCCGCACCCCGTCGGGCCGACCAGCATGATGTTCGACTTCGCCAGTTCGACGTCGCTGCCCTTGGCGGCGTGCGCCAGGCGCTTGTAGTGGTTGTGAACGGCGACCGACAGGATGCGCTTGGCCTGCTGCTGGCCGATGACGTATTCGTCCAGAACCTTGATGATTTCCTGAGGGGTCGGAACACCGTCGCGGGACTTGACCATCGAGGTCTTGTTCTCTTCGCGAATGATGTCCATGCACAGTTCGACGCATTCATCGCAGATGAATACGGTCGGTCCGGCAATCAGCTTGCGGACTTCGTGCTGGCTCTTGCCGCAGAACGAACAATAAAGTGTATTCTTCGAGTCACCGCCGTTGCTTCCGCTGACCTTGCTCATTTCGACTTCCTTCCAGCACGCCGGACACTTTCAAGATAAGTATCGCGGACCACTCAATTTGCCCTGCGCCTCAACCTCACGCAGGGCTTCCGGGAGTACTTGCCGCCCCTGGCGAAGACGCCCGACGCGGCCGCAACGACTCTCCCAACTCGAACCAACACTACGCCGTCAGATTCCAACATAGCATTAATGGTTCATATTACCGGCTTTACCCTGTCGATAAAGCCCTTGAGCCATTACAATTGTGTCACAATTACATCTATCCCGACACAAATGCGCGTTATCAGGCCTGCTCGCCGCCTTCGATTTCTTCGCGCGAGGTCAGCACCTTGTCAACCAGGCCCCAGCTCAGAGCTTCGTCCGCGTTCATGAAATGATCGCGATCGAGCGTCTGCTCGACTTCCTCGTAGGTGCGGCCGCAATGCTTGACGTAGACCTCGTTGAGGCGACGCTTCATCTTCAGGATGTCCTTGGCGTGACGCTCGATATCCGAGGCCTGACCCTGGAAACCGCCCGAAGGCTGGTGAACCATGATGCGCGCGTTCGGCGTGGCGAAACGCATGTCCTTGTGGCCGGCGGCCAGGAGCAGCGAGCCCATCGAGGCGGCCTGACCGACGCAGAGCGTCGAAACGGCCGGCTTGATGAACTGCATCGTGTCATAGATCGCCATGCCCGACGTGACGACGCCGCCCGGCGAGTTGATGTAGAGCGCGATTTCCTTCTTCGGGTTTTCCGCTTCGAGGAAAAGAAGCTGGGCGCAGACGAGCGTTGCCATCTGATCTTCGACCGGGCCGGTCACGAAGATGATGCGCTCCTTCAGAAGGCGCGAAAAGATATCGTAGGAACGTTCACCGCGGTTGGTCTGTTCAACAACCATCGGCACCAGTGCCAGGGCGGTATCAACGGGATTTCTCATATCGAACCTTCATCAATCGGGTTCGCAAAACCTTTGCGAACCGGGAATCACGGGATTTGCCTTCTGCTCCTACATAGAGTGTCAACACCCTGCACTTCAAGTCGCGAAGCTTCGATAAGCTTAATCGAAGGCACTGTTCGCCTCGAAGTTTGGCCGTCCTCCACACATGGTTGGCGATAGAGCATTTTTCGCGCAACGTCCTCGACCAAGACCGCACACCCAGACGCTGCGCACAGGGATCAACGATATCGGTAAACGAAGCGCAAATGAGGCAAGCAAGCCACGGGTCACAGCTGCGACTCGATCGGCAGAATGCGGATCAGCCCGGCGATCATGCGCCTTGTTAGGCTCGCATCCGGCTCATGGCGCACCAGCCGCTCGGAGCCATTGGCGCGATCGCGCCAGATGAGGCGTGATCCTTCGATGTCGACCCGGTAGCTGATCGACGGCGAGGTTTCCTCCTCGAACATGGAAGCCAGTTCGCCGGCAAGTGCCGCATCCTGAAAGACCACGCCCATTTCCGTATTGAGCGAGGCTGAGCGCGGATCGAAGTTCATCGAGCCGACAAAACCGTTCAGGCCGTCGACCACGAAGGCCTTGCTGTGCAGGCTCGCATTGCGGCGTCCAAACAGCGTCATGCGGTGCCCCTCAGCAACATCGCCCTGCTCCTTCAACTCGAAGAGCGCGACGCCGGCCCGGATGAGCTTGCGGCGATATTTGACATAACCGCCGTGAACGGCGGCAACGTCGGTCGCCGCAAGCGAATTGGTAAGCACCGCGACGCGAGCGCCGCGCGAAACGATGGCGGCGAGCTCCCGTGTGCCGGCAACGCCGGGAATGAAGTAGGGCGAGATGATCCTCAGATCCCGCGTGGCAGCCTCGATCAGCGGAAAGAGCTCGCGCAACAGCCAGTTCTGGCGTCGCTGCATCAGCGCCTTTTCCGGCGGATCGGATGCCAGCCGGATATCGGAACTCCAGTGAAGCTGTCGCGTGCCGTGGTAGATCTCCGCATCCTCCATCGCCTTGTCGACGCGCTCCAGATAGAACCGACCGGCCGGCGTGCGGGCCAATCCGTCGACGGCCTCGCGTAGCGCGGGCAAATACTGCTTGCGCGGCGTGCGCAGCGCAGCGATCGGAAGCACGGAGGCACTGTTCCAGTAGCGGTCGAACATGGCAGATGCCTGTTCCAGCACGGGTCCGACCATCCAGACATCGAGATCACGGAAATTGGAGAGTTCGGCGGCATCGAAATAGGCGTCGCCGATATTGCGGCCGCCGGCGATCGCAACCCGGCCGTCGGCCACCCAGAGTTTGTTGTGCATGCGGCGCGTGGCGCTGAAAGCGCGGATCGCCATTTCGAAGCCGCGGCGAAAGCGATCGGTGCGCGCCCGGCTCGGATTGAAGAGCCGCACGTCGATATGGGGGTGGGCGTCGAACGCAATGCACATGCGGTCGTGGATGCCGGCATTGATGTCGTCGAGCAGCAGCCGGACGCGCACGCCGCGGTCCGCAGCCGCCAGGATCTCGCGGGCAAGAAGAAGTCCGGTCAGGTCGCCCTTCCAGTAATAGTACTGCAGGTCGAGGCTGCGTCCGGCGCGCCGTGCCGCGTGCGCGCGCGCAACCAGGGCCTCGATATTGTCGGAAACCAGCGCCACGCCATTGGCACCCGCCTGGGCGTCAACGAGCGGCGCCAGATAACGGTCTAGCTCCGTGCCTGCATCGGCCAACGGAAGGGCGCTTGACGGCGGCCCGTGTGGGCGTCGGCCGAAGCGGCCGTAGATGTAAAGCACGGTCGCCACGAGCAGTCCGAGGATGGCGGCAATGGTGAACAGGACAGAGGACCACATCGAAAACTCGTCCGCGCCGTCAGGCCGACCCCGCGCGACCCGCTTCCACCCGCTTGCCGTCTCTTGGCTCCGGCTGCACGGCCTTCAGGTCGATCGAGGCCTTTACGGGCAGATGATCCGAGGCGATCCGCGCCAGCGGCGAGTCGTGCACCGCGACCGACGTCACCAGATGGTGCGGATTGCCGAGCACACGGTCGAGCGGTAACAGCGGGAAGCGCGAGGGAAAACTGGCGACCGTCGCATGGGACGGATCGAATACCGGGCTGAGGAAGGACAGCGACGAACGCCGCCCCATCCGCCATTCGTTGAGATCACCGATGAGCAGGGTTGGCCGCCCGTTGGCATCGGACGCCGCCTCGAGGATCGCCTCGGCCTGCTGGGCGCGCGAATGCCGGAGAAGGCCGAGATGGGCGGCGATGATGCGCAGCGGCCCGACTTTCAGGTCGAGATCGACGACCAGCGCACCGCGCGGCTCGACGCCAGGGAGCTTCAACTGCCGCACGTCGGAAACGGCGCCCTCGCGCAGCAGCAGGACGTTGCCGTGCCAGCCATGCCCCTTGGTCGAAAAGCCGGAAATCGGCACCGAAACAAGATGGGCCTCGCGGCGCAGGTGCTCGAGATCGAGAAGACCGGCGCGCTCACCGAAGCGCTGATCGGCCTCCTGAAGCGCCACGATATCGGCACCGAGTTCACCGATGACATTGGCGGTGCGGCCGGGGTCGAAGCGCCCGTCGGTGCCGACGCATTTGTGGATGTTGTAGGAGGCGATGACGATATCGCCGCGGCTGACCGCGGCTTCGCGGTGAACGACGGTGGGACGTCTCTTGCGGATCGCAGCGACGATCCCCGCCGATAGACTGGACTGGTTTTTTCCCATGCCGCTCCCTGCTTGCTGGCCGCATCATGCGCAAATAGGTCGCCTGGTGCCATAGAAAAAGGGAGGAAAGCGGAAGTTTGTTCCCCGCGGATGGCGCACCGGAAGACGTGGGCGCCGGCGGCGAACGCACGCTACCGGCGCCCCCTTCCTGCTTTTCAGTTCAGTCGGCCGGCCCTGCAAACAGGACCAGGTTTCCGTCGGGATCGAGCACGATAAACGTACGCGCACCCCAGGGTTCCGTGCGCAACGCTTGATGAAAAGAGACCCCGGCCGATTGGTAGGCCAGGTACAATTGTTTGATGTCATTGGCGGTATCGAGGGCGATGGAGGCGGAAAGCAGGTGCTCGCGCTGTCGGATGTCGCCGACGAAGACGGGTTCGCAGACGAGACGCAGGGCAAGCCGAGCATTGTCCCGGATCACCTGCCCATAGAAGGGCGGATCGCCGTAGACGAAATCGACCGCAAAGCCGAGCTTCCCGGTGAAGAAGTCGCACGCGGCCCTTATATCGGCAACGAACAACTGTGCGGCTGTCGATTGCAGCACCGGCTGCGGTGTGGCGGGTTTCAATTGTTTGGTCATTGTCAGGGCTCCTGATTTGAGCGCCTGCCAGCTTTCGAACCCCGATTGACGCGCGACGAGTTCCTGCGCGTCGGCGAGCTTGAACTCAGCCATCAGAATGGCGCGATCGTCAAGATCGCGGAAGCGCGGCAAGGCAGCCCTGATCTCGGCCGCGACCGGATAGTACTGGTCGCGATGCCATCTGAGGTATTGCTTCGCCTGCTTCTTCAGGTTTTCAAGGTTTGGCATGGGCGCAACTACGGTCTGTGTTCCGTAGGCGGGCGTTGCCCTTTCAGCTCTCTGCCGATGCGCCCTACGCAGCCAGGAGAGATTGGCCGCCATGGCACGTGCTGTCAACGCCCCGACGGGTGCGACATCCACGCTTGCCGGCCGAACCGCGATTCCCTTAGACATAGGGGCCTTTGAAGTCCGCGAAGAGCCCCTGCCATGCCTGCCATTTCCATCGACCGCACGCTGAGGCGCGTTTCCATCGACGCGCGCGATCCAGCCTTCTACCGTGACCCGCTCGCAGCCTATGCCGAGATCCATGCGCAGTGCCCGGCCTTCTTCTGGGAGGAACGGCAGCAGTGGTATTTCGCTGGCTACGACCAGGTGAACGCGCTTCTGCGCGACCGGCGTTTCGGCCGGCAGATCCTGCATGTGGCGACGCGCGACGAACTTGGACTACCGGCGCCGAAACCGCATTTGAAGGAATTCGACGCGCTCGAGGAACATTCGCTGCTGGAGCTCGAGCCGCCCGCACACACCCGACTGCGCACGCTCGTCAACCGCGCCTTCGTCTCGCGGCAGATCGAACAGCTGCGGCCAGACATCGAGCAACTGTCCCAAACCCTGATAGACGGCTTTGCCGATAACGGCGAGGTCGAACTGCTGAAGAGCTTTGCCGAAACGCTTCCCGTGACGATCATCGCCCGCATGCTCGGCATTCCCGTCGAGGCAGCGCCCGATCTGCTCGACTGGTCGCATCGCATGGTTCGGATGTATGTCTTCAACCCCAGCTACGAGACCGAACTCGACGCAAACCAGGCTTCCGCGGATTTTGCCGATTATCTGCGCGGCATCATCGCCGAGAAGCGCCGCACCCCCGCGGACGACCTGCTGACACACATGATCACCTCCGAAAAGGATGGCGAGCGGCTGTCGGACGCGGAGCTGGTCTCGACCACCGCCCTCCTCCTCAATGCGGGTCACGAGGCGACCGTGCATCAGATCGGCAATGCGGTGAAGACGATCCTGCAATCCGGACTTTCGGCGAAAGACCTCTTTGCGACGGACGCGGCAACCGCGCTGACGGTGGAGGAATGCCTGCGCTTTGCCGCACCGCTGCATATTTTCCAGCGTTACGCGCTGTCGGATATCGAACTCGATGAAGGCGTCACGCTGCGGAAGGGCGACAAGGTCGGCCTGCTGCTCGGAGCGGCGAATGTTGACCCGAAGAAGTTCACCGACCCGAACGCCTTCCGACCGACGCGCGACGAAGGCGCCAATGTCTCCTTCGGAGCCGGCCTGCATTTCTGCATCGGCGCGCCGCTCGCCCGGCTGGAACTTAATCTGGCGCTGCCGATCCTGTTTCGACGCCTGCCGGGCATGCGGCTAAAGACCGAGCCCGAGGTCAAGGACGCGTTTCATTTCCACGGACTGGAACGCCTCGACCTCGTCTGGTGAGCAGCACCGAAGCCCTATGGGTCTCCGGTGCCACAGCGATTAAAGGCGGATGACATAGTCCTTGCGGGTCGTCTCCACGACTTCCCAGGTGCCCTCGAACCCGGGACGCAGGATCATGCTGTCGCCGGCGCGCAGATGCGCCGCTTCGCCACCATCCTGCGTGAGGATCGAATAGCCGGAGAGGATGTGGAAATACTCCCACTCCTCATAGACGATCCGCCATTTGCCAGGCGTCGATTCCCAGACCCCGGCATAGAGGCCACCTTCGGCCTCCTCCAGGTTCCAGGTCTTGAACTGCGGCGCGCCTGAGATGAGCCGGTCGGCCGCCGGCGTACCGGTTTCGGCCTCGACGGTGGACAGGTCGAACTTCTGCATATTCGTCATCTTGGCACCCTTGCGAAGGGCGCGCTGGCGCGCCCTTCTCGGCTAGAGTTTCAGAGCTTGGCCAGCGCCTGTTCGAGGTCGGCGATGATGTCGGAGACATCCTCGATGCCGACCGAGAGGCGCACGACGTCAGGGCCGGCGCCGGCCGCCACCTGCTGCTCGGGCGTCAGCTGGCGGTGGGTGGTCGAGGCCGGGTGAATGACAAGCGAGCGCGTGTCGCCGATATTGGCGAGGTGCGAGAACATTTCCAGCCCTTCGACGAAGCGCTTGCCCGCCTCGTAGCCACCCTTGAGGCCGAAGGTGAAAACGGCACCGGCGCCCTTCGGCGAATAGCGCTGCTGCAGCGCGTGGTTCGGGTCGTCCTCTAGCCCGGCATAGTTGACCCACGAAATCTTGTCGTGCGTCTTCAACCACTTGGCGACAGCAAGCGCGTTGTCGCAATGGCGCTGCATGCGCAGCGGAAGCGTTTCGGAACCGGTCACCAGCATGAAGGCATTGAACGGCGAGATCGCCGGGCCGAAGTCGCGAAGGCCGAGGACACGTGCGGCGATGGCGAAGGCGATGTTGCCGAAGGTCTGGTGCAGCACGACACCGGCATATTCCGGACGCGGCTCAGACAGCATCGGGTATTTTCCGGACTTCGACCAGTCGAAGGTGCCGCCATCGACGATGACGCCGCCCATGGAGTTGCCGTGGCCGCCGATGAACTTCGTCAGCGAGTGCACGACGATATCGGCACCATGCTCCAGCGGCCGCAGCAGGTAGGGCGTCGCCATGGTGTTGTCGACGATCAGCGGCAGGTCGTGCTTGCGGGCGACCTCGGCGATCGCAGCGATATCGACGAAGGTGCCGCCGGGATTGGCGAGGCTCTCGATGAAGATCGCCTTGGTGCGCCGATCGATCTTCGCCTCAAAGGAAGCCGGATCGGCAGGGTCGGCCCAGCGGACCTGCCAGTCGAAGGACTTGAAGGCGTGACCGAACTGGTTGACAGAGCCGCCATAAAGCCGATTTGCGGCGATGAAGTTGTCGCCCGGGCTCATGATCGTGTGGAAGACGAGAAGCTGTGCCGCGTGGCCGGAGGCAACGGCGAGTGCCGCAGTGCCGCCTTCTAGCGCGGCGATACGCTCTTCGAGCACTGCCTGCGTCGGGTTCATGATGCGGGTGTAGATGTTGCCGAACTGCTGCAGGCCGAAAAGCGCCGCGGCATGGTCGGTGTCGTTGAAGACGAAGCTCGTCGTCTGGTAGATTGGCGTCGCCCGTGCACCCGTGGTCGGGTCGGGCTGCGCCCCCGCATGAATTGCGAGCGTGTTGAAACCAGGATTGTCTTTCGTCATTTCGTCCCTCCCATGACCAGAGCGCGGCCGCCAGCCGGCGCGCCGGGGCGCTCTATCACCTTGAATCTACGCGTGAACCGCTATCGTGCTCGCACGGTTGAGCGCGCAAGCCGCGGCACTATTCCAGAGCCTACGCATGCGGTCAAAGAGGATTTTTCAAGAACTGACGGTTGTGTGGTCCGCCGGCGATGCGCCGACCGTGATCAGCCGATCAGACGCGGGTACTCGATCGCCGGACAGCGGTCCATGACCACCTTGATGCCGGCGGCTTCCGCTTTCGCCGCAGCAGCATCGTTGCGCACGGAGAGCTGGCCCCAGATCGCCTTCGGCAGCGTCTCCAGCGCGAGAATTTCATCGACGAGCGCCGGCAAGGCGTCGGCAGCGCGGAAGACGTCGACCATGTCGATCGGCTCCTTAATATCGGCAAGCCGGCCGACCACGGCCTGGCCCTGGATGCTCTTGCCGACATGCCCGGGATTGATCGGGATCACCCGGTAACCCTTGCGCAACAGAAACGCCATGACCCGATGGCTCGGACGCTCAGGATTGGGCGAAGCGCCGACAAGGGCGATCGTCTTGGTCTCGCGCAGGATGTCGGCGAGATAATAGTCCGGGTAAGCGTCGTGGTTCATCTGCGGCTTCGGATCCGTTCGTGTTAAACGGTCGTATAATGATGGCGAGGCCGGCCAAGTCAACCGTGCAGGCCGATCGTTCCCCGCCAAAGATTGCCGCTTCTGCAAGACTTTCCGGTTGCTTTTGCGCCCGTGCGGCGCGACAAGCATCACAAAGCCTGCCACATCGTTTTCCGAGGTCTCATCTTGCCCGTTGAAGTCATTGCGCTCGTCCTGTTCGGGGCGTTGTTGCACGCGACCTGGAATGCGTTGGTCAAGGCGGGAACGGAAAAGTCGCTCGACGCTGCAATGATCGCGCTCGGGGCCGCAGCCGTCGCCATCCCCTTCCTGCCGTTCATGCCGTTGCCCAAACCGGAAGCGTGGCCATATATCCTGGTTTCGGCACTGTTCCAGTTCGCCTATTTCCAACTCGTCGCCGCATCCTATCGCGCCGGCGACATCGGCCTTGTCTATCCGCTGATGCGCGGCGCGGCACCGTTGATCGTCGCGATGACCAGTGGGGCGTTGATCGGCGAAAAGCTCACCTTCGGGACGATGATCGGTATTCTAACGATCTCTGCCGGTGTGCTGACGCTCGCCTTCGAGTCGCGCAAGGGCGGCAAGAACGCGATCGTGCTTGCGCTGCTTAATGCCTGCGTCATCGCAAGTTACACCTTTGTCGACGGTATCGGCGCGCGCGTTTCAGGCAACGCCATCTCCTACACGCTGTGGATGGCGCTGCTGCCGCCGGTTCTGCTGTTCACCTGGGCTTTTGCCCGGCGTGGCATCAAGCCGGTCGCCCGCCACGTCTACAAGAACTGGTGGCGGGGCCTTATCGGCGGCGCCGGCTCGATCGGCGCCTATGGACTGGCGCTCTGGGCCATGACCAAGGCGCCGGTCGCAACCGTCGCAGCGCTCCGCGAAACCTCGATCCTCTTTGCCGTGGTGATCTCGGTCGTGTTCCTGAAAGAACCGGTCAGCGTCTGGCGCATCGCGGCTGCCTGTGTGATCGCGCTTGGCGCCCTGCTCCTGAAGCTCGCCTGAGCGTCAGTCTTCCTTCCATTCCGGCATGCGCTTGCCGAGGAATGCGCCGATACCGTCCTCGGCATCGCGCGCCAGCATGTTCTCAACCATGACGCCGACGGCATAGTCGTAGGCCTCTGGCAGGTCCATCTCCGCCTGGCGATAGAAGGCCTCCTTGCCGATCTTCAGCGCCTGCGGCGACTTCGAGGCAATGACTGCGGCGTATTTGTCGACCACCTGGCGCAGATACTGCTGCGGTACGATGCGGTTGACGAGACCGAAATCCTTGGCGGTCGAAGCGTCGATGGTCTCGCCGGTCAAGAGCATTTCCATCGCCTGCTTGCGATGTGCCGCACGCGTGAGCGCGACCATCGGCGTCGAGCAGAAGAGACCGATGTTGACGCCGGGTGTGCAGAAGGTGGAGCTGTCGGTGCAGATCGCAAGGTCACAGCTGGAAACCAGCTGGCAGCCGGCTGCCGTTGCCAGGCCGTCTATCTCGGCGATGACGGCCTGCGGCAGCCGTGTGATTTTCAGCATGAGATCGGCGCAGAGGCGGATCGTCCGCTCGAAGAAGGCCCGGCCCCGGTCGTCGTCTTCGCGGTGCGCGGTCATTTCTTTCAGATCGTGACCGGCGGAAAACAGCTTGCCGGTCGCGGCGAGCACGACCACCCTGATGTCCTTGGAGGTTGCGACCGCATCGAACTCGGCGTGCAGCGCCTCCATCATGGCAATCGACAGCACGTTGGCCGGCGGGTTGTTGAGCGTCAGCCGCAAGACGGGCCCCGAACGTTCTTTCTGCAGCAGGCCGTTCGGCTCTTCCTTCTTGAACGATACGACGTCGGCCATCTTCTTCTCCTGGAACTTGAACTTTGGCTTGGTGGTACGCCGGCAGCGCGTGCCGTGCAAGCCGACAGGCACACCCCCTGACGCATTCCGCCTACGACCATTTTCCGCCTTGCGTCGGGCCATCAGTCGGTTTCAGGTGGCGGGCAGACATGTTGAAGGATGCAATGCATGACCATCGAGCCGATCATGACCGTCGACGACCTCAACCGGTTTCTCGACACGGATTTCCCGCAGGTCCACACTGACGGCAAGGTCTTCCATGTCACGGCGGTCGGTCCGGGCTTTGCCACCATGCGGCTCGATCCGAACGAACGGCATATCCGGCCGGGCGGAACCGTATCCGGCCCTACCCTGTTCGCGCTCGCCGATGTTTCCGCCTATATCGCGCTGATCGCCCATATCGGGCCGGTTGCGCTTGCCGTCACCACCAATCTCAACATCAACTTCCTGCGCAAGCCCGAGCCGGAACCGCTCGAATGCACCTGCCGGATCCTCAAACTCGGCAAGCGGCTTGCCGTTCTCGACGCATCGATCGTCAAGGTTGGCGACGACGACCTCGTCGCGCACGCCACGGCGACCTATTCGATTCCGCCGCGATAATTTGTGGTATCAAAATACCTCACTTGCAACATATTGTTTTTACTTGATTTTATTTCCGTAGCGCAGATTTCGCGTTCTTGACGCTTGTTTCGCACTTGCGTATAAGCTGCCGCAGATCGCGGTCCTTACGGGCCGCTTTCTCTTTTGCCCGGGAAACTGGGCAAAACCAAGCAACAAGAAACGCCCAGCGGTTCGCCGCTCGGGTCCAAAGAAAGATTTTGATATGGCAACCTTCGTTCAGAAGCCTGCAGAGGTGGAGAAGAAGTGGATCATCATCGACGCCGAAGGCCTCGTTGTTGGTCGCCTCGCTTCCCTCATCGCGAACCGCCTGCGCGGCAAGCACAAAGCTACCTTCACCCCGCATGTTGACGACGGCGACAACGTCATCGTCATCAACGCCGAGAAGGCAGTTCTGACGGGCAAGAAGTACACCGACAAGAAGTACTACTGGCACACCGGCTACCCCGGCGGCATCAAGGAGCGCACTGCGCGCCAGATCATCGAAGGCCGCTTCCCGGAGCGCGTCCTCGAGAAGGCCGTCGAGCGCATGGTTCCGCGCGGCCCGCTCGGCCGTCGCCAGATGAAGAACCTGCGCGTATACGCAGGCGCCAACCACCCGCATGAAGCACAGCAGCCGACCGTCCTCGACGTCGCCAAGCTGAACAGCAAGAACACAAGGAGCGCCTGATAATGGCTGACCTTTCCGCTCTCAAGGACATCGCCACGACCGCGGAACCGGCTGCTCCGGTTCACGTCAAGAAGGTCGACGCCCAGGGTCGCTCCTACGCGACCGGCAAGCGTAAAGACGCTGTCGCCCGCGTCTGGGTCAAGCCGGGCACCGGCAAGATCACCATCAACGGCAAGCCCTACGCGGCTTACTTCGCCCGTCCGGTTCTGCAGATGATCCTGCAGCAGCCGATCGTCGCAGCTGCCCGTGACGGCCAGTTCGACATCGACGCGACCGTTGCTGGCGGTGGTCTTTCCGGCCAGGCCGGTGCCGTTCGTCACGGCATCTCCAAGGCACTCACCTACTTCGAACCGGGCCTGCGCTCTGTCCTGAAGCGTGGTGGCTTCCTCACCCGCGACAGCCGCGTGGTCGAGCGTAAGAAGTACGGCCGTGCGAAGGCACGTCGTTCGTTCCAGTTCTCGAAGCGTTAATCGCTTCAACTGCGACACTTGGAAAGGCGGGGCTTTGCTCCGCCTTTTTTTGTTATCATCCGACGCACCATATCCCGCAACGTCGAGCCTTTGAGGCACCGCATGACCCGTTCTCCCGTCGCCAAGACCCCAGAGCCGCCCTATTACATCGTCACCTTCGCCTCGCGGCGCACGGCCGGTGATCACGGCTATGACAACATGGGAGACGAAATGGAGCGGCTTGCACGCGAGCAGCCGGGTTTTCTCGGCCTGGAAAGCGTTCGCGGCGCCGACGGCTTCGGCCTCACCAATTCCTACTGGGCCGATGAAGAAAGCATCGCGGCCTGGAAAAACAATGTCCGCCACCTGACGGCCCAGCGGCTCGGCCGCGAGCGCTGGTACGAGGATTACCAGGTGCGCGTCGGCAAGATCGAACGCCAATACGGATTCGAGCGCTCGTAGTTCTCCCGCGAGATAAGGGCACCACTGGCGACCGGCTTAAATCGGCAGCTCCGTCGTCGACTTGAGTTCGCGCAGGACGAAACTCGACACCACCGTGCGCACATGCGGATTGCGCATCAGGTAGCGCGTCATGAAGGCATCGTAGCTTTCGACGTCATTGGCGCGGATCTTCAGCATATAGTCGAACGTTCCGGATAAAGCGTAGCACTCCATGATCTCCGGCCGCTCGCGCACGACGGCGGAAAAGGCGGCGATCGCCTCATCGTGGTGATCTTCGAGCGTCACATGGGCGATGATGCAGAGTTTCAGATCGAGCTTTGCCGGATCGAGCAGCGCGACGCGCTTGCGGATCACGCCATCCGTCTCCAGTTCCTGCAGCCGCCGCCAGGCCGAGCTTTGCGACATGCCGGCTTTTTCGGCGAGATCGGAGAGAGACTGGCCGCTATCTGCCTGAATCAGCCGCAGCAGCTTTCGAACGGGCTGAAGATTTTCTTTCACATCGGACGGCATTTCGAATTTTCCTCCCGCCATCAGGCCTCCACCTGGCAACTGTGGAACAAATACTCGCTCCATCCGCGATACAATTGCAACAGGAGAGTTCATCTGACGAATGAGGAGACGTCATGACGAAGGAAAGCAGCTACACAGCCAAACTGCCGGAACCGGACGGCACTTATCTCTACACCCCGGAAGAAGATGCGATCTGGGGCGAGCTCTATCAGCGGCAGATGACGCTGCTCGCCGACAAGGCCTGCGACGAATATCTGGAAGGCGCAAAGACGCTCGATCTCGGCCCTGATCACGTGCCGCAGTTGAAGGACGTGAACCGGCGCCTCGCGGAAACCACCGGCTTCGGCGTCGAAGGGGTACCTGCCCTCATTCCGCCGTCCCGCTTCTACGAACTGCTGTCTCAGGGCAAGTTTCCGCTGGCGACCTTCATTCGCCGCCGCGAGCATATCGATTACATCGAAGAGCCCGACATCTTCCACGAGGTCTTCGGCCACTGCCCGCTGCTCACCAACCAGAGCTACGCCAACTTCGTGCGCCGCTTCGGCGAAAAGGCGGTTTCGCTCGGCAAGGGCTATTCCTGGCATATGTTCCGGATCTTCTGGTTCACCGTCGAGTTCGGCCTGATCAACACGCCGAAGGGTCGCCGCTGCTATGGCGCAGGCATCGTGTCTTCGCCCAACGAGACACGCAATGCGATGGGAACCCCAGGTGTCGAGTTTCGGCCCTTCGACCTGATGACCGTGCTGCGGACGCCCTATCGCATCGATATCGTCCAGCCGATCTATTACGTGATCGACAGTTTCGCCCAGCTCGAGACGATCATTGAAGAGGATATCGCCGCGCGCATCACCGAAGCCAAGGCGCTTGGCGACTTCGCCCCGACCTACGAAGCCAAGGCCTCGTAATCGCCGAAGAAACGGCCGGCAGGGCCTTGCCTTGCCGGCAACGATTGTCCAACCTTCCGCCACCACAGGTTTGAGCGGATGCGCGCAGAGGATGCGCGCTGTCCGACTCCGAGGCAGAGGCGGGATATGGCGAACAGGACAATCGATCATGCGCTGACGGCGCGCTCACTGACATCGGCGGCGTCCGATCCGACCCATGCCGGCATTCTCTCCTTCATGCGCCGCAAATATTCGAAGCAGTTGAAGGGCGTCGATGCCGTCGTCTGGGGGATTCCCTTCGACGCCGCCACGTCCAACCGTCCCGGCGCCCGCTTCGGGCCGCAGGCGATCCGCCGCGCCTCGGCCATCTTCGACAACGATCCGCAGTACCCGTTCGACCGCGATCTCTTCGCGGAGATGGCAACGGTCGACTATGGCGACTGCCTGCTCGATTACGGCAACCATTCGAAGACGCCGGCCACCATCGAACGCGAAGCGGCCAAGATCATCAGGAGCGGCGCTTATCTGCAGACGCTCGGCGGCGACCACTTCGTCACCTATCCCATCCTGAAGGCGCAGGCGGCGCTGCACGGTCCCCTCGCCCTCGTCCAGTTCGACGCCCACCAGGATACCTGGTCGGATGAGCGCGGCCGCATCGACCATGGCTCCTTTGTCGGCCGTGCGGCGCGCGAAGGGCTGATCGACACGGACGCCTCGATCCAGATCGGCATCCGCACGCACGCGCCCGAGGATTGCGGCATCCGCATTCTCTATGGCTACGACGTCGAAGAGATGAGTGCCGGCGACATCGCCGAGACGATCATAAGGCAGGTCGGCGAGCGGAAGGCCTATCTCACCTTCGATATCGACTGCCTCGACCCGGCCTATGCGCCCGGCACCGGTACCCCGGTCGCCGGCGGCCCGTCGAGCGCCAAGATCCTGTCCGTCCTGCGCAAGCTCGGCGCGCTGACGGTGATCGGCAGCGACGTGGTCGAAGTGGCGCCAGCCTACGACCATGCCGACATCACGGCGATCGCCGGCGCGACAGTCGCGATGTATATGCTGGGGCTGCATGCGGAGAAGCTTGCCGAGCGCGCGCCGCTTCGCTGAAGACGACCGTTGCCGTTGCGATGGAGGCCGGCTGCTTATATAGAAAAGGCGGGGTTGGCGGCGCTCCGCCGGCCTGTTGAGAAACTGATTCAATTCTATGCCAGAGTGATTCCGGAACGGCTTCTAACTGTCTGGCAGAACGGGAAAATCATGAAACCGAAGATCTTCATCGATGGCGAACACGGCACCACGGGCTTGCAGATCCGCACGCGCATGGCCGGCCGTAGCGATCTCGAACTGCTTTCCATTCCGGAAGCGGAACGACGCAACGCCGCGATGCGCGAAGATCTTCTGAACGACGCCGACATCGCGATCCTCTGCCTGCCGGACGACGCCTCGCGCGAGGCGGTTTCGATGGTCTCGGGCAACAACAAGGTCCGCATCATCGACACCTCGACCGCGCACCGGATTGCGCCCGACTGGGCCTATGGCTTTGCCGAAATGGACAAGGCGCAGCCGGAGAAGATCCGCAGCGCCCGTTGCGTCGCCAATCCCGGCTGCTATCCGACCGGCGCGATCGGCGTGATCCGGCCGCTGCGCCAGGCCGGCATCCTGCCCGACGGCTATCCGGTGACGGTCAATGCGGTTTCCGGTTACACCGGCGGCGGCAAGCAGATGATCGCGCAGATGGAAGACGAGACCAATGCCGACCACATCAGCGCACCGCACTTCCTCTACGGCCTGACGCTCAAGCACAAGCACGTGCCCGAGATGAAGATGCACGGCCTGCTCGACCGCGCACCGGTCTTTGCGCCCTCCGTCGGCAAGTTCGCACAGGGCATGATCGTCCAGGTGCCGCTCTATCTCGAGGACCTCGCCGCCGGTACGACGCTGGAGACGATCCACGCTGCGATCGTCGCGCATTATGCCGACCAATCGATCGTCGAGGTCGTGCCGCTCCAGGAGAGCGAAAAGCTCGCTCGCATCGACGCCACCGAGCTTGCCGGCAAGGACACGATGAAGCTCTTCGTCTTCGGCACCCCCGGCGGCAACCATGTGAACCTCGTCGCCCTGCTCGACAATCTCGGCAAGGGCGCCTCGGGCGCGGCGGTCCAGAACATGGACCTGATGCTGTCGGCCTGATCGGCAATCGGCTGAAAAACAAAAGACCCCGGCGAGCCGCTCGCCGGGGTCTTTCTTTTTCCGGATCTCGCCGGGCGTCAGTCGCGCAGTTCGATCGCCGTCGGCCGCGGGTACTCGCCGTAGAAACCGCGCCAGTGGGCGATGGCAAAGCCAAGCACCACAAGCGCGCCACCCTGGTGCGCCACGCCCCAGCCGACCGGCACCTGCAGCACCAGCGTAGTGACGCCGATCACCGCCTGCACCGAGACGAGCAGGAACAGGAGCACGGCACGGCGCGCATGGGTCGTTTCGGGTGCTGCGCGCAGCGAGGCAATCATATGCATCAGTGCGAAGGCAAAGAGCACATAGGCGCCAATGCGGTGGACGAACTGCACCGTCTTCGGGTTTTCGAACAGGTTGATCCACCAGGGCTGCTGCAGGAACAGGTCTTGCGGGATGATCGCGCCGTCCATCAGCGGCCACGTGTTGTAGCTGAAGCCGGCATCGAGACCGGCGACGAGCGCGCCGAGATAGATCTGGAACAGACTGAAGATGGCGATGATCATGGCCATCTTGCGCGAGCGGTCGGTGGGCGCCGCTTCATTCGAATGCCGACTGAGCCCGCGGAAGATCCACATGCAGGCGGCAAAGATCAGACAGGCGATGACGAGATGCGTCGCCAGCCGGTACTGGCTCACTTCCGTGCGCTCCACCAGGCCCGAGGAAACCATCCACCAGCCGATGAAACCTTGAAAACCGCCAAGCGCAAGGATCCCGAGCAGCGGCATGCGCAGTTTGCGTTCGACCTTTCCGGTGAACCAGAAATAGGCAAGCGGCAGCGCGAAGATCAGGCCGATCGTGCGCGCGAGCAGGCGGTGTGCCCATTCCCACCAGAAGATCGTCTTGAACTCGTCGACCGTCATGCCGCTGTTCATCTGCTGATACTGCGGAATGCGTTGGTAGAGCTGGAACTCCTCTTCCCACTCGGCCACCGTCAGCGGCGGGATCACGCCATGGATCGGCTTCCATTCGGTGATGGAGAGGCCCGATTCGGTAAGGCGCGTCGCGCCGCCGACGAGCACCAGGGCAAAGAGAGTGAACAGCACGACCGCCAGCCAGCCGCGGATCTGCCGGCGGTTGCGGTCGGTCCTGCCGATCTCGTTTCGAAGCATTTGTTCAGTCGCCATTTCGACGCCGGCCATCATGTTCCCTCTGGTGTCGCAGGGTTGTCGGCGGCGCAACCGGACGGATCAACGGTCGCACCTTTCGGAAAGCCGTTGATTTGCACCAGAGCGGCATGCAAAACAAGGCCGAAACCTTTGCGGCATGCGGTCGCGGCCGCTCCGCGCGCATTTGCCCCTGTGAAAGATATGAAATGCCCGTACGCCTCAGAAAGCTGATCGGCACGATCCTGATCATCATCCTCGTCGTCGTCTATGCGCTTGCCGCCGTTACCTTCGCCTCGCTGCTGCTTGGCGCTGCTCCCTGGTACGTGCACCTGGCCTATTTCTTCTTCACCGGCCTGCTCTGGATCTTGCCGGCCATGCTGATCATCAAAT
Organism: Ensifer sp. KUDG1; assembly: GCF_050434285.1. Lineage (NCBI taxonomy): Bacteria > Pseudomonadati > Pseudomonadota > Alphaproteobacteria > Hyphomicrobiales > Rhizobiaceae > Ensifer > Ensifer sp. KUDG1. The sequence goes on from NZ_JBNDIG010000005.1 coordinate 118,333, forward strand.
GGATGGAAAAGCCCGCTCGGGATCGTTGATCCTCGGTCCGGTAGCCATTCGGGAGGACGCCCATGCGACTTGCGGTCATCGCGGACATCCACGGCAACGATCTTGCGCTCGAAGCGGTGCTCGCAGACATCGATGCACAAGGGATCACCGATATCGTCAATCTTGGCGATCATCTGAGCGGTCCCCTCAACGCAGCGCGCACGGCAGACATCCTGATGGAACGGGCGATCTCCTCGATCCGCGGCAATCACGACCGTTACCTGTTGACGGTCGATCCGCGCGACATGGGGCTCTCCGATCGCGCGGCGTTCGATGAGTTGAAGCTGGAGCACCGCGAGTGGCTGGCCACCCTGCCCGTCGCACACATCCACAGGCAAACGTTCTTCCTCTGCCATGCGACCCCGACCGACGATGAGACCTACTGGCTCGAAGCCCTGACGGCGGACGGTACGGTTCATAGGGCCGCGCGTTCGGCTATCGAGGCCGAAGCTGTCGGGATCGACTATCCGGTAATCCTGTGCGGCCACACCCACATTCCTCGCGTCGTCCGCCTCTCCGACGGACGTCTGGTCGTCAACCCCGGCAGCGTCGGCTGCCCCGGCTACACCGACAGCCGGCCGGTGGCCCACAAGGTCGAGGCCGGATCCCCGCACGCGCGCTACGCCATCGTCGAGCAATCGGGGACGGAATGGGACGTGACCTTTCGCAGCGTGACCTACGACTGGACGGCGATGTCGCAACTTGCGGCCCGCCGCAACCGCCTTGAATGGGCCAGCGTGTTGGCAACCGGCTTCATCGCGTGAGGCGTCAATTTCGTTTCACGCTTTGCTAACCGCGTTCGCCGGTTATTGCCAATCGACCTTCATAAGCACTCCCGAATTAAAGCGGTTCAATCTCTCCGCAACAAGGACCGGACGGCACCTGCGATGACGAACTCGGAACTCACCATGGACGGCTCCGGCGACCGCCGCGCGCATGCGTCCTTGCGTGCAGATCCGACCGATGCCACCGGCCGCTTCGAAATCTCGCTTCACCGCGACCTGGAGACACTCGAAACCGAGTGGCGCATGCTCGACACCCTTCCCGGGAACTCGCTGCACCATGCCTATCATTGGTGCCGCGCCTGGGCTGCGACCCACGCCAGCGACCTGGCTCTCCTACGGATTACGTTCGATGGCGAGCTCCTGCTCATCCTGCCGCTGGAAGTGGCGCGCGGACGCCTGTTTCGAACGGCAAAGCTGATTGGAACCGAGCACAGCAACCTCAACACCGGGCTGTTTGCCCACAACGCCGCGGCCATCATCACCACGCCCGCGCTTGCCGAGGCGCTTGCCCGCGCCATCTGCGACGCACTGCGCGGCCTGGCCGACATCGTCATGCTCGATCGCCTGCCGAACGACTGGCGCGGCGACCCCAGCCCCTTTGCCCTGTTTTCGGGCGTTACCAATCCCAACCCGTCGTTCCAGCTTCCCCTTCTCGGTGGCATTCAGCCCACACTAGCCCAGCTCAACGCCAAGCGGCGGCGCAAGAAGATGCGCATTTCCGAACGGCGGCTGGCTGAAATGGGCGGCTACGACTATGTGGTCGCCCGCACGAGCGACGAGGCCCAAGCCCTGCTCGACACTTTCTTTCGGCAGAAGGCGACGCGCTTTGCCACCCTCGGCTTTCCCGATGTCTTCCAGGATCCGGAAACGCAGGCGTTTTTCCATACGCTCGCCGCCCGCGTGGACGACGACGTTCAGCTCATGGAACTCAATGCCATACGCCTGCGAGGCGAAAATGACGGCCGGATCGTCGCCGTCGCCGGACTGTCGCGCAAGGCAGATCACGTAATCTGCCAGTTCGGGTCGATCGACGAAGCGATGGCCGGCGACGCCAGCCCGGGTGAATTGCTGTTCTACCGCATGATCGAGCGCCTATCAGGCGAAGGCGTGCGCCTGTTCGACTTCGGCGTCGGCGACCAGCCCTACAAGCGCTCCTGGTGCACGATCGAGACGCCGTTGCGCGATATCGTACTGCCGGTGACGCTCGCTGGCCGGCTCGCGGGCCTTCGGCACTACCTCGTCGTGAGGGCAAAAAGGGCGATCAAGGCGAACAAGGCCGTCTATGGCCGCATTCAGCGCACGCGACGGCGCAGGCAAGGCAAGACCTTCGACAACAGTGCCGACTGATCATCCACCCTAGAGCACGGTCCCTGCGCTTTGCGGCAGAGGCCCGCGCCGCCATTACGCCGCGTCGCGATCCGGATATTCGGGGTCCGATTGCACCTGGCCGGTCATCAGCACGATGTCGCGGTAGCCCGCCGCGCCGAAGCCGGTCAGTACCTCGACGATCCGTTCGTCGCTCACCGACGGTGCCGACAGGATGATTTCGGCGCCATCACGACCGGCAATCTTCTCCACGGCCATTTCATCGGCTGGGCCGCATTCGAGCAGGACGAGATCATAGGCGTTGGTCAAGGCGTCGATGATCATCTTCAGCCGGTCGATGCCACGCATCGCCTGGCGCGGATCGGCATCGCCCTGGGGGATGATGTGCGCGTCGGAAAAGCGGTCGGCGTGGATCGTGTCCGTGAAGGGCACCTCCCCCGCCAGGAGATTGGTGATCCCCGGGAGCTGCTGCGAGCGCGCCATCAGCCGTGTCGGGCAGGCAGAGCCCGTCAGGTCGATCAGCACGACCTTCAGTTCTTCTTCGGCGAGCAACCGGGCGAGCATCACGGTCGCGGTGGAGCCCTCGTCTCCGCCGGGCGAAACCGAAATCGCAACGCGCACATTGGTGGCACGCAGATGCTCGGCGACGGCTTCGATCGAGAAATCCGCCTCGGCGGCCTCCTCCTCCGTGTCCGGGGCAAGCGAAAGCTCCGCCGCAGGCAGCAAGTCGACTGCGTCATCGGCTGCGGACGAAATGACGGGCGATGCCTCAGCCATCTGGGCCGGCGGCAAATCGGCAACGCTTGCGGCAAGCGCCGGACGGGGCCGGACCGGTGCCCGTTCGCCCGTAGCTGAAACCGGCCGCAAGGCTCGCCCGCTGAAAAGCTCGCCGAGCATGATGCCAATGCAGGTCAGGAGGAACGTTGCAAGCGCTGCAACGATGGTGATCGGCAGTACTTTCGGGAAGCTCGCGCCGGTCGGAACCACGGCACTCGAAATGACCCGTGCATCGGCCGGCGTCGCATTCTCGACGGTGCGCGATGTCGCCTCGCGATAGCGCGCGAGATAGGTCTCCAGCAATTGGCGCTGCGCGGTCGCTTCGCGCTCGAGCGCGCGCAGCCCCACCTCTTCTTCGCCGGCCTGCGCCGACTGTGCCTTCAGCGCATTCAACTGCTGCCCGAGCTGCTGTTCGCGCAGTTCGCCGACCTTCGCCTCGTTTTCGAGGCTCGTCAGGATCTTGCGTGTCTCGGTGCTGATCTGGCCGCGGATACCTTCGAGCTGCGACTTCAGCGCCTTCAGACGGGGGTGACCGTCAAGCAGGGTGGTCGAGAGGTCCGCCACCTGCGCCTGCAGGTTCGCTTCCGTCTCCTTCAGCCGCTGGATCATCTGCGAACCGACGACATCGGCAATGGTGTCCGGCGCGCGGCCGCTTGCCAGCGCCGAGCGTACGCCGGCGGCACGCGCTTCCGCATTGGCGCGCTCGCCGCGCACCCGCGCCAGTTCCGACGAAATATCCGTAAGCTGCCGGGTCGCGAAGTTGGTGGTTTCACCGGTCGGCAACAGATCGGACGAGGCGCGATAGGCCGCAACCTTCGCTTCGGCGTCGCGCACCTTCTCGCGCAGATTGGCGATCTCGGGTTCGAGCCAGCGTGTCGCCTCGGAATTGGTATCGAGCTTTGCGCCGCTCTGGAGCGCCAGGAAGACCTTCGCCATCTCGTTGGGCACGGCGGCCGCAAGCTGGCGGTCCTTCGAGGTGAAGGCGATCGCGATCACGCGCGACTTCTCCACCTGGTAGACCTGGAGCTTGTCGGAGAATTCCTTGAGCACCCTCTCCTCGGGCGGCATCTCAAGCGGATTCTTCTTCAGGCCGAGCATGACGAGAAGATCGGAAAGCGCTGAGGGCGCCGACGACGGATCAAACTCCTTGAGCTCGTAGAGCTTCATGTTGCGGGCGACCTGCTTGATGAGGTCGGCCGACTTGAGCACCTGTACCTGGCTGAGAATGCCGGATTCGTCGAAGACGCGGTCGGCTCCCGCCTGGGAAGCCTGGTTGGGGCCGCTGAACTCCGGCTCGCGCGATTCGATCAGCACGCGGGTTTCGCTCTGGTAATCCGGCGCGATCATCTTTGCTGCGCCGAAAGCAAGCGCCGCCACAGCGACGGTGGCGAGCAAAACCTTGACGCGCCGATCCCAGACGGCGCGAAACAGGCCGCCGAGGTCGATATCCACATCCTGCTGTGCGCTGCCGCTTCCCGACATGCTCGTCGCTCCGAACTTTCAAATCTCGCCGGACCGTAAAGGAACATGGTAACGCAAGGGTTAATGCGATCAACCTGCGGATGGTAAAGGCCGGGCGGCATCGCCAGGTCTCCGCGAAAATTCTACCGCGAGTTTACCTGCTATTAACCCTAACGGATCGATAACGTCACAAAAGCTGGTCGTTTCCGGAGCCTATGAACCGCATGTCCACTGCAGCTATCAAGACGGGTCTCGCGATCACGGCGGCAGCGCTGTCGATGTTGCTCGGCGGCTGCACGAGCTACCAGCCCGCACCCAAAGCCTTCAGCGAAGCCACGATCCAGCCCTATCGGCTCGACAGCGGCGACCGCCTGCGCATCAACGTTTTCGAACAGGCCGGCCTCAGCGGCACCTACACGGTCGATCAGGCCGGCTACGTCGCCTTCCCCCTGATCGGCACGGTCGCCTCGCGCGGCAGAACCCTGCCCGAACTCGAAGGCATGATCGCCGCCAAGCTGAAGCAAGGCTATCTGCGCGATCCAGACGTCACGATCGAGGTCGATCGCTACCGTTCCGTCTTCATCATGGGCGAAGTCGGTCAGGCCGGCCAGTATGCTTATGTTCCGGGGATGACCGTGCAGAACGCGATCGCGGTTGCCGGCGGCTTCTCGCCGCGCGCCAACCAGTCGAACGCCGACATTACGCGCAAGATCAATGGCCGCATCATCACCGGCCGGGTCCCGATCACCGACGCTGTTCTTGCCGGCGACACGATCTATGTTCGCGAACGCCTGTTCTGATCTCGATGCAACAAGAGCGGCCCTTGCGCATCATCCACTGCTTCAGGTCGCCTGTCGGCGGGATATTCCGCCACGTGCGCGACCTGGCCGAGGCGCATGCCAAGGCCGGCCATGAGGTCGGGATCCTCTGCGACAGCACGACAGGCGGCAGTCACGAGGATCGGCTGTTCGACGAAATTCGCCCCTATCTGGCGCTCGGCCTCATCCGGATGCCGATCCATCGCTCGGTCGGGCCGTCGGATTTTGCCGCGTTGTGGCGCGGCTACAAGGAAATCAGAAGTTTGCGGCCGGATGTGTTGCATGGGCACGGCGCCAAAGGCGGCGTCATTGCCCGGCTCATCGGTTCAGCCCTGCGGGTCAACAAGTATCGCGTAGCCCGCCTCTATTCGCCACATGGCGGCAGCCTGCACTACCGTCCAGGCTCTCTGACCGGGCGCTTGGTCTTCCCGGCCGAGCGGATCCAGCAGCGGATCACCGACGCCCTCGTCTTCGTCTGCGACTTCGAGCGGCAGACCTATTTCGCAAAGGTCGGTGCACCGCGCGAGCGCAACGAGCTGATCTACAATGGCATCGACGACCGGGAATTCGAGGTCGTCCCGCCCCAGCCGGATGCGGTCGATTTTCTCTATATCGGCATGATGCGGGACCTGAAGGGTCCCGATCTGTTTGTGGAGGCTTTCGCCCAGACCGAACGGCTTGTCGGCCGGCCGCTGTCAGCGCTGATGATCGGCGACGGCCCGCAGCAGCAGGAATACAGCGACCTGGTGCTGCAGCAGGGTCTCGGCCGCCGTATCCGCATGCAGCCGGCGATGAAGACGCGCGAGGCCTTTGCGCTGACGCGCAACATCGTCGTTCCCTCGCGCGCCGAATCCATGCCCTATATCGTGCTTGAGGCGCTGGCCGCGCGAAAGCCTGTTATCGCCAGCCGTGTCGGCGGCATCCCGGAAATTCTCGGACGCGACAGCACCGCGCTTGCCGAACCTGCCAATGCCCGGTCGCTTGCCGACATCATGGCCCGCGCAATCACAGAGAAAGACTGGGCGGCACGTGTGATGCCCGACCCGAGCACGTTCAAGTCGCAATTTGCAGCTTCGGTAATGTCGGCGGATATGTTAAGCCTCTATCGGGAATTGTGCCGTTACCAGCCGCCCGCCGATAGCGTGTTGCCCACAACGTAAGCGTTTCTTAGTGGCTTTCTGCTATCCCGGCTGAGGGACTTCAGCGCCGGAAGACAGCCATGAACAAGTTTGACCGCCCGGGTTCGTTCGATCCCGAAGCGCTTCGCAAGAAGATTTCGGAAATCCGCGCCCGCGCGCCTGGCGAAATGCCGGACGAAACGACGACCACGGATCTCAATCCGCTGGCGCGGCAGATCGCCGAGCAGTTCAGCGCCGATACCTATTCGCCAGCGATGATCATGGGGCTGATGCGCCTGTTCGAGTTCAGCGCGCTCTTTGCGATCGGCTATGCCATTAACGCGCTTTATGTCCAGCCGGGCTTCGAGCAGCTGCCGCTCTATCTGGCAATCCTCTTTGGCGGCTCCGCCCTGGCGGTCGCTGCCATGCAGATCGCCGACACCTACCAGATCCCGGCGCTGCGCGCCTGGCTGCGGGTGATGCCGCGCATCCTTGCCTCCTGGGCCATCGCATTCGGCGGCATCGCCATCGCGCTGTTCTTCCTCAAATCCGGCCATCAGTATTCACGTGTCTGGTTCGGTGGCTGGTTCATCGGCGGCGCAATCTTTCTGATCGCCGAGCGCGCCTTCATCGCCTATTCGATCCGCCATTGGGCCCGAAACGGCACGATGGAACGCCGCGCCGTCGTCGTCGGTGGTGGCCAGCCGGCCAAGGACCTGATCCGCACGCTCGAGGACCAACCCGACAACGACATCCGAATCTGCGGTATTTTCGACGACCGCGACGAGCGCCGCTCGCCCAACGTGATCGCCGGCTACCCGAAGCTCGGAACAGTCGACGAACTGGTGGAATTCGCCCGCCTGGCCCGCATCGACATGCTGATCATCTCGCTGCCGCTCACGGCAGAGAAGCGCATTCTCCAGCTTCTGAAGAAGCTCTGGATCCTGCCGGTCGACATCCGGCTCGCCGCCCACGCCAACAATCTGCGCTTCCGCCCGCGCAGCTATTCCCATGTCGGCGACGTCCCGATGCTCGACATCTTCGACAAGCCGATCGCCGATTGGGACTCCGTCGCCAAGCGCGGCTTCGACATCTTCTTCAGCCTGGTCGCCCTCGTGCTTCTGTGGCCGATCATGCTCGGCGCGGCGATTGCGGTCAAAGCAACCTCCCCCGGCCCGATCATCTTCAAGCAGAAGCGGCACGGCTTCAACAACGAGACCATCGAGGTGTACAAGTTCCGTTCGATGTATACGCATATGAGCGACCCGACGGCCCGCAACGCCGTGACCAAGGGCGATCCGCGCGTCACCCCAGTCGGCCGCTTCATCCGCAAGTCCTCGATCGACGAGCTGCCGCAGATCTTCAACGTGCTGAAGGGTGAGCTGTCGCTCGTCGGGCCGCGGCCGCACGCTGTGCTCGCCCAGACCCAGAACCGCACCTATTCCGACGTCGTCGAAGGTTACTTCGCCCGCCACCGCGTCAAGCCCGGCGTCACCGGCTGGGCGCAGATCAACGGCTGGCGTGGCGAGATCGACAACGACGACAAGATCCGCCTGCGCACCGCCTTCGACTTGCACTACATCGAAAACTGGTCGCTGCTCTTCGACCTCAAGATCCTGTTCCTGACGCCGTTCAGGCTGCTCAACACCGAGAATGCCTATTGAGCACCGTCGATACAGGCCGGCTCCCGATCGCTCGTCCCCAGCTTGCGGCGCTCTCGCTGCTCGGCTCCGGGCTCGTCGCCTTTGCGGTGTTTCTCTCCGGCTTCGTCATTTTCGAGCCGGCGCCCTATGAGCTGTTCCTGGTGGCACTCATCGGCCTTTGGGCGCTTGTGGGCCTCAAGATCTCGCGCAGCGTCGCCCCGCTGCTGACGCTTCTGACCCTTTTCATGGTCGGCGGCATGCTGTCCCTAACGGTCATGACCGACCTGACAAAGGGGCCGATGTACATGGCGGTCTCCGGCTTCCTCGCGCTCTCGTCGGTCTTCTTCGCAGCCATCATCGAGGACCGCCACGAACGGCTGCGGCTGATCTTCAACGCCTGGACGGCGGCGGCCATCATCACGGCACTGCTCGGCATCCTCGGCTATTTCGGCGCCGTGCCGGGTGCGGAAAACTTCACGCTCTATGGCCGCGCCAAGGGCGCATTCCAGGATCCGAACGTCTTCGGCCCGTTCCTCTCGGTGCCGGCCATGTACCTGATCCACGGCATCCTCACGCAGCCCATCCAGAAGGCGCCACCCAAGATCGCCGCGCTGCTGGTGCTGGCACTCGGCGTCTTCCTTTCATTTTCCCGCGCAGCCTGGGCCCTCAACCTCTTCTGCGTCGTCGCCTTCGTCTTCGTGATGCTGCTGAAAGAGCGAAACGGCCTCTTTCGCCTGCGTATCCTGGTGCTGGCCCTGGTCGGCGGAATCATGATCGTCGGCGCCCTCCTCGTTGCGCTGCAGTCCGAGCAGGTCGCAACGCTCTTTTCCAGCCGCTCGCAGCTGGTGCAGGACTACGACGGCGGCCACCTCGGGCGCTTCGACCGCCACAGGCTCGGTTTCCTGATGTCGATGGAAAAGCCGCTCGGCATCGGTCCCATGGTCTTCAGCACGATCTTCCCCGAAGACGAGCACAACGTCTGGCTGAAGTCGCTGACCTCCTACGGCTGGCTCGGTTTCATCAGCTACGTGACGCTGATCATCTGGACGCTCTCGCTCGGCTTCCGCTTTCTGCTGCTGAACCGCCCCTGGCAGACCTATCTGATGATCGCCTGGGTCGCCGTTCTCGGCCATGTCGGCGTCGGCAATGTTATCGACACGGACCATTGGCGCCACTTCTACCTGCTCATCGGAATTATCTGGGGTTGCGCCGCCCTTGAATATCGCCATCGCCGGCAGGCGCGCGCCGGCCGGAGCTCCTGACCATGGAACATGTGGTTCCGCGCCGGTCGCCGGCCCCTTCCCTCAAGCTCCTAGAAGTACTGGAGCCGAGCGGTGGCGGCTCGGGCCGGCACTTCCTCGATCTCTGCCGCGGCATGCACAAGCGCGGGCATCACGTCGAGGCCGTCTATTCGCCGGTGCGCGCCGAGGAAGGTTTCGTTCGTGAACTGAAAGCAATCGGCCTGCCGGCGGTACACGCCGTCGCGATGAGACGCGCGCCCGGGCCGTCTGACGTCGGCTGCTTTCTCGAACTCCGGCGCATCATCCAGAACAACGGTTTCGACATCGTCCATGGCCACAGTTCCAAGGCCGGTGCGCTGACGCGCCTGCGGCTGCCCGGTTCTCATGTGCCGCGCATCTACACGCCACACGCCTTTCGCACGCTCGACCCGACGCTCGGCCGCGGCGGACGGCTGATCTATGGCACGATCGAATGGGCTCTGGCCCGCTTCTTTACCGATCACCTGATCTGCGTCTCCGACGACGAGTTTCATCACGCGCTGTCCTTGCACATGCCGGAGAAGCGCATGTCGGTGATCGTCAATGGCGTGGCACCACCCTCGGGCGAAATGGCGCAGACGCTGCGCGCCAGCTTCGGGATCGCGCCGGACGCTTTCGTTTTCGGCTTCGTTGGACGATTGTCCGCCCAGAAGGCGCCGGAACGGCTGATCGCCGCTTTCAAGAGTGTGGCCGCCTCGGTCAGAAACAGCCACCTGGTCATGGTCGGCAGCGGCGAGCTCGAGGGCAGCCTTCGCAAAGCGATTGCCGAAAGCGGGCTGCAGAACCGGATGCATCTGACCTCCGCCTTCACCGGCCCGCAGGCCGTGCCGGCCTTCGACCTCCTGGTGATGCCGAGCCGCTACGAGGCGATGTCCTATGTGATGCTTGAAGGGGCTGCGGCCGGCAAGGTGATCATCGCCACCGATATCGGTGGCGCGCGCACGGTGATCGAGGACGGGCGGAACGGTTATATCCTTCCCAATAGCGACGACACATCAGCACTCGCCAAGAGCATGATCAGTGCCGCGGAGCCCGAAACCTTCAAGGCCCTGTCGGCCAGCGCGGTAAGCCTGAAGGACCGCTTTACGCTTGCCGTCATGCTCGACCGTACGGAGGCCCTTTACCGGAACGCGGCTTCAAAGCTGCAGACGGCCGCCCCTCAGCCAGTCACCTAGGACGGACAGCGGCGGCGTGATTGCCGCAGCGCGCCTACAGAAAGCAAAAAAGAGGCCCTGTCGAAGGACCTCTTTTGCTGCATTTGCAGGATCGCTTAAGGCGTTGATCCTTCCGCGCCCGAACCACCGCCGGTATCGGGGTTCGAACTCGGCGCCCCCGTATCGCCGTTGGAATTGGCGGTACCGGTATCCGGGTTGGAGCTCGCAGCACCGGTATCCGGGTTGGAACTCGCCGTGCCGGTATCACCCGATGAGCCGGTAGGCTGGCCCGGAACGAGGATGACGGCGTCGTCGGCACGGGCGGTGCCGGACGTCGAAATGACCGGCATTGCCGTCAGGGCCGAAAGCCCGAGCAACGACACGGCAAAAATCTTCGAAAGCGTCTTCATTCCATTCCTCCTTTGGCAGGCAGGCGCCCGCCATAAGGCCATTCCATCACTTTCGCGAGGACGGCGATCGGCCCCAGCCGCGTGGACCATCGCACCGGAACGAGGCATTTTAGCGATTTCGGATGAGCGATAAATTTTATCCAACGCAACCAACGGGGGTCCGTGCGGTTTCGTGTGCCGATCACAGCCAAGTGCGACCGGGGCCGGGGCGATGCTGAGATAGCCCGTTACAAGGCCAAACCGAAGCTTGGAGCACCGGAGCCGGCAAGGCAGGCATCACGATTGCGGACGCAGCCGACCGAACTCCGGCTGGCCGAGTTTCAGCGCTCGAAAAGTCTTCGGACGGAGTGCGTCAGCCGACTGATCCGCTTGTGCCAGCGCGACTTGAGACGCTTGCTCGCCCAAGGCGTCGCTTGCCGGTACTGCAAATACAGGGGCTGCGCCGGGTGCTGGCAACGAACGGAGTTGGGCTTGTCGTGCGTGAAATGGAAGATCGCCGGTTCGTCGGCATGCGAATGCAGGATCACATTCCAACGACGGTCGAGGGAAGCGAATTGCCCAACGAGAGCGATGTTCAAGGCGTCCTGATCGAAGAATTTCAGCCTTGCGGCCTGTGAACGGACAATCTCGAGGCAGCGACTGGACAGATCCCTCTTCAACCATTCCACAATGTCGATCAGCAAAACGCCGGAATTCATCGTTCTCGTTCCGTCCGGAAGCTTCAGACGCGCATTGTCCTGGTTGGAAACGCCGCCGACAGCGGCCACCGGCATGCCGGACATATCCAGGTTCAGCAACGGACGCAGACTGTCGACCACGATCGTATCGGCGTCGAGATAGACGAGCCGCCCCTCCTTGCAGCCAAGGAGGTCTGGCAAGACAAGCCGGGTATAGATCGACCGGCTCCAGTTGCTGTTGGTCTTCAACCCATCGAATTGCCGAAGCGTTCTTTCGGACAATTCGAACAGCGTTAAGCGCAGGCGTCCGCCGCACTGTCTCAGATGCGATTTATCCTTGGGGGTCAGTCCGTCGCAGAAGACGATGACGTTGACCTCGTCGACGTCGCCATTCAGAGCCAGCGTATGCAACATCACTCCGGCGAACTCGACAAACCTGCGGTCCACGGAAGTGACGACAAAACACGCGCTTAAAGCCAAAGCCGATTCATCAGTTTCCGCACGCATTAAGCCCCCCAAATCGTGCCAGGCCATCAAGACAATGACCCGCTATTCGCCCATCCCTCACGGCAAGGCCGCCGAAGTGATCGGTCGCTTATCGAAAAGATGAAGGGAAAACAAAATTCCTCAGGGGATTTCGGCCATCAAAGCCGAAGAGGAAAATGGTCGGAGCGGCGGGATTCGAACCCACGACCCCTTGACCCCCAGGAGTGTAGGCTATCCGTTCGAACACCCTGTAGCGTAGGCGGTTGTGCCGTGTCAACACGTCTACTTCGGGATTTATTTCGGGACTCCGTGTCGCGACCCTGCATCCGCGTCCATGCTAAAAAGCGAAAGTTCGCTGTCGTCTCGCTGCTTCACGCCTTTGAACGAAGGGTGGCGCAGCTTACCATCTTGCGTCCATGCGCGATACTCGACCTGAGCGACGAGCAGCGGTTCGGAGAAGATCGCGCCCTTGCGCTTCAATGCGACCGGCGGACGGCTCGCCGGGATCGCATCCAGCACCTTGCGAAGCTCCACCGATTCCTTATTGCTCCATCCTGTACCGCACCCGCCGACGTAGACGAGAGAGTTTCCCTTCCTCGCCGCCAGCAGCAGCCGGCCGATGCCGCCGGGAACCGTCGAGGGCTCATAGCCAACGATCACGAACCAGTCGCGCCGGGCGCATTTGATCTTGAGCCATTCCGGCCGGCGGCCCGAGTGATAGGGCTTGTCCCGCCGTTTTGCGATGATGCCTTCGAGCCCCATCTCGCAAGCGACCTGGAAGAACTCGGCGCCGTCGGCGTGCACTTCCTCCGAGAAGCGTATGGCGCCGGTGCGGCCGGCGACGATCGGCTCGAGAAATTGCCGGCGCTCAGACAACGGCAGCGCGCGCAGATCGCGGCCATCGAGATACAAAAGGTCGAAGGCATAGAAGATGATTTCGTTCGGTTCGTGCAGGCTGGGCTTCCTGCCGACCGCGCGCTGTAGCAGCCCGAAATCTGACCGGCCTTGGTCGTCGAGCACGACGGCTTCGCCATCGATGATCATGGAGGAGTGCCCGAGCTCTCGCGCCTCTGCAACGATCGCCCCGAACTTCTTCGTCCAGTCATAGCCGCCGCGCGTGGTCGCCCTCACCTCACCTGCCTCAACATGGACGGCCAGCCGATAGCCGTCCCACTTAACCTCAAACGCCCAATCAGACCCTTTCGGAGGCTTGTCGACAAGGGTTGCGACGCATGGCTCGACGCGCCGCGGCATCGAGTCCGCAGGCGGTGCTGGTGGCGGTTTCTGCTTCGCTGTTCTGGCCATGCAGTCATTAACGCACAGTTCGGCGAAATCGTCTCATTGACTCTCGCGACCATGAGAACATAGTAAGAACATTCCAATGAGAGTGCCGATCATGAGCGACGAACAAGGCGCGACGAAAAAAGCGACGACAGGTCCATGGGTTCATCTCTGCGAGCATCCAGGATGTTCAGACTGGGGCGGCTGGGGATTTGCCGCCGGCAAGGGACGTTCGCGATGGTACTGCTACGCACACCGCGAAGATGGGGAAACGGGACGTGCCTAAGAACGACGCTTGGTGGCTGTCTGAACTCGTATTCAAGGTGCAGGTCGAGTGTGAATGCGGGCTCAGAAAGCAATACGACGCAAAGTCGCTCCTCGATCGCATTGGTGATCAGTCGATGCCAGGGCTCCTTCCCCGGCTCGCACGCGCAAACGGATGCACAAAGACCGAGAACCAGTTCCGCGATCGCTGCAAGCTTCACTACACCCACGACTTGCCGCCGGAACAACCGCCCTCCCGACGTCTCCGGCCGGCAATAGCGCGGCGCCGGCCGGGAGACCTGAGGAAATCACCTTCGCCAACCTTCCGGAGTGGTACGATCTGTTCTGCCACTGCAAGCGCTGCGGGCGCGTGCGCCGGATAGACCGGCACGAACTCGCTCGGCGCTTCGGCAAAACTCAGTCGATCATGGCACTGGAACGGCGCATGCGTTGCAGGACATGCCGGAACAGCGACGGCAACAAGATCAAAGTCGGGAAATTGAAGCGGTGAGAAGAATGCAAAGTAAATGGATCGCAGCGGCAGCCTACGGGCTGTTAATCGCGTCCATGGCCAACGCCGAAAGCTCGATCGTCGGCCGCGCATCGGTCATCGATGGCGACACGCTCGAAATCAACGGCGAGCGGATTCGACTTCACGGCGTGGATGCGCCGGAGAGCTGGCAGCGCTGTGAGGACGGCGACGGTGCCACATACCGGTGCGGGCGCGAGGCAGCCGCGGCCCTCGACCGGTTTCTCTCTGCCTCAAGACCAGCCCGTTGCGAGTTCGTGGAGCGGGATCGGTATAGCCGCGTCGTGGGCGTCTGCTTTCGCGCCGACGGCGCCAACGTCAATAACTGGCTCGTTGCCAATGGCCACGCGGTCGATTGGCCGCGCTACAGCGATGGTGCCTACGCTGATGCCCAGGCGAGCGCACGCGAACGGAAATTCGGCATATGGCGAGGCGAGTTTCTGGAACCCTGTCAAGCTCGGGCGATTCGGAGTAAGCAACTTCCATCATGCTGATGATGCACCCGGTTGGCAAAGAGGCCGCGTTTTTCGGCCGGCCAGGAACCATTTCAGGTTGCGAGCGTTTACGCTTCGTCCTGATCGTCTCTCTCTTCCGATCGGGATTAAGAGCAGGCTTCGCAACTGTCCCTATGTGATGCCTCGTATAAAGTGCCCCCGGCCTCGTCGCGCCCACGACGAGGCCAATTCTTTTATCCCCTAAGATTTCGCGGGAGCATTTTTGCTCGTTTCGGACCGCCCTGGCTTTTCCTACGCTCCGGAACGAAACAGGAGTACCTGACATGGACGACGATTTAGATCTCTCCGAACTCGAAGATGACGACTTTCATATGCTCTATCTAGCCGCTGCGGCGCTCTCGGCCGAAGGCCGGCGAACGGAAGACGCAATTTGGCTCAGGATCGACGAGGAGGCGCGCCGACGCGGGTGGACCGACGCGACCATGCATTGAGGGGTACTATCGTTCGGTCACCCCTTTCCGACAATTACGAACACAATTCTCCTGATGGCTTCGGCGAAGCTGACGCCGAGCGCCATCGCCGCAATGCCGGTTACGCCGAGCGCGCCGATACCCATCAGTTTCCACCGCTTTACATCGTCGGTGACTGGTTTCATCTCCGAGACGTCCTCGCCGATCGTGGCAACTGATGCCTCGACGTGTCCGACACGGTCAACCAGTTGATCCATGCGCTGATGCACGGCGGCGCGGCTCGTCGCCGCCTTGTCTTCCGCCCGCATCGATCCTTCTTCCAACCGCCGAATAGATTCCTGCAGGCTCCGCATGCCTGCCACCAGCTCGCCAAGCTGACGATGTACCGCCGCATCTTCTGATGGTGCCATTAGCCCCGTTCCCCGTGTTGCGCACATTCCGCCTTCGTCCAGACCGCCGCGGCGCAGATGCCGACGATGGTCCGGTCAATTTTTCGCTGATCTTCCGGCGTCGCCCCTCGCGCGCCGATGAGATCAGTGCCGACCACGCGCCGCAGCCCGTCGACACTTGCCGGCGCCGAAGTCCCACATCCCTGGAGGGCAAAGATCATAGCGAAAGCGGACATCGTCCGCAGTGCGGCCAGCTTCATTGTTCTGCCTTTCGATTGAGGTCCTGACATCGTCACCGCCCTGCCGGTAAAGCCAGGCGAGCGCGGCGGCGATGATCGCGAGAGCGGCCACGGCCGCGATGATCCGAGGCGTGGTGAACATCAAGCCATCCTCTCGACCTGTTTCGCCACGGCCTTCCGATCGGCGTTCTTCCGCCAGTAGAGGAAGCCGGCGATGATGCCGAGCGTGACAATGATGATCATCAGATTCTGCCAGGGAATGCCCGCGAGTGCGGTCAGGATCGAAGCCCCGCCGCCGCTGACGGCCGGAACGAGAACCTCTTTCGACTTCCACCAGGGCGCATCGAGGCTCGGCGGCGTCACCGGAACCGGTACCGGCTTCTCTTCGGTCACCGGTGCGACCTTGACCTCTGGCCTGGCCGCCTCGCCCGGCGTGAGCGCGACCAGCGCCTTGTGCATGGCCGCTCGCGTCTTCGGTCCGACATCACCATCGACATCGAGACGCTGATCAGCCTGGAACTGCCGGACGTTGTCGGCGCGATAGCCGAGGAGAACGAGCGAGATCCGCGCCAAACGGTCGAAGCGATCGGCGAGACCGTTTTTTCCGCCGTTGATCTTCTTCGTGATGGTCTCGGCGTCGCCCTCGTCGGCCCAGCGGTTAATGGCGCGTGTGTCCCAGTAGAACAGGGGCACAAGACCTTCCCAAGGATCGGTGTTGACCGCATCCGGGTCCTTGACAAAGTCCGGGCAGTCGAGGCCGGCGGCTCGGCACCAATCGCGGAACTGGAGATAGTTGTCCTTGCCGGTCAACTGCACGCCGGTGCGGCCGCGGTACAGGTAGCCGTCGCCATCCTTCTCCGGCGTGTTGCCGAGATCGGTGCGGGTGTCGTAGCGCTGCTGTGCCGGCGTCGGGCCCCAGATCTCGCAATCGTACCGAAAGTCGCCGCTCTCGTGCATCAGCTGCGCGAAGTACTGGGCGAGCCGGTGCGGTCGATCCATACCGAACTTGCTGCCGTATTTGTCCAGCGCCACAAGCACGGACGCGAGGTTGCTCTCGTTCGCTTTGCCCTTCGAGGCATCGCGAACCTGCTGAGCGGTAATGCTCATCGGTTACTCCTGATATTGATTTGGGAGGGACACCGCGACGCAATCAGCGCGACACGATGGGGATACGATTCGCCAAGTGCACCTTCGCGGCGCATACTGCGTCCATCGCTGGACACTAAAACGGGCTCCGGCGGCTGGGAGATCATAAGCGCTTTTGCCCTATGTGGAGGAGATTGCGCTATGTTTGGTCGAACGCAGTCCGGATGCATTCTTCCTGAAGGTTTGACAGTCATCGCCACGGCCTTTGAAAAGGTCGTAAGCGCGCGCAACATCGGCCGCGATAGCGACGAGGCCGATTGCCTCGCTCGCCAGGCTGTCAGCCTCTACATGAACGGCACTCGAAACGAATGGGAGCTCGAACTCCGCCTGAGAAATTCCTGCCTGCAGTTTTCCGAGTACGCGCCGCGGCATGACGCCAGCAGCACCGAGGTTCTGGATCTGCTACCCGAACTGTCGACCTGGGCGAGAAGCCTCACGGCATCGCCAGAAGAGGCAACGGTGCTCACCGAACGAACGCTTCAACATGCAATCGACCATATGGCCGAGTTTGTTGAAACGTCGGATGTCCGGGGATGGCTGGTTCGGATTATGGTCGAACTTAAACTAGGTCGCAGCCGACGTCGGGGCACTCACAATAGACTATGACTGGAACGGCAGCTGTGGCCGCCGCAAGGAGGCCGCGCGACTTAGAACCGCCAACGCGCAGCGGCTCTGTTGAAATGATGGCAGCGCGCGGAACAAACGTCAGCGCGCGAGCATACACATCGCTATGGTGAGGGTACGCTGATCCAGCCCCCCACTCTCACCTGCTCACCCTCTGTTGCAAGGATAGGCGCTCGGTAAAGTTCAAGGGGCCTCGGATTGGAATCCCACAGTCCTAAAGCGATTCCGTTGATGTCGGGCTGAATATTTAAAGTCGTCGCAATCTCACGACCCGCTCTGGTGAGCACATAGCATGGAAACTGTGGACTAGTGTTGGGTGGAAATTTCGCCCTGAAAGCCGCGGTTTTCAAGAAAAGATAACCGAAGCCGTCTGGGTCAACTCTCCATAAGTGTGATGATCCAAACTGGCCGTGCATTGCATATATGCCGAAGTCCTGAAGGCTGAAAGACTCTTCGAAGTTCAGCGCCTTTTGAACTGCTGCAACCGGCAACGCTCCGCCAATTGCATATTGCAGGCACTTTTCAACCAGTCGAGCTGTGGTCTTGTCGAAAGTTGAAACGATCTGCAATGTCTTGAGCCCGTAAGATCCTTGCTTTCTGATCTCGCCTGCCAAAATTCTTGCCCATAGGTCACGGAAATCTTCTGAGCTGGCATCCTCCGCATGTCTCTCGAACACGTTCATCCAGTCATCTGTTGGCCCCGGCGCATCCAGTGGTGGGGGATCAATCTTCAAATATCCGACTGTGAGACGAGCCACCCCCTCTCTATTGTCCTGCTTCCTAGACAAATCACCGGCAAAGCGCTCGACCGCGCGATCCACCAATTCGGGTTGTGAAGACGCTGATTTCGCGGCCGCCTCGCCGATAGCTTTCATGGTGGCGCTTCTAGCGTCCTTCTCGTCACGTATAGACTGGGCGTGCTTTTCTAGCCAAGCCGCAGGGATGTCTGCGGCACCGGCGACCAGACGACTTATGGCTTTTCCCGCTGGCCCAGCAATGACCTGCGGCACCCCACCCTCAAATATTTTTGCCAGCGCCCCGATCCATGACGACGGCGACGCGCCAGATTCTTCTGACATTCTTTGCTCCCTAAATTCAGCCAATGGCGATGATCATATTCGGCCATGCCGGAACTGCAATCACAGATACCCCTTTTCGAACTGCTGCACCTCGACACGGATCGCGCTGAGCAGCTGGCTGCGCTGCAGCAAATCCGGAATATTTCTACTTGTAAATGCAAGTCCTGTTATTCAGATTTACCTAAAGTTTTTAGGGATTCGCACAAGGATTAACGGCATGACTAGTTTCGCGACGGAATACATCGCAGCCCCTGACTTCGTTAAGCACGACCACAAAACTTACATGAAACCAAAACGCTATGCTTTGTTCGCATGGCCTCATGGCCGCCCGAAGGGTGGGTGGGAAGATCTGCGCGGCTCCGCCGGTACAAGTGTCGAGGCACTCGCAGGCCTTGAGGAAGGCCAGAGAGAAGACCCAGCTCAATACGCATGCTGGCAGATCATCGACCTGCGGCTCGGCAGGGCGATGGGTTTCGTCAATGAAAGAAGCAGCGGCGGATTGATGCCGCTACATGACGCCGAGGGCGGCCCATACAGGGACGCCGCAGCTAAAGATGTGACACCGCAGGCGGTTCTTAATCGACCTTAACCACCACGCCCAGTTCAGCTTCGTCCTTGTTGAGGGGGTTAATTTCAACCCGATCAACTACGAAGCCGTGCTGTTTGAGCGTCGCGTCACCGTGGGCTTTCTGTGCCTCTTGCAGTTTTTTGACAATATCGCTGATTTTCATGTTCTTTCTCCAATTGGTATGGGTCGCCCAGGCCGAATGAGCCAGGCGCGAAACACTTCATCGGTCAAATGCTGCTGCCACTGGTGTTCACTGATCTGCCCGGAGCGGTAGCATTCGAGGAGTAGTGTGTAATTCATGTTGTGATTTGTCTCTCTGCGTTGCATGGTGCCGGCCATGCAACAGTTACGATATATCCATTCGCCGAACTCTGTGACGCCTGCCGGCGACATGATCAAAATGCCTGAAATTGAAAGGCGCTCTCTTCTCGAAAAGCCGTCAAGCCCGCGGATACACGTGCTTGCGGACAGGCAAACAATCAGGTGGAAGAACCGGCTTATTGAGGAGCTTTCGTTCGGGCCGCATCCCGCCAGAAACGACGTAGGCGAGTACAGCACGGGCCAGTACTACATTGCATCGTTCTCGGATGCGCTCGTTGATATCAAGATGGGATGCGTGGTCGTAAACGGTCGTGACGTTTGGTCAGATTCGGCCACCTTCACGATCATGCACGGCCCTGTAGATCGGTCACCGGCAATTGTTGCGGATGGCGATCAGAGGTTCCTGAACCTGGACGCGCCTCCTCCCCGTTTAGCGATCGACGGCCCAGCCATGATGATAAGCCATTGGGGCTGTCTGCTCGGCAACTATGGTCACTGGATGATGAACTCGCTTCTCCCAGTCGTCATGATGATCGATGAGATCAAGGCCAAGAAGATCGCCCTTATCGTCCCCACGCTCCCGCCGAGGTGGCGCGACGAACTATTGTTGCTCGGCGTTCCAGAAAGCCAGATTGTCGAGACGGCAGATCAATACGTCGTTGTCTCTCACCTGCTTTACCCGTCGACGGTTTCGACGGCCTCCAATAACTACCCGGCGCCGTTCGGGCTCCAGGTCTTTGACGCCGCTCGCCGTGCTGTGGCGCCGTCGCCAGACCTGCCCAGCCCAGAGCTCCTGTATGTGTCCAGAGTGGGGGCGAAGCACTGGCGCACCATGACCAACGAGGCCGAGCTATCCGCCGCCCTGGAGGCGCTGGGCTTCACCGCAATCTATCCACATGACATGACGTGGGCCGAGCAGATCGCGGCGTTCACAAAGGCAAAGGTCATAGTGGGGCAGTTCGGGGCCGCCTTGTGGAGCATCCCCTTCTCGCCGAAAGGGGGTGCACTCATCGAAATCACGACGTCCAACTACGGGAATCATGAGTACGCCGCTGTGGCGAACCTTATGGAGAAGGACGTCATCCTGATAGGCTCAGAGCCCACCTCAATGGTTGCCTCCTATCACTTCGATTTCGAGGCCCCATTGGACAAGGTAATGGATGCGGCCAAAGCCATGGCCGTGCGCTACAGCTAGAGAGCTACCACAGAAAGCTGCGAGGCGTTTGCTGCGACCGTAGCCACGCTGCCGGTAACAGTTGCGACAAGCTGAATAACCACCGTGCCAGACGCGGTAATGTTCAAGATGCCAGCAGCGCTCTGGCCGATGGAAGCAGATGCAGCATAGTCATTCCGCACAGTGGTCGTCCCACCGGTAGCCCCCCAACTCGCAGCGGCGCCACCGCCAAGAATCCTCGACAACTGCGTCAAGAACTGTCCACCAGTGCCGCCCTTGGTTGCCGCGATGTTACCAGTGACCAGATACCGCTCACCCTTGTTGACGGTCAGGGTCACCGTCTGTGCGACAGCGGCCGGCGTTGTATCCGCGAGATTGACCAGTGCGGGGTTTGTTACGTTGGCGATCTGTTTATTGCCGCGCGTGTAGCGGTTGTTCGTGCCAGACGAACTGTCATCGTATTCCTGCACAGTAGCGCCGGGGAACACGCCAAAAGTCAGGAGATCGTCAACGACCGTGTCGTCCGTAGTTCCCGAGAGAATAACCGTCTTCGACGGGTTCACGTGTTTGATGTCCCTAACCACGCAGCGCTTGCTATTCTGGATCACGATACCGTTGAATTGACCACCAGCGCCTGCACTGGCCGACTGATTCTGAAGCTCCATGTGGACGATGCGGCTGTCGTCGCAGTTGTTTAGGAAAATGGAATTGGTGTCCGCGTTCGCGTCGGTCGGTTTGTAGACCAGAATACCGTCAACGACCGATTGTGGGGCGTTCTGAAAACTGATCGCGTTGGTGAAGGCGTAGATATGTCCACCTCTCACGCTCACAAACGGGCGGGTCGTGCTATACGAAGCATAGACGCCGATACCTGCCGCGATAATCTCAGGGTCTCGGATTTTGAGGCCTTCGACTTCGCCGTTTGACGAGATGGCATTGATGCTGTGATCGATTTTCGGAGCGTCAATTAGTTGTTCCGAAGGAACGGAACTCATCGTCGGCGTGGGGTCCCCGAAAATCTTAATCCCGTCCACCATGTTGGAATATATAGAGGGCCCAGTTGCCAAAAGGTTTTTCCGTCCGGTAATTTTCGGACGAATGACCTCAGGTCGGTGGACGTTATTCAACTCAATGCCACGCAACCATCCGGACGCATTTACGTCGTGGCCTCTGCACTCAATGTCCTTGAGTAGGCACCGTGCCATGTTTCTGTTGGTAATGCTGTCGCTCTTGGAGTAGGAGATATTCAACGCAGTACCGGGTTCTTGCCGTATGGTAACCAGCGAAAAACCTTCAAGCGAGGTGGGGTGCTTGTAATCGTCCTGAGTAATCACCAGCCCGTCACCGACGTTGTTAAAGACGACAGATGACGTGCCGAAGCCATCGCCTGTCATCGTAAATGACATGTTGGTCGCGGTGAGGCCGCTCGCGCTGTAGTAGCCCTTTCCGGCCCGCAGCTTCATCGGAACAACAAGCAATTTCGCAGTGGCGATCATCGCATTTAGGGCGGTGGCTGCATTCGTCCCGGTGGTGCCGTTGAAGTCCTGTACAGCCCCGAACATCTCCGGGTTGTAGATGACCTCATCAATTACCCAGTAGCCGCCGTTGGTGTTATCCGTGGCGCCGTCGGGCATGAACCTGTCAAGCGATCGGAAGAACGCCGCAGCCGGGAAACCCGTCAAGCTCGCAAAGCTAATACGGCGATAATTTGCACCACCAACTAGCGTTGCCGGAACAGCGTAGTTTGGATTGTAGAACTGCGTACGAACACGTTTCACGATTGAAGAAATCGTATCTGCTGCCGCCAGCGATACGGACGAATAAATCCGCTGATTAATGCTGTTCGCTGCTGCTACTGCCGCTGCCGCTGCCGCTTCCGCCTGCGCAACAATTGCGGCGCTCACCTGGTCGCTTAGCAGCCGGAACGTGCTGCCCGAAACGATGCCGAGCACGATCATGCCCGCCACGAGACCGCCAGTAGCGACGTTGTTGCCGGTGTTCGTCTTGATCGTAAGCGCAGCGCCACCATTGAAGCTGATCGTCACGGGGCTCGCCGTGTTCGCCTCGAAGATGTTCGTCCAGACGAGCGCAGAGCCACTAACCGGGATGCTCGTGGTCGCCTGGATCGCGTTCGGAGTGCCTGCACCGACGTCGCTCGCGATAATGAACGAGAATGGAAGATCCGCAACGCGGGTCCACGATCCGGCTCCGGAGGCTCCATTCTTGCGGTACACCCCGTTGTTGCCAACCGTCGCGTCGCCGATCACCCACGCCATACTGTTGGCGCCGTGTGCGAGATCCGCATCGAGCGCGGCCTTGCTCGAATAGATCAAACCACCGTTGGAGACGAAGGCGTTGATGATCGCCTCATAGCCAGTGAGCAGGCGACGGATGTCAGCCTTTTTCGGCCGGTTCTTGCCCGATGAAGGCACGCCATCGGTCACGAAGTCGCGGTAAACGGTATTTGCGTTATCGGCCATGCCTATCCCCATGCGAGGCGCTCCGGCGCGGCGCCAGAGCAGAGATTTCAGGAAATGAGAGGTGTCTCAGGTGACGATTGCGGAACCGGTCGCCACTGCAGCAGCCGGGACGCCTGATGCGTTGATCGAGACGATGAAGCCGAAATATGTACCGGCAGCTAGGCCGGAAATCGTTCTTGCGTCGATAGCAGCTGGTGATCCGTATTCCGTCGCGACCAGCGTCGCGCCAGTCATGCTGTTTGTGGTGTTCAGGTAGAGCCTTGCGGCGAAGTAGTTAGCGCTGTTTGGTGCCGTCCACCCGAAACTCACCTGCGCGACACCGCCTGTCAGAGACGGGCTAGTAACGACGCCAGGCGCGACTGGATCGGCCGTCGCCGTGCGGTTCTCGTAGGAAGTGAACTCCGAGCTGTTGCCATTCGACCAAGCACGAAGCCGGAAGCGATACTGCACACCGTCGGATAGATAGCCGGAGCGTACCTGCGTTTCGCCGGGTTTTGATGTCACCGATCGCGGCGGCTCGCTTCCTGAGGTCGGCTGCCACTCCAGTTCGTAGATCAGCGAATCCGAGACGAGATCCCAGGTCGCCGAACCATAGGCCGCGGTCGCGCCTCCGCTGACAACTTCCGTCGCGATCGTCACGTCGAAATTCGTCGGCAGCGGTACGCCTTGCGGCGGGAGCGGCGTTACGCTCGCGCCTGGGGCGCCCTCTTCCGTTGCGGCATTGAAGGCGTATAGGTTGGCCGGCACGACGATGCCGGAAAACTCGATCGTCAGGTTCTTCAGCGAGAGCTTCGGTGTAGCCGTGATCTCGATCACAACTTCCGTGAGCCGTGGCGGGAGATGAACCCGCACGAACCGGCGGTAGGCGACGTTCTTGGCTGCCTCGTAGTGCGCAACGATCGTCACCCGTGGCGCGTTTCGCCGGGTGTACTTCAGCTTCTGCAGTCGGGCCACGTGGTTGTGGCTCTGGATCGCTTGGTTATCGACGGTCACCGTGCGCTCGGTATCTTCGCCGGCATAGGGGTCGCCATAGATCGCCGCATCGACCGTGTTGTACCGGCTCGCTGGATCGGTGAACCGCCCGCGGACGGCGAGGACTGTCGAGGCGCGGCGCTGGTTGACGTCGTGGGTGCATCGGATGATGTCGGCGGCGGTCAAGCGGATATCCGGTTCGACATATTGACCGGCATGCACGCCAATCAGACCGTCAGGACGCTCGAAAACGACGAGCTCGGCCGCCTCGTCCATCAGACGGCCGACCTGCACCGGGTCGTTGTTCGCCCGGAACCAGAAACCGCCGTTGTAGCGCTTCTCGGTCCCGCCGCTGCGGTTCGTCACGTTCTGGTCGGCCACATTGGCAGCGTTGATCCAGTCCGGCAGGTACATGTCGGTATAGCTCAGCTTTCCGCCGACCGGATGGCAGAGGTGCCAGAGACGCATTAGCGGCAGGTTCTGGCTGAAGCCCCACGTGTTGTCATCGCCCGAGTTGTGGCTCGGGTTGCGAGGGTCGAACAGCAATGCGCCATCGATCACCGCCGAGTGTTGCGGCATCTGGTTCGGGAACACCTTGAGGTAGTTCTGGCTGTTAGCCGTAACGCAGCGCATCAGCACCGTGGCAAGCCCGTCGCCGCGGTGGTTGTTGCTCCAAATGGTCGGGAAAGCCGTGACCATGGCTGCATACGCGGTTTCGGCATCGAGACCGAGCCGAGTGTCGATCTTGACGTAATCGTTGCCATTGTAGTGGTAGTTCGACGGGGAGGTGACGACGTCGCCGGTGAGCGTCACCGCATCGTCATGCAGGTAGTGTTGCACGTATCCGTGGATGCGATGGGCAGCCATAATGAGCACGTGATAGGCAACGCCGGCTGCCTCCTCGAGCGTTGCATAATCACTGCCTTTTTTCACCCGCCCGAGAGCGAAGGTGAGCGGCGGAACCGGCTGCTTCAGATTATAGCTGCCATCTTCCGGCTTCGGAACGGAGGGCTTCTGCACGAACAGACCTTGCAGAGCCTGTGCACCGAACGCGAGGCCGGCATAGGCGAGCGCATATGTGCCCAGGTAGAGCAAGTTCGCGCCGACGACGGAAGTAGCCACCGACGAAATGATAAGCGCGGTCAGTTCGATCACACCAGGCATCAGATCATCCAGATTGCGAGCGGCATCGCCACCATTGGGCCGATGCTATTCTTGAAACGCACCAGCCAGCGCTCTCCATCGTGGATCGCGCCGAACTGGCGGTGAATATTGGTAGGCGAGCCGATGACGCCGATCGCGCCGCAAGAAGGCCTCTGGATACGCTTTCCGCCGATCCGGCCAGCGCAGTCCGCCACCAGCGGCACGACCCCGCGGGCGCGGTCAACGATCAGGCGAAACCCGTCGTCGCTGTCATAGGTCCCGCGCAGATGGGCCGCTGGGTCCGTATGGCCCAGCCAGAGCGCCCAGGACGCAAGGAAGAGGCAGCAATCAACATCGACGCCGGGGCGCCACGGCTTCTCGCCGTAAGCGCGGAGGAATTCGCGAAGCGCCTGCTCCATGTCACCAGTTCGGCCACCGGATCGTGTTGTCGATCTGAAGCGGGATGCGCTCGCAAAACCGATCCGGAGAAGCGCTTGGATTGAGGACCTTCGACCGGGCCTTCTGGTCGACGTCGGAAAGTACCGCTCCATTCGTCAGCGTACGCAGCGTGAAGCGGTTCGTGATCTCGACGGTGATCGTCGAGAGGATCTGATCAGCGGCCGCGGCGTCGTCGAAGATGATGTCGTCGATGGTGCCAGTGAACTTGATATCCGGCGAGCCAACCGGCTGGTCAAACTCGTCGCAGTCCTGGATGAGGATTCGGACCCTCGTTCCGATCACCTCCCCGGCTTGATAATCCGACCAGATGACGTTCGAAAGCTCCTGGTCGATGCCTGAGAGCGCCAGCGCCAGCGTGAAGGCTTCCGCATTGATGGCGAGTTCGATCTGGTCCAGCGCTGATTCTGTCAGCACGCACGGTCGCCAGATGTTCCCATCGAGGTCGATGAATAGCCCGCCCGACCCATCCCAGAGCCGGATGACTTTCGACGGGAAGTCGAGTTGAGCAAGTACACGCAGAGACTTGATCATGAGGCCACCTGCGAAGCCCAATAGTCGGTGGCCTCGACGAAGCTCAACGAGCGCTGCTCGAACTCGATCGAGTTGACGCCGGCATCCATGCCGCGATCGTCGGCAAGACGGCAGAGGCAAGTCGGCTCGTCGAATTCCAGATCGCTACCAGCGGGGATCAGCGCCCGCACAGCGGGCGAAATCGGAAGTGTCCAGATATCGCCATCGACCGATATTACCGGCCCCGTCTTGTACAGGGCATGCTCATAAGAGAAGCGGACGCCGACCAGATCGGAGGCCGCGTTGATGATGCGCATGCGGATTGTGGTGGCACCGATCGGCGTAACGCCGTCGCTGACGACCGAAATCGCCCCCTGCTGATACTCAGTGTCATCGTCGAATGGCGCGTCGTCATCGTGCGGGACCAGCCCGACCGGCTCGAACTCGCTGGAAACGTAGGGCGCCGTGTCACGCGACCACGCCGGGACTGCGATCAGCCCGGCGCGGCCGCCGAGCTTCTGGCCGATGGCCTCCCAGGTTCGGCGCTGTGCCATGCTAAAGGTCGCGACGTCGACGAGATCGATCGCCCAATAGCCGAGATCGGTCCTGGTCGCCGGTTCAACGCCGCCTAGAGACCGCCCACCGGAGCGTGTGAACGGGACAATGTTCGGCCGGCACTCCTCAGGGGTGAGGAGTTCAGCCGGCCACACGAGAATGTCAGCCATGCTCAACTGGTCCTGTAGTCGCCGCCCGCGGTATCACGCTGATACTTGGCCATTGCTGCGGGGGCTGTTTCATTTGCCCTGGTCACGGATGCCGCCACGATCTGCGGCGACGCTTCCTTGATCTTCTGGCCGGATACCTCGCCTGCCACCTCGGTCATGACCGGCACAAGATTGCCGTTCCTGACCTCGTTGATAGTCCGAACGACGATGACGCCGCCGTTCTGAGGCGCCGGCTGCATCGGAGTGACATAGCCACCTGACTGATAGCCGTTGCCATTGGCAGCGCTGTGCATGCGCTCAAGGTTGCCGATGCCTATCTTCTTCGTGGCCCTGGCATTGAAGACATATTCCTGGCCGTGAACGATGCCGGCCGCCCTGCCCGTCGCGCCGCTACCGGTATAACCGCCCGATCGGAAGCCGAAGATCTTGCCGATACCGCCGAGCAGACCGCCAAGGAGGCCTCCTCCGCCGCCGCCCGAAGAAGCATTGCCGGCGGAGAACAGCGCGTTAACGAGCTCGTCCTCCACCTTGCTGATGATCTTGTCGAGAACGTTCAGCGCCGCCTTGCCGAAGGACTGCCAGAGCCCCTCACCATTCGCGAGACCGGAGCGGAGATCGGAAAGGAAGCCCTTCGTCGCGTCTTTCGCGAAATCGAGGGCTTCCTTTGCCTGCTTCGTCGCGATCTCGGTCGCGGCCATCTGCTGAGCGAGTCCGGACAGTTCCGCCTTCTGCGACGCCGTAAGCTCTATGCCCTTCTGCTGCGCCTGGTTGAGGAGATCGGTCTCGTATTTCAGGGCGGCAGCCGATTGCTCGGTCATGCCGAGCGCTTCCTGCTCCGCCTTCAGGGATGCGATGCGGCGGTTAGCGCCGTCGACGATGTCCGAATACTTCTCGGCCTCTGTCTTGCCGCCGCCCCCGCCCTTTTTCTTGGACTTATCGTCGACCGTGGTCAGGTCCTTGGCGAGTTCCTTCAGTTTGGTCGAGGCAGCCGAAGCGCCCTTGGTGACGGCGGTCCCTATGGTACCGAGGTAATCGGCAGTTAGGTCTTCCTGCAGCGTTTTGTTGCGCGCGCGGACAGCGCCGGCCAATCGGCCCGCTGCCTCATTCGCGATCTCATCCAGTTGCGGCGCTTCGATGAAGTTGCTGAGGCCGCTCGTGTTGCCAAGGATCTTCTCGACGTCCATGCCGGTGCCAACTGCCGCGCCGGTCTTGAAGACGGTCTGCACACTGCGGATCAGCCCGTTGATCGCGTTCACGCTCGCCGAGACGATCGCGTTGACTGCTTTAATCGCCATGTTCGCTGCGCCGATGGCAGCTGCGCCGATCACATCGGGGAACTGGGCCCAGAGGAATTCGAGGTCGTGGAACGCCGCGACGAAAGCACCGATGACGAGGTTCGCCCCATCCTTCGCCGAGCCGACGATGTCGACGCCGAAGATCTGGGTGAGTTCATCCCGGAAGACGTTCGCTGCGGCAACTGCCGCTACCATACCCAGCACGAGCGCGCCGGCAGGGTTCGCGGCTGCCATGGATGCAGCAGCACCGATCGCAGCGACGGACAGACGCCCGAGAAGAGCGATCAGGCCTATGACACCACCTATGATGGCCGGAGCATAGAGCAGCGCGAGGCCCGCCGCTGCTGCGGCCGCATATGGGGCAATCACGACGAGCCCATTGGCGAGCATGGTCAGCGCCGAAGCTGCCAGCTTGCTCCAGTTCACCATCTGAAGACCGGCAGCCGCCAAGGCTACGACAGCGATCGTCACCAAGCTGACGGGAGAGATTACGGACAGGAAAGCCTCGCCCAGCGCCCTTACCGCGCCAGAGGCACCCATTGGGCCCAGAACGGCGCTGATCTGCGTACCCTGCTGCAGAGCGATCTGTAGCGGGTTCATCGACATCGCGGCAGATACCCCGATGTCCTGGAACTGGGCCGCGAGGTTGCCGACGTTCATCGACGCCGCGCTCATATGCTTCTTGTTGTCGTTGGCCGCGCCATTGAGCTTGTTCACAGCACCAGCCGCCTTCAGAGCAGCGGCCGATTCAGCATCCAATGCCCCTGCCGCCGCAAGCGCTGCGGCAGCCGCCTTCTCCTGGGCGGAAGCGAACTGCCCCATTGCATTGCGCAGACGACCGGCCTTGTCAGTCCAAAGACCCATAGAGGCCGCGGCCTTTTCAGTTGCGCCGGTCAGCGAACCGGCTGCAACCTCAGCGCGCTTTGCCGCGCCGGTGAGCTTGTCGAGCTTGCTGGTGGCCTGGTCAACGCCGGTCGTTTTGGCCTCAATACCGAGGGAAGCCAGTTCGGTCATGATCAATCCCCCGAGCGCTTAACGACGCGGCGATTTCTCGCCGCCCCGCGTATCCGTAGCTTCGCCTCTGCGACATCAGCCTCCGTTGTCTGACGGTGCTGAACGTCTGGCTTGCCGGTCTTGTTGATGATGGAGAGGGCCACCTGATCCATTCGGCGGATCACGGACAGCTCCCAAGGATTGATGGCCGCTCCGGTGAGGCGGCAGAAGGATTCTATCTCACCGAAGCTGATGGGGTTGGCCGCAAAGCCGGACTGCCGGCTGTTATGTAGTTCGACGAACCAATCCCAGATATGGAGGCCGAAGACCGGTTCTTCGGGAGGGGGATCATTCTTGCGCCGAGGCGCGAAGTGCGCAGCCGCAAAGGCGATTAAGTCCTCTGCGACCGCTTCGTAAAATTCGCGTCCTCGTCGGCGGCCTTGTCGACTTGCTCGGCGATGAAGAAATACCGAGGATCCGAGATGATCTGCATAATGTTCTCGGGCGTGCATTCGACCGGCGTCTTATCCCGGGTCATATTCCAGGATACGATCGAAGCCGCGACGATCTCATTCGTGCGCTCTTCGACTTCCTCGACGGTCCCTACCTTCTTCGGGTTCTTCTTGTTCTCCCGGATGGCAGAGTTCCCGAGGCGCCGCTGCACCCGTTTTACCCGCTCCGAACGATACGAGACGATATCAATTACAAGGCCGGTCTTTTCGCCGTTGATCGGGTGGAGAATTTCGAGCGGGAATGCCTGCTCGAAATCGAACGCGATTTCCTTGTCGAACTTGGCAAGATCGAACATGAGTACTCCTTAGATAACAGCCGGGTCGACGGTGAGGATCTCGGTGTTGATACCGACGTTGAAGGTGCGGCGAAGCACGTTGTCGCCGGCGCCTACCTGCTTGCGGGCCGACATGACGAGACCGCGGAAGTAGTCGACGCTGTTCGAATAGGTGGCGTCCGGCGCGTCCTCGTACTCGACCTTGAAGTTGTAGAGGAACTTCGTTTGCTCAGCCGCACGCAGCGCCTGCTGGCCGGCGTCGAGGGGATCGTCGCCGACGACGAGCGCCAGTGTGCCGGCATCGCGCGCACCCTTCAGGTGGCGGACACGGCTATCGGACAGAGACTGGAAGGTCACGTCGGCGGATTCATCGCCGATCTCGCCGCCGTCCTCGACTTCTTTGATCTCGACCCATGGCAGGGCTTCGAAGGCAGCGATGGCGGCTGCATCGCCGCTGGCATACGGAATTGCGGTGGTGCCGCCGATGAAATAGCGAGCCCCAGTGGCCGTGGTGATCGTCATGGGAATGTTTCCTTGCTGTTAGGCTGCGAAGGTTTCGTAGGAAATGGTCACAGGGACCATCAGGGAGCCGTTGGCTGGCGGGAGCGGGATTGCATAGGGTTTGCGATTGACCTTCACCTTCACGCCGCTCTCGTAGAGGATCAGGTCTTTCGGGAAATGTGCGACGATCTGGTCGGCGCGCTGCAGCGGTATGATGATGCCGGTACCGCTGCTGAAATGAACGTTGACTTGCATAATGCCGCGATGTTGCTGGCGCCCTGGGCCGACGGTACGGGGCCGGGTCGGGCTCGGCAGAAACACCACCTCGAGATAATCCTTTGGCTTCGTCTGCCCCGCTGGCGGGAACGGGACGAACGGCCCGGCGATCGCTTGCGCCGGGGTGAAGGTCAGCGTCTGCAAACGAGTGATGAGCGCGAGCCAGATGTTGGCTTCCACACCTGTTGGCATTCGTGTAATCCTTCCCGGCGATGGCCGATAAGCTTTCCGACGATCAGGTCTACGAACGTCTGCATGCTGCCTACCTCGCCTTGGGCCGGGAGGACGGCGAGACCGTGAGAGGCGATACCGCTCTGAAAGCGGCACGACGGGCCTTGCTGCTGCTGCAGATGGGCCATGTGGCTGCCCAAGACAGCGGCTCCGATGAGAACCGGGCGATTAGAGCCCGAGACGACGCTTCAACTCCGACGCCTTCTGATTGACGATGCCCTGCCACTGCTGGGCCGCGCTACGGACGAACGCGTCGGGCGCCTGGCCATTCGCGCCGAACTCGCGGTGAACTGCGTATCCGGCGGTGAAGCCGACATAGATCGTGTCGTTGACGTCGGCGCCGAGAATGACGGCCTCGATCTGACCGAAGTCGAACGCGTAGTTTTGACCGGCGACGGGGCCAGACTGGCTTTTGATCGTCGGCATCGCCGTAGTTGACGCCAACGCCGAGGCGCGAAGGAAGCCGGTATCCACCCGCATCCGCCCGCCGGCTCCCGTCGGCTTCAGCATCTCCTCTGTGACGTCGTGCACCGATTCCTTGAAGACAGCTTCTACGGCGCCCGGGACCTTCTCTGCGAAGGCCGCAACGGTGGCACTGAACGATAGCTTCGCCATCAGACAGCCTCGGCACGAAAACGGCGCACGACGCCTCCGATATGGTCGATCTTGTATTCCAACCTGCACCGGCAGCCGGAAATCTCGCTGACCGGCGCGCGCGGGTCGCCCGGGTATCGGAGGAGCGCTCCGGACGGGCTTTGAAACACTTCGTCGATGCCGACCGAATTGCCGTTCAAGACGCGGTGTGTGTGACGAACGCGGCTGTCGCCAGCATCCCGCCAAATCTTTTCGACGTCCTGCGCCTGTACCTTGCCTGCCTCGATCTGCTGGCGGATCGCTTCGTCGCGTGCAGAGCCGAGCGCCATCATGGTTTCGGTGCGCGCCAACATCTCGCCGCGGAGAAGCAGGTTCTTGTCGCGCAGTCGCCCGATGACCTTCGCGAGCGCGTCGCCGGTGATCGGCTTGCCCTCCCGCATGGCCGCCGCAATCGAGCGATCGAACCGCTTGTCGCGGGTCTTGAGCTCGAAATACTGCTTCATCAACTCCGGATCGCCGGAGGCAAGATTTAAGCGGGCGCGCTCTATGAACGCGATCTGATGGCGCGTCAGCCCGATGACGCCGCCCTCACGCTGCTTGCTCACCCTATTGACGCGGCCGACAACGTCGAGCGCCGTCGAGCGAGGGTTGGCGCCTCTGGCAAGACCTGCTTCCAACGCCTGCCGGATGCCCTGCCGCTGATCGTCGGTGATGTGCGTGACCATCGTCGACGACAGTTCCCGCAAGATCGCCTCGGCGGCCGGGTTGCGGACCCCAAAGCGCCAGATGACGCGGTTGCCTTGCGGGTCCGCTACCTTCGGGAGTTCAGCAACAGCATTCGTGCCGCCGGCGTTGAAGGCCTCCTGCAGGGCGATTTCCAGAGCCGAGAATGCCTCTGGCTCGATCTGCATAGCCTCGATCGCCCCGCTGATGTCGCCACGCTCAAGCCGCTCGATGACGCGTGCAAGGACGATGGACGAGCGGATCTCGTCGAAGGCCTCACGGAACGCGGCAGCAAGCCTTGGCTCGAAAGTGGCAAGGAGCGTGTCGAAGTTCATCAGGCGGAGCGGCCCAGGATCGCGATCGTGTACTTGTTCGAGGCGCCGGCCGCATTCGTGATGCGAAGGATGTCGCCGGTGGACGGCGTGACAGCAGCCAGCCCATCAGCATCCGGCGAGCCAATCGCATACCAGCCGCCCGGGCAGATGGTGGCAACGGCAGCCGTGTAGCCGGGAACGCCGCTGGTGCTGCCGCCGATGGTGAGGTCCGTCGTGTTCGGCGCGCCGTCCTTGCCTTCATTCTTGATCAGGATCGCGACGACCTCGGCCATGACAATCGAGGCGCCGAGCGCGTCAACCAGCGAGCCGGCGACGTCGATATCGTCGTTCGCGCCCGAGGCGACGGTGCGCTCGGCGACGTAGGCCAGATTGACCTTATTGGCCGTGGTACCGTTGGCAAGCGCCTTGGAGAAGGCAGTGGCCGCCGACCAGAACGGGCCAGACGAAAAGGCATTGCTCCCAGCCTGAGACACGGACAGGGACATGTCGAACTTGGCGCTGACGGTCATTGCGGAATCCTTCCTTGGACGATGAAGACGACAGCGGTGATGCCGTCGTATTTGTTTGGGTCGCCATTCACGATGGCGTAGTCGATACCGTTGGCGGTGACGACGTCGCCGACGGTTGGCTCAATCGCCAACCCGACCGACGAGATGCAGATCTGCATGTCGCCGGCCTTGATCGTGGTGCCGTCGATGTAGCGAGCCTCATAGGCCATCGGGACGAGCGTGGCCGGGTACGGCATGGGCACAGGTTCGCCGCCCAGGATCGGATCGGGTGGCGTAAGGCGGGTGACGACTCCAGACTGACCGAACTCCTCAATGAGCTCGTGGGCCGTCGCCTGCATCTCTGCATAGTCGAAGGTAGCCATCAGCAGCCAACCGACATGATGCCGACGCAAACGAGGCTGTCGTCGCGCAGGAACGGCGCCAACATGCCATCGACGATCGAAATGATGGGAGTGAGGTCCGAGCCCGTCTCGCTGTCGTCTGACGCTGCCTGGTATTCGACCTCAAGCTGGCCGACCTTCTTCCGCTTCACGCGGGTAGCGCCTGAACCAACGACCGACAGGCTGCCGGGCTTCGTCGCTTCCTGGTAGGCCGCATAGTATGATGCGTTGATAACCGCAGCGGGCACGACATCGGACGGGATCAGCTTCCCGCTCACGATGGCGCCTTCGCGCGGCCACTGGCGTTCCTGCGCTGCGTCGGCAATCACGCCGACAAACCGACTGCCGTAAACGGCATCGATATACTGGCTGCCGCGCTGCCGAAGAACGGCGGCTGTCGGTGAGCCGGAAGGCAGCTGATAGCCATTGTCATCCAACCACTGCTGAAAGACAGAATCGGTGCCATATCCAGCCATTTCAATCTCGCTTTCTATGGGGTACAAATAGCGAACCCGCCAAGCGCGCCAACGCTCGACGGGTCCTAACCAAGCCAACCTTTCCAGGAGGTCGAAATGGCTAACCCTCGTCTATGCTCAATCCCAAACTGCGGCAAGCCCAAGCACAAAGGTGGGCTATGCAGCGCTCATTCGAAACGGTTAATGCGGCACAACTCCCTGGAGCCGCTTGTCAGCCGAAAAGGCGCCAAACACGAATGGCTGTGCGAGCATGTCGACTATGACGGCGACGGCTGCTTAATCTTTCCGTTCAAACTCAGCCCCAAAGGGCGAGGTGTCTTCACCTTAGACGGCAATAAAATCTTCGCGTCCGTCTTCATGTGCGAGCTAGTTCATGGTCCCCGCCCGTCACCACGTCACGAGGCTGCGCACTCTTGCGGGAAAGGTCACGAAGGCTGTGTTCATCCTAAGCACCTGCGATGGGCGACGTTCGAAGAGAACAAGGCCGACATGGTGACCCATGGCACCGCGATGCGGGGTGAAAACCATCGGCTTCACAAGCTGACTGAAGACCAAGCCCGAGAGATCCGAGCCGCTAAGGGCAAACTCTCCCGGGCATATTTGGCCAGCCACTACGGCGTTTCGACATCAACGGTAGACGCCATCCACGCCGGACGTAACTGGGGGTGGGTTCCTCAGGACTGAGGGGCCGTTGCCAGGTCTTCGAGAGCGGCGATGATCTCGTCCTTCTTCGCCGGCGTCTTGTCGCCGAGAAGCTTGGTAGCCGCTGCCTTGAAGGTCATGAACTGGACGTTCTGGTCCTTCGCCATTTCCAGAACTTCGGCTGCCGTCTTGGTGTCACCGTCACCGGTGCCCGTCACGAAGTCCTTGTTCTTGCCGCCGCCGGAAATGACCTCGTACCGGCCAACCCAGCCCTTCGGCTCTTCCTTGACGTCAAGTTCGGTACCGACGGCAATCTCGCCGTCCTTGCCGAAGATGCCGCCGCGCGTGATGCGGATTTTCATCGGATGTTCTCCAATTGGGGGAAGCCCCGCGCGTCGGCGGGGCTATGAGGATCAGTCGATATCGGTCGAGTAGAACACGCCGGACTTGCCGTTGATGTCCGCCCGGATCTCGATGCCCATCGCCCCCATGATGAGGAACTGATAGTTGTCCGTGGGGTTCAGACGGGTCTGAGCCGTCGTGTTGACCGCCATGCCGACGAGCGGACGGATGAATTCCGACGACGGAACGAAGCCGAAGAACTGGTTGCCGGAAAGTTCGAACGAAACCTCGATCTTGTTGATGCGGCGGTTCTTCGCGACGAACTCCAAGATGGTGCCGGGCTTGAAGCCGGCAGCAGCGGAGTAAGCCTTGTCCCACGCGCGGGCGATCTCAGGCGAAATGTAGAGGTTCACCTTGCCCGTGATGAGGTTGGCGTCCAGCATTGCGCCGAACGGGCCTGCGAAGAACGCATCGATCTGGTCCGCCGTGGCGGTGGTCAGGTCGATGTTGGCGCCGCCGACCGCCGAACCAAGGTTGATGACCTTGGAATACGGGGAAGTGCGGATGCCGTAGGCGGTGTAGCCTTCGAAGACGATCGAGGAATCGCCGTCGAGCGCATAGAGCGCCATATCGCGACGGATCTTCGCGGTATGGGCTTCCTGGTCGTCCGACAGAGCGTCGAAGTTCTCCGACTGGAGCGTGTTCCATTCCCGCCACTCGCGACCGTAGGCGGTCGAGAAGATCGGGACCGGAGTGCCGCGGTAGTCGTAGGTGACCTTGTCCATGGTCACCGGGACCTGGCCGGACATCGACCGGACCACGCGGCCGGCGTCCGAAGACACGCGGTTCAGGTGGACGAGCTTGCCGATGTTCACCGCCTTCGCGAGCGGCATCAGGTCGGCCATCCAGACCTGACCTTCGTCCGTGCGCATGACGCGGCGGGTGATGCCGTCGAGTTCGAGCCAGGCGTCGCGCGGCAGAATGGCGGCAGCATTGCCCATGAACTGGGCGGTCAGGTTAGCAAGCACCTCTTCCGTCTGGTGGAAGTGCTCGCGGGTCATCGACACCTCATTCCACCACGCGGCATGCGGCCGGGAATTCGCGACGAGCTGTTCGTCAAAATAGCGCATCTGGATTCCCTCCTTACGATGCGGCCGACAGGTAGCTCTGGCTTCCGGCGGGCCGGATGCGGATGAGCTGTTCGCTGCCAGTGTTGTTGTTGTAGACCTCGTCAGAGTAGGCGACGATCAGGTCCGACGTGGAGGCGATGGCAAGCGTGCCATTCGCGCCGGGCGTCAGCGGGGTGCCGACGGCCGTGATGTTGACGCCGTTGGCGATGCGGGCGGCGTAGAGATGATCGTCTTCCATCTCGATACCGATCGCGGTGCTGTCCTGGGCCCAGTCCGTATCGACGCCCTTCATGGCGAGGTAGTTGTCCTGGATGAGCCAGACCTTGCCGACGGTAGTTGCGGCGGCGAGCGCGAACTTGCCCGAGGTGATGACCGCGATGCGGCCGGGCTTGAGGGCTGCGGCGGCGAGCAGTTCCTTGACCTGCGGCTTGGTCTTTTCGACGGGGCCGAGGAAGATCTTGTTGTAGCGGGCCATGGGTTAGTCTCCCTTCGGAAGCTTGAAGGCCGGCTTTTCGCTGGAGTTGCCCTTGAAGGCACCATTCAGCGCAGCCGCCTTGCCCGGCTCAGCCGTCTTGGCGAGAGCGCGCAGCGTGTTGAGAGGGGTTGCCTTGGCCGTCTCCTCGTCGAGGACGTTGGCCTTGACGATCTTGGTGACCAGGTCGGCGTGTTCTGCGTCGTCCTTGGCCTTCTGGTTGGCGACCAACACGTTTTGGGCATCGACAAGCGGCTTGACCGCGTTGCCGACGGCGGTGGCGATCGTGTCACCGATCTTTCCCATGCTCTCCGAGAGGGTCTTGACCTCATCGGAAAGCGACTTGAACTGCTCGTCAGAGACAGGAGGCATGTCGTCTTCCTTTCGATTGGTTGAGGGTGACCGCTCCGAAATGCCAAGGCCTTCCAGGATGACGGCTTTCAGTTTGTCCAGGATCCCCGCCCGCTGGCGCTTCTCCAGGGCACGAGCGAGGGAATCCATCGCCCAATCGATGTCACGCTCGGCCTCTTGGACGGCCGAGTTGATGACCTCGATTTCTTCTTGCTCGCCTTTGGCGTTGACCAGCATGCCAACGCCCTGCTCAGGGGTGGCCGCGCCAGCTTCCCCAAGGAGAATGGCGTCGTGGTCGAACACGATGTTGCGAGCGATGTGTTTGTGGTCGGCGGCATTGGTGACCGCCTCAAGAATGGCGAGCAGGCCTGTAGAGGTGTGGACTGGCTCGCCTTTCTCGATCGCTGCGAGCACGTCTTTGCCGCCCTGCGAGCGGTTGGCGACCTCGACGTCGATCACCTTGTCGAGGAAGACGCGACCGTTCTCGCGGCGAACGTTCTCATTCCATGCGCCGATGTGCCCGAGGTTGATGCCCTCCGGGTCGGAAGCAGAGACGAACTTGCCGTTGATCATCGGATGACCGAGCGGCGCCGGCGTCCGGTTGAGGCTGGCGAAGCTCTTGCCGATCTCGTCGGCCGGGTACTTGATCCCGTTCATGATGATGTCGTCGGGGAGCGTGGCGCTCGGCACGATGACGACGTCACGACCGTTGCGCTTTTCCTTGCGGACAGCCTTCGTATTCGCCAGTGACCTGACGTTGACACGCACCTGAGTCATGGTGGGTTATTCCTTCTCGGTCGGGGGCTTCGCGCCCACGGCAGCATCGGTTTCGTCGTCGTCTGCGTCGTCGCGGTACTTGTCGGAAACCTTCAGCGGCTCATATCCAGCCGCGCCGCGGATCTCCTCAGGGGTAAAGCCCCATTCGCCGCTGTCCTGCAGTTTGGTGTTGACGTCGGCCATCTTGTTTGCGCGATCGATCTTCTCGGACATCGAGCTCTCGGTGAGGTCAGTCCAATCGAGGTGCCAATCCTTATCGGGCAGGATGCCGAACCGCTCGAGGCGATTGACCAGAGACATGACGTTCGGAATCGTCTGGTTGGCGCGGCGCGACATGTTTGTCTGCGCCCATTCGCTGGCGTCTTCCTGGCTGGCGCGCTCGCCTGTCTGCATGCCGACGAGGATCTTCACCGGCATGTTCATCGACGCCGCGAAGTCCTGCAGGGCGATGGCATAGAAATGCTCTGGCGATGGCAGGGTGACGGTGAGCGTCTTCGCCTGCATGCCCATGATCATCAGCAGCTTGTCGAAGCCTGCGCTCCAATCAGCGACCTGATCGTTCATCTTGTCGGCGAGATCTTCGATCGGCACGCCCATGGCCTTGGCCATCATGTCGATCTTGGCGTCTTTATCGACCTCAAGGACCGGGGCCGACTTGGCGTTCTTCCAGAACCCCTCCCCGCCGGCGCCGCGTACCTTCTCCATGTCGATCAAGGAGTTGTAGCCGGGTTCTAACGTCGACGAGCCGTGAACCGTGCCATCCTTCGACCAGATGATGACCCGATCGGGGTGGATGACGAGGTTACGTGGCTGCTTGACGTTGGTGTCGACGGCGGATTCGTTGAACTGGAACATCTTCGGCTGGCCGTAGGTCTCGGACGTCTCGTCCGTGTCCCACTGCGAAACCTGCAACTGCCCTTCCCATGCCGGGATGACTTCGACGAGAGCAGCAAGGCCGCCATTGACGCGATCGACCGGCTGATCGAAACGCTTGCTGTCGGCGATGCGGAGGATGACGCCGGCATAGGCGCCAACCATCGACATGCGGTCGGCTTCAGCAAGCCGGGCCCAGAGGCGCAGATCGTCGAAGCGCTGGCGGATCTCCTTTTCCAGCGCGGTTTCGTCGTCCTCGCCGCCCTGCGATCCGTCCCGCTCCTTTTCGAGGAGGAAGGGGTTGTCCTGCCAGGTCTTCCGGATCGTCTTATCGACGCCGGCGGCTGCAACGCCGTTCCGGCAGTACATCTTGTAGACCTGCGTGAACGACAAGGTCTCCGGATAGCCGAAGTCCTTGTAATGATCGTGCTTCGTGTTCCCGTTGGCGAAGAAGCCCGGAAACATGCTGCCGAGGCGCCGTTGAACGTGGTTCACGAGGCTGACTACGTTGCTGCTCATCGGTGCCTCTTGGTCAGGAACATGGCGACCGTCGGCGGGTCGTTGATGAGGGCGTTGAATGCCCGGCTCGTACTGTCGGCGTCGTCGTCGTGAGCCGCCTCGGGGAAGCCTTCGAGCGCAGTGAACCAATCGTTGTTCCACGGCCCTCTGAGCACCAAAACATTCCCCGCCTCTGCCTGCGCTGAAAACGGGCTGAAGCGGGTGACCTTGTCGCCCGATTCCGGTGTTGCTCTTGCCGTGAAGCCGGCAAGCATCTTGATTAGACTTGCCACCTGAGACTTGCCGGCCTGGCCGGGGTCTTGTGGCAGCGAGATTTCTGTCTCGTCGCCGTCTTGCACGGCGGTATTCTTGATCAGCGTCTCGACGCCGTTGGGCGACATGTACGCCTTGACGTGGTGACCGACGATGTAGCGACCATCAGGCAAGAGGCCGATTTTCGTCCCCGCGGTCCCGTCTGGGTCGTTGCTCTCGGTCTTGATGGTCGCCGCCAAGTCCCACCCTCGCGCCCATCGGACACCAGCAGGAACTGCATCGACGACCTCGCACCAACCGCGCTGGAAGAGCAGACCGGCAGCCGGACGGATCTTCCAGTTGCCGCCGAGGAGACGCTCGCGCTCAACCGTCGGCAGGGCCATCAGGTTGGCGAGGTAGCCGGGGTCGGCCGCCATGAGCGCGGCATTGTCCGTCAGCTTCGCCGGGATGAAGGTAACCGACTTCGGCGGGATCGGCTTGCCGTCCACCGGGTTCTTGTAGTCTGCGAGCTCGTCCGGATCATCTGCCCAGATGATGGCATCGCCGATGCGAACGAACCAACGAAGGACGCCGGCCCGCTCTGGTATCGGCAGACCGGTATCCTGGTTGATCCACCACGAAATGAACTCGGCAACCCAGCTATCTGCATCCGGGTTGCAGGTCGCCCTGACATACGGCCTGACGCCGCACATCGATCGGTTACGCGAGAGCAGATACCAGAACTGCTTGGCACTGAAGTGCGTGAGCTCGTCGAAGCAGATCAGCGGGATCTGCGAGCCCTGCCAGTTGGATACCGTCTTGTCGTGCTCGAGGTGGGCGAAGCTGACCGAAGATCCGGCCGGGAACGTCCATGACAGGTCCGGCGCGACCTTCGGCTTTGCGTTCAGGCTGGGATAGAGCTTCTCGCTCTCGTCCCATAGACCGCCCTCGTTTCGGACCTGCACCAGCGTGCGCCGGAAGAACACGGCGCCGAACTGAGGGTTCGCGACATGGCGCAGCGGCTCCATGAGGAGCGCCCACGTCTTGCCGCCGCCCGCCGAGCCGCCATAGATGGCGATATCCGCCGGCGAGGCGAGGAATGCTGTCTGCGGGCCCGGCTGTGGCCGGATGACCGTCTGGGCGCCCTGCCCTTGCTCAACCCCTGCCATTATCGGGCAACTGGAAGATCGTCACCGGGGAGACCGGCGTCGGCAGGTCCTTGCCGTCCTTGCCGGTGATCTCGCGCCGGTTCGTGTATGCGCCGCCGACCTCTTCCGCCGCCTGCTTCAGGAGTGAGGATGCCAGCACCATGTTGCCCTGGGTCTCTGCCTTGTCTGCCATGCGCTGAAGGGCGCGGAGACGAACGGCGCGATGGCTGATCGCGATGTTGGCCGTGTCCTCAAGGAAAGTCTTGCGGGTCTCTTCGAACAGCAGCTTCCACTTTTGCGCCAGCCGAGCGCCGGCCTTTTTGTTCGGGTCGTAGCACTCGATCGCCTGAGGCGTCAGGGTGACCGCGTAATCCTTCTTGAGCGCGGCGGCGACAACCGACGGGCTATCGAAGCAAGCGAGCGACTGGACGACAAAGGTCTGCTGCTCATGTGTGAGTTTTCGTTCGGCCATAGCTCTATCAGGACACCATCAAGATCAGGCGGCGCGAGCCTGGCAGGTCCCGCAAGCACAGCCGATTAGGTCTGCGGTCATCAACGGCGGCTTTGACAGCGCCTCGACCAATTCCCTCACTCCTGCCTCTACGGCACCATACCGAGCGGCTACACCGATGAAGGCTTCGACGTCATGTGAGCGCAGCGTGTAGACTGGCAGCCCTGTGCTTTTGCGGAACTTCGGGGCGCCGAAGTCGTCGAGCTCATGCGCGCAGTGTGAAAGCTCATGCTCGATCAGAGCGCAGGCCTGCGCATCGCTTGCCGATACCCAGAAGTTGGCATCGATCGTGATGATGAAGTCTGGGACCGAGCCGAACCAACCGAGGACCTGCGCCTCTGCTCTTGCCCGGGCCCATTTACCCATCATGCCGGCAGGCTGCCCCATCTCGGCTTGACCGATGACGGTGCGGCCCTTCTTCGCGTTGCTCACCGTCGTCCACAGCATGCCGATCGACGCCGGCAGGAGGTGAGCGTGATCCGGGTTGAACATGTCGCTGTCCGGATCAATGAAGGTCTCGCGCGCCCAGGCTTCGAGTTCGGGAGCGGCCACGAAGGCGCATCCGCTGAAATCCTCGAAGATCTCGGTTGGGGGTTGTGGTCGCATCGTCCCCGTTATCCCCAGCCTGCGCAAATTCAAGGGTGCAAATATAGGTACTGGCCACGTTCCAGTTGCGTCTGATCCCTTTTCTTCGTTTCCTGCTAATAGACGGAAACCGGAGATTCGGAATGGCGCGAGAAAATTTGCCTTTTGTCTACATCGTGGAGTCGCCAAACCCCCGCGATCTGTCCGATGGGCGTACCGAGGGTCGCTCTCTCTGCGAAACCTTCAGGCTATCGGACACCCGCCACGAGTACTTCCTGGCGGTGAACGAAGAAGAATTCGTTAGAGCCTTCGACCTATCCGACGAACACTCGCCCTTGCGGCGGGCCATCGCGCGGCTCGGCATCCCGATCGTACACCTCAGCATGCATGGCAATGATCAAGGCATCTGCCTTACCGACGGCACGATGATTGATTGGGAATCCCTTTTGGCAATCCTGACGCCGCTGAATGAGGGGCTCGAACGGGGACTATTCGTGACGTTATCGACCTGTGGAGGGGCCGCTGCTGCGCGGATGTCGATGTATACAGAGGACCATCGGAAACCCCTATACGCCACGCTGG
Organism: Ensifer sp. KUDG1; assembly: GCF_050434285.1. NCBI lineage: Bacteria > Pseudomonadati > Pseudomonadota > Alphaproteobacteria > Hyphomicrobiales > Rhizobiaceae > Ensifer > Ensifer sp. KUDG1. The sequence continues at coordinate 160,398 of NZ_JBNDIG010000005.1, forward strand.
GCAGCACCCAGAACATACCGTGGGATGACGCCCTCGTTGCTTACACGGTCTTCTACCACAACCTGTTCAAGCTGAAATCACCAGCCACTTGCGTGGATTTGATGCGGCTCGCGTCGGACCACAGCAGTTTTCAGTTTTACGCGGGCGCCGAACAGAAAAAGGCTTTTATCGAGTTCGTCAACAAACAAAGGCTGATAGCGGCGCTAACTAACGACGGTGATGGGCGCTGATGCGCCAACCTCTACCCTCTCCTGAGGGCACAAGTTGAGACATCGGGGGAACCGGGCCAGTGGTCCGGCTCCCTATTCAGGCATGCGGGATTAGGGTCGCATTCGACCGGCATCGAGACTGAGGCCGTGGGTATCGTAGCTCTCGCGGTAGACCGGCTTGAGAGAGCCGACGACGCGATAGGCGGCGAGGCAGAGGCTCTGCAGGGAATGCCAGGTGATGCCGGCGCCATAGCGAACGACGGCGAGCGCGAGGGAAGCGACGACGATCGCGACCGCGGCGACCATGTCGGCGATCACGAACAGGCGGCTGTACGAGTATGCGAAGAAATGGCGGCTCATGCGGTTTCCTTTCGGTAGACTTGAGGTTTAGGCATTTCTGTCAGGCGGATGCTTGCCGGGTCGAGTGGGGTCAAAACCCATGTTCTTGCGACATTCAGGATGCCAGCCCGCGACGGGTGCGGGTCATGCGCTAGCTCGCCGTCGTGGTAGACCACCATGTGGCTGACGCCGCGTGGAGAAGGACCGGAGGCGAGATAGTAACCGTCGAAGATCCACTCCCCTTCACGCCGGATGTATCCGACGCCGCGCTCTTCCAGCCAATCCATAAAGGCCAGTTCCCAATGGCTTGGCTGATCCGCTATTTCGAGGAAGTGCGGGACGGCATCGAGGGGAAGATCAAGGATCGACGCCAACGAAGCCTGGACGCAGTTACCGCCAGCACCCTCGCCGGCGAACTTGGTCTGATCTACCGGCTTCATTTGCCGACCGGACCCAGATCGCGGCGCTCGATGTAGCGTCCATTCTCGATCTCGACGCCGCGCATGCGGCAAGGACAGACCGGCTGACCGTTCTGCGGACCAATGCAGTTGCAGGCATGGACGTCGTGACCGTCTTCGAGGGCCGCTCGCTTCAGGATCCACCCTTTGGAGATGTCGAGCTTCATGGTCACCTCCAACGAAAACCCCGCAACCGGGTGACAAACCGGTGCGGGGCTCTCTGGCGCTGTAACTGTGTCAGGAAGGGAGAAAGCGAGGCTCCCGGCGATTTTTGCTGTTACGGACCGCTGGCTTAAGCCTCGCCGTAGCCGCTTCTTCCTGATCTTTGCCCTAGTCGGACCCTTGCGGGCGAGGCTCTCACGAGGACTTTACAGCCACCCTTAACCGACTGTCAGGAGACCACTCGCTTCCCACTCCGGCTTGGAACGCCCGCCAGTGGTTAGGCGATCGACGCGTATGAACGCATCATCTCCCACCAGCAGGCCCTCCTCACGGGCCTAAGCCTTGTCCGTCTTCCTGATCTGCTCGGGGAGCAACCATGAGCCCCGCTTACGCTAAAGGCCCTTCCCTCCGTTACGAGGGAGGTAGCAGCCTAGTTGCTCGCCCGATCTCTAATTGAAGGCGACCACCCTGCGCATAGACAGCGGTCATTGGGTGGTCGCTCTTGCCCAGCCGGGGTCTATCTGCATTTTCCAGCAGCGCTTCCGGGCAATGGGAATCGAAAAGCCGCCCGGAGGCGGCCTGAATTTTGGATGCATTTTTCCTTTGGGCAGGAGGCGGAAGGCTCCCGGCTGGGCCGTCGAGTATTCCCGTTGCAGATGCAAGGTCCGACAGTACACCCAAATCACGCCGCCGAATATAAATGGCTTGAGCTTGCTCGGCAAGCGTCCATTTCTTCATCCATGGCCCTCAATTCGTTGAGGATCGACAAAACATGTTGACGGCTGGCGGGGGCGAGTTCGTCGATCGCCGCTTCGGCCAGCATTCGCAGTGGGACCTTCTTGCGACGGCCCTTCGGGAAGATCAGACCGAGGCGCTTGTTGAGCGTGTTCCGGCGGTGTGCGTGAGACAGGGTGAGCCGTTCTTCGCGCTGTCGCTCCCACTGCTGCCGCTGCTGGAAATCAGCGAACATGAGGCTCCCGATGTCGGTGTCGCGGAAGACGATCGGGCCCCGATCGAATGACGGCCGGACGAACGACAAAACGCCATCGATGTTGCGGACACGCTCGAAGTCGCTCTGCTCGATGTTGACGAAGGCGTAGCCCACGAGGAGCGGGAACCGGCGCTCGATCATCTTGTTGGTCCGCTGGTGCTGGGTGATGTCCCAGAACGACGGCATGTAGACGTCGATGCCCTCATTGCGGAGATTGCGCTCTAGGATGCTTTCGCCCTTGCGACGGTCGCGGGCCTTCTTGTCGGCCTCGGTCTCGTCGTTCGCCGGCTCAAGCACGGTTGCCATGCGCTGAGAGCCAGGGACCGCGCGCACCGCGTACCAGGACGTTTGCTTGTTGATGGTGTCGTTCATCGGGCGTTCTCCATGTCGATCTTGTTCAAGGCGTAAGCGACGGTCGTGTGGTCCCGCGAGAAGACGCGGGCGATGGCGTGCAGCGACATGCGCCTCTGCTGACGCAACTCCCACATGATGCGGTGGCGATGTCTGGTGATGGTCCGGCGCTGCGTCGGCCCGAGCATGACCTTTGACGGGATCCGGAGTTCGAGGCTCCGAAGCCGCACGTAATCGGTCGGCGTCAGGTGGCCTAGTGCGCGCAGCTGGTGGACGCGGAAGGCGATGACGTGGTCGTTGGCGTCGGGGCGTGGGCGCAGCTTACGCAGCATGTGCAGCCCTCCCGCCTTCGGACATGTCGGTCCAGCCCTGCCCGTCTGTCGGTTCGAGCAAATGGGCTGGAACACGGCAGCCTGGCTGTCCCGGCGCTGGTCCGAGTTCGGCGACGCTCCACATGCGCTTGGTTCTGGCGAAGCGCAGGCGGCGAGCCCAGTCCTCGTCGGCAGTCGCCAACTGTGGGGCTTGCACCAACCCCTTGCCGGCGGCGATACGACGCTCGTAGGCCTCCCGGATCGCTGGGACGAAGTACGACCATGAACCGACCGGCCGCGTTCGACGGGCGACAGCCGACCTGATCACCGGCAGAATGTCCGTTTCGAGATCAACGCCAGAGGCAATCAACTCGACGATCGGGCCCACGATGAATGCGCCATGAGGATGGATGCCGCTGTGTCCAGCTGCATCGATGAGTCTGCTCTGGATCACGTCAAAATCCGGCTGCGCAGGGGCTACGCTGCTAAGCGTAGCTTCTGGCTTCTGGCTTCTGGCTTCTGGCTTGGTTGAACGCCCGTTGAACGGTCGTTGAACGTCTGTTGAAATCGGCTGTTGATTTTGCTTCCTTTTTTCCGCTGACATTTTTCCAGCGCGTCGGGCTACCTCTGACTTTTCTGAGAGGTAGACTTGCTCTTTTTCGACGCGATCGTTCCAAAGCCCGCCCTCGACGCGAGTGATTTTTCCCTCGTCGACGAGCGTATCGAGAGCCCGCTTGAAGGCGGAGTTGGAAGCCCCACAAAGGCGAGCCAAGCGGGCGTGATCTTCAGGAATTGGCTCCCGGCGCTCGTACATGGTGGCAACGAGCGTAATATAGATGCCGGTCTCGACAGCGCTCATGCCGCGCGTGCCGCCGAGCCAGTCCGAAGGAAAGAACCTGACCCAAGGTAGTTCGCTCATGTGCGGGCTCCATTCCTGACTGCTGAGTAAGCCATGTCGGCGAACAGGTTCACCGTGCCGAGAGACCCGTTGCGCTGCTTGGCCACGTTGAATTCGAGTTTGTTTCGGCAGGCGTCCAGGCGATCTTCACGCGCGACCTGCTCCTCATAGGAGCCGCCCTGCTCGCGTTCGAGGTAATAGGCCTCACGGAACAGGAACGCGATCATGTCGGCATCCTGCTCGATCGCGCCGGAATCGCGAAGGTCGGAGAGCAACGGACGCTTGTCCTCTCTGCTCTCGACCGCTCGATTAAGCTGCGACAGCAGCACCACGGCGATATCGAGCTCTCTGGCGAGCGACTTTAAGCCTGAGGTGATCTCGGCAATCTCATTCACCCGATTGCCGCTGTAGCGCGACGACGGGCGGATAAGGCCCAAATGATCCACGAAGAGGACGGACATCGGGTTGCCGGTCTTCCGGCTGTCCTCAAGCATGCGTTCGGCGCGGGTGCGGATGTCGGTGACGGTCTGCCCTGACTGGTCGTCGATGATCAACGGCAACTGGTTGAACCGCTCCTGAGCGCCAACGATTAGGTCAAGCTGCTCGTCGGTGACGTCGCCACGGATGATGTCGCTGTACGGGACCGATTTGCCCCAGTCATAAAGCACGTCCGAAATCGCGCGGGCGGCGACCTTCTCGGCATCCATTTCGAGCGAGACAAGGCCGCAACAAGCGCCAGCCTTGGCTGCAGCGATGGCAACGGATAAGGCAATCGTTGTCTTGCCCATCGACGGCCTAGCGCCGATCAACGTCAGGTCTCGGCGCTGAATACCGCCGGTCATGCGATTGAGGTCGACGAGGCCCCATGTGATGCCGGTGATGCCCGTACCGTTCTGCTTTGCCTCGGCGGCAGAGGATACGGCGCGCATCGCAGCGTTGGCGATCGTGACACGCGTCTTCCGCGACGGTCCCGAGCGGACCTCAGCCATGATGTCGTCGATCGCCCTCGCCGCCTCATGAGCGATGATGCGCACATCGGCCATCGGATCGTTGGCCGCGGCATAGACGCGCCCTGCCTCGTTGGCGAGCGCGAGCCGCGCCCATTGCTCAATGATCTTGCGGGCGTTCTCTGGCGAGGCCGCTGCGCCGGCGGTGGCCGTGGCTGTCAGGCGAGCGAGGTAGGCACCGACCTTCTTGTCGTTGGCCTTCTCAAAAACCGTGACCTGGTCCTCTGGCAGAAGCTTTCGGACGAGTGCGGGATTGCACAAGTTATAGCGCTCGTATGCCGCCCGGATCGCGCGGTAGATCTCCTGGTGGAACTTCTCGACGAAATGGTAGTCCTGAAGCGTGGCAAGGGTCTCTTGGCTCTCGCCGCCGTACATCAGCGAGCCAAGAACGTTTTGCTCGATGTCAGCAACGTATCCCTTGGCATCGAAGACAGGCGCGTTCATGCAGACGCCCTTTCGAAACCTACGAACTCTTTCTGCTCCTCGTTCATGAAGAGCGACAGCCAACGGCGCCAAGCACGGCCGGCGGCAATGCCGTCCTCGATATTGCCAGTGGTCGCGGCCAGTTGCTGGGCTGCCGTATAGGCCTCCCACGCCTTGTTGATGTGGTCGTTTAGAACGATGACGTTGCTCAACGGTGGTCACCTCTTGCTATGGCTTGGGAGAAGGAAACGGCGTCCTCGACGCTGTGCAGCGTGAAAACCGGAGACCCGCGCCAGTCGTCGGCAAAGGTCTGCTGGTTGGCGTTCAGGCCCTTGCCGTATCCCTTGGTGCCGGTCTTGACCTCGACGAGGTAGTTTCTGCCGCGGAAGCCGCAGAGCAGGTCAACCGGCTGGTCGAGGCGGTAGACGCTGAAGCCGACGCGCTCGAGAACGGCGACTATCGCCGGCTCGGCTGCATCACGCTTGGCTTTGTGGCGTGGCATGCTCATTTCGCCCACTCCGCTGCTTGGAATGGCTCTCTGCCGGCGTAGCCGATCTTGTTGATCCGGCGCGCGTGCAGGCGCTCCGCGTAATCGGCATTCAGCCGAGCGCTGATGAGCCGGTCGGCCTCATGCTCCTTGATGTCCAAGGCAGCGGAGATGGCGATGGAATCGGGACCGAAACGGGCGTAGGCGTCGAGGAAGGTCGTCATGCGACACCTCCTGCGAACAGCGGTCCGTGATCGACAATCGTCTGCCGGCGCTTCACCTTCCATTCGGATTCCAATCGCCGGCAGGTGATGTCGGCATACTCGGGATTGAGCTCGATCAGCTGCGCAGCGCGGCCGTGGCGAAGAGCTACGAGCGCGGTGGTCCCTGCGCCGCCGAACGGATCAAGGACGACGCCCCCCTTCGGGCAACCGGCAATGATGCAGCGTTCGGCAAGCTCGGGAGGGAAGGTCGCGAAATGAGCTTCTGAAAACGCCTGCGTTGCCATTTCCCAAACGGTCAGAGGCGCAGGCTCGTAGTTGCGCAGGTAACGCCCCTCGCCGCGAGGAGTGTTCTCGATGCCGGTGTGGTTAATGTGACCAGCATGGCGTGGGGATGCAACGTCGGAAGCGCGGACCTTTTCGCGCCGTTCTGACACCGGGATTGTCTCACCAAGGGTGTGCCTCCCGTGCGTAGCTCTTCCACGCACGGCCTTCATGGGCCGATCGGCGCGTGTTCCACCGTTAGCGCGTGCACTCCCCACCTGAGCATCGATGTTCTGCGATAGCCGAACAACGGTCGCATCGGCCGGAGCTTTGCGCACTGCCTCCGCGTCATAGTATGCTCCCATCCGCATCCAGCGCGCGGCCATGCGTGACGGGTCGGTGACTAGCGGGCAGCGTTCTTCCAAGGCTGGGTAGAACGAAACCTCTCCGGTATCACGAGCGCGCCATACGTCCGCGTCCTCGCTTTTGGTGAGGAGAAAAATCTTCTCGTGCGATGTCGACGGGCGGTAGGCGCCGGAACTGTCCGGCATGGGGTTGGTCTTACCCCAAACGATCTCGGATCGAACCCACCAGCCAGCGTCCTGCAACGCGATGGCGAGACGGTTCGGGATCATGCATAAGTCTTTGGCCTTGATCGTCCCCCCGATTGTCGAGAACGGCTTATCGCGGAACGTGCGGTCGTCGAGGCCATCCGCCTTGTATTCGGCGGCAGACTTGCCGTTCGGCGTGGTCGCATAGCAATCGCCATAGTTGACCCAGCAAGTGCCGGTCGGCTTCAGGACCCGCCGCACTTCTTCGAACACACGGACCATGACCTCGATGTGTTCGGCGAGCGTCGGCTCAAGACCGATCTGGTGATCAACCTTCACCGCGCCGCACTTACCGCAAGCGGACCGGTGCGAGAGGCGAAGCTGATAGCTGTTCGTCGCCGCGCTGCCGGCAAGCGTTGATCGTTCCTCGTTGCGCCCTTCGCGCATGGTCGGCGAACGGTGGTCGCAATCAGGGTCGCCACCTTCCCATTTCGCCGTGCCATAGTCGCGAAGTCCCCAATAGGGTGGTGACGTGACGACGCAATCGACACTGTCGGAAGGGAGCTTCGCGAGGACAGCAAGGCAGTCGCCGACATGGATGGTGCAGCGTCCGTCGAGGATAGATCGGGTTTCGTGGGTCATGCCGCCGCCCCTTCCTGATTTCGCCGCTCAAGCGCCTTCAGGTACGCGGCCTTCCAGTTGCGACCTGAGTGGATGTCCGAGATCGTCCGAGGTGTGACACCGAACCTAGCGGCTATTTCTTTCCGCGGCTGTTTCCCGCGAAGGGACAGGATTTCTGAGACTTGCGCCTCAGTGAGCTTGGCCCTTCCGTTCTTCTCGCCCAACGCGAGAGTGCCGTGCAGCACCCGGTCGGCGCTGTTGTCTTTGGGCGTTTTCCAAGACAGATGTTTCTTGGCTACGCAGGCGAGATGGCCGTTGCCGCACGAGTGTGCAGCCTGATGCTCAGACGTCGGTGGAGGCCCATTGGCTGCCTCGCACACCAACCGAGAGACGAAGCAAGAGCCGACGTGGTCCTTTGCCTCCTTGCCAATGATTGCATACCCGTACTGGCTCACACCGTACGGCCATGTCAGGCAGGCATCACCGTCATAGGTGAGAACCACGTTCCGAAAATACTCTTCCGGTTCGCCCTTGCCGCTGGACTTGAGAGCCAAAGGGTCGCCATACTTTGCAAGGCGCTGGTAGTGCTTGCTGCAAAGGCCCTTTGCTTTTTTTGGCTGACGGCAGTTCTCGATGGAACAATGATTTGATCTCGCCGTCATGCTGCATCCCTCTTCGCGAGCGCTTTAAGGTATGCCGCTTTGATCTCTTCGAACCTCGCGACATCGTAGAGTTTGGTGCTGATCTCGTTTTCGGGGCGGGGCTTCTTGGAGCCGTGGCCGTGGTCTTTGAGCCAGGTCATGGCGCTGGCGATGCGGCGATCGAGCCATTGGATCATCTCGGCGGGATCGCTCATGCTGCAGCCCTCCAATCACTCGGCAGGCCATAGACATCGATGAAAGATGCGATCACTTCCGCCGCGGCTTCCGGTACGATTGCATTGCCGCCAACGCGCCAGAGATCCACTCGTCCGGGAACCCCATGAGCCAGAAGGCGAAGACCGGGTTTGGCGCGCCGCGCTTTTCCGTCGTGGCAGATGATCCATTCTGCATCAGACCAGTGAGTGCCGTTTCGACCATCACCCCCACGATGTTCTTCCCGTGTCCGCGCTCCGCGGTCGCCGGAGAGTTCATGTTGCTCCCGCCGTTGGAAGCCGTGATCGCGGGCCACGTCGATTGAGGTTCCTGCGCCATCTGCCGCGGTAATTGATCGATACGGTTCCGATCGCCCGAGCTTGTCGCCATGCCAGGACTGTCCTTCCAATCCCTCGCCGAAGGCGTCACCCAGGGTGACGCCTGATGCATCTGCGCCGGGAGCGGCTGTCCGCCCGCCGAAAATTTCTGGTTGGGGCTGCCCTTCGCACCGTCGGATGCCCGCGGCGTCGACCACGTTGCAGTTTCCGCAGATTGTTGAGATACCTCCGGGGAAGAATGGTCCGAGACGGCCGCGGCCGGCGCATGCTGGGCAAGCGCGATCACTGTCTGGAGAGACATTCCCGTTTTGCTTCTCTCCGTCTTCGCGAAGTCCGGACCCGCATTCGCCGCCTTCATCGTCGGCCATTGCGACCCAGTACTGCCTATTCCGTTGATGTGGCGCGTCGACACTGCAAGCCGGGAAATCGACCGACCGGCTGGCGTATCTTTCGCCCTCCAAATCAGAGCGGACTCCGTCGAACCAACCGTAGCCAGCCGCTCCCGCAACCTGCTCTCCCATGACGACAGCGGGCCGTCTGGCACGGATGAGGCGATAAAAGTCCGGCCACAGATGCCTTGGATCATCTGTTCCTGTGCCTTTTCCGGCCGCCGAGAACGGCTGACAGGGGCAACTTCCGGTCCAGAGGGGTTCGTTATCAGGCCATCCAGCAAGTCGAGCTGCAACGGACCAGAGACCGCCGCCAGCGAAGAAATGGCATTGCGTGAAACCAATGAGGTCATTCGGCTGAACATCCTTGATTGATCGGGTGTCGACGATGCCAGGCGCGATGACGTTCTCATCGATGAGCGCGCGCAGGATATGAGCCGCGGCCGGATCGATTTCGTTGTAGTAGGCGACCATCTAAGCGTCCCCTTCCTTCAACTCCGGGCAAATCCATTCCGCGAGAGACGAGCCGAGGCCGCGCAGCTTCTCAGCGATGATCAGCCGTTGCTTCAAGCTGAGCCAACGCACGAATACGGGCGGTTTTTTCGATGAAATCGGCATGGTCCCTCTTTGCTGCTCGCAGCAGTGCTCGTTCTTCCTTCGCGGCTTCAGCAGCCGCGTAGAGTTCCATCATCTGCCAGTGGCGAACGACGTCGGTTTCGTTGTTCCACCAAGCTTTGAGACGGCGTTCCGTCCATTGCTTCTTGGGTTCGCCCTTGTGCGGGAAGAGTTTTCGGAGGATTGCCGCAGCCTCGAAAAACATATCGCTGATCCGGCCACCGCCGCCGATCGATCTAATGAGGTAATTTGCAGTCGCAACGTCGCTCATGTGCTTGCATTTTCCCTGCTTCGTCTCGTCCAGAATTCTGGATTTCTTTTCCATGTTTTCGGTTCCCGCCTATGACACAGTGTCTTTGCTTAGGAGACACTGCAGATGAGCAGAAACCTTACTGACCAGTCCGAAGAGAGCCTGACCGCGCCAACGGTCGGCGCTCATTCGGAGGTCGAAAATCTCATTCCTTTCCGCAGAGGAACCCGGGCGCCGCACCCCGCCTCTGCCGCCGACGGCGATCCCCTGTCGCCGTCGGCCATTTCATTGGGATCCGCCGTGAATGCCGTCGTGATGAGGCTCTCGAACAAGCGGATCCGGTTGAGGGTGTCCGGTCCCGACCGGGAGGAGAAAGGCCGGGACCGGAGCTGATCGCGGTCAAGGAGGGAGGAACCCGCGATCAATCCAGGATGACGCCGCGGCGGAGGTCGGACAGGACCGCCGTCGCTATTTCGTCGTCTGTCATGGCGTTGAAATTCTTCAGAGCCGCCTCGCGCCGGAACTGCGCCTCAGCGAACCAAGCCACACCAGCCAGAAGCGGAAAGGCGAGAACCAATGTCGCGGCGAACAAGATCTGAACGGCAATCATCGTGCGCTCCTTCTGGTGAAATTCGTGCGTGGTGGCCGGCGCTCGACGTCGAGCATGACGGCTCTGTCGAATTGCTCTTCAGGAAGCTGGACACCGGTCGCGATCTCAACCGCGTAGACCTCTGCCCTGCTCGTCTCGATGTCGTGTTGGTGCTCGACGGCGTGGAGGTTCATGCGAACTCCTCGTGCTCGCGCATCGCCTTGGTGCAGGAGTGGCAATGAGTTCTTCCTACGCCCGCGCACATCTCTGGACGCTGGCAATTGGGCCGGAGCGGAGATGGCGGCTTGGTGAGGAAAGAAGGTGCAGGGACATCGACCGAGGTCAGATGCTCTACGCCGCCCTGCCGGCGCCCGTCAGTCGTTCCGGGCTCGGGCGACCGCTGACGGTCTTTATCGCCTTCGCCCCGATCCTCCGCGTCATCAGTTGCCGCGCCTTTGGCCTCAGCTTCCTCTTCGGGGTTCGTGGGGAATTTCGGTGCCTCTTCAGGCGAATTCGGTGCCCATTCTGCCACCGGGCCAGTGGGTTCAAGGTTGACGGGGCCTCCTTCGAGACCTGCGCGCTCCGCGCTGCTCTCTACATCGTCTCCTCCTTCGTTGGCGCCGACGCCAGTTGCCGCCGCCTCACGGTCGGTCTCGCGCTGGTCGCTGGGGATCTCGGATTTGGTGGGGAGGTCGACCGAAGCCGCCTCCCCGTCGCGGCGGCCCTCACGATCCGCAAGCGTCCCGGTCCCAGTCCCGGCGGGAGAGGCTTCGGCTTGCGGACCTGCCTCTGGGCATGCCTCATCGTTGTTCGAGGGCCTCTCTTGGGTTTCGTCGAGGAACTCGCCCGTCAGCGGGTCAAATTTCTCAATGTTTTCTCGTACGCGGGCGGGCGCAGGCGCATGACCGTCGTAAGCAGCGAGATAGATGTCGAAGATGGCGCCCTGCTCGGCGACCGTCTCGGAACCTTTCTTCGCGACCTTTCGCAGATGAGCAACGACGTTGCCCATGGCAGTCTTGTCGAAGCCCATGCCTTTGGCTTCCGCGTAGATGTCGCGGATGTCGTCGCCGATAACGTCCTGCTCTTGCTTGAGGCGCAGGATGCGGTCGATGAATGCTTTGATCTGACCTTCGGCGCTCATTGGGCCGGCTCCGCGGTCGGCAGGAAGTGTTCTGCCGTGATCGGCAAACCAGCTTCCTTTGCGTGGGCAATGAGCTTCAGAGCGTGCGGCGTCGGGATCATTCCCCCGGTACCGCCTTTCGATTTGGGTTGCGTCCACCGATACACGCGGGTCCTGCTGGCGCCCGTGATCTGCTGGACAGCATCGGGGCCGCCAAACCGATCAATGATCGTCGCAGCCGGTTCAAGTGTGGGAGTGGTCGCGTTCGTTTGCATGCGGTCACTATGCGATAATCGCACACATGCCGTCAAGAGTTTTATGCGATCTTCGCACACGACCGCGCATTTTCACTGTGCGAAAATGCCATATGCTTGAAGATCCTTACAAAAAGTGGGTTATCGAGAATCTCGAAAAGCCCGGCATGTCTCAAACTGGGCTGGCGAAGGTGCTCGGCGTGCATCCGTCGGCGGTCAATAAGATCGTCAGTGGGAAGCGTGGGCTGAAGTCTCACGAGGTCGCTTTGGCAGCCACGTACTTTGGCGAGGCTGCGCCGAGTTCCGAGCTCACGCCTTACAATGGCGCCCTGTCCGTCATCCCGATCATTGGCACGGTCGAAGCGGGCGCTTTCCGTGAGGTCGATGACTTCGACCAGTCGGAGCCGCGAACGCTGACACTGCCGCGCGACGATCGGTTTCCGAACGCGCGACAGATCGGCTTTGACGTCTCGGGAGACTCGATGAATGACCTGAAGCCTCGGCCGATACTGGCGGGAGACTGCGCGGTGTGCGTTGCCTATGAGGATGTCGCGGGCCAGGTCGTGCTGCGCGACGGCATGGTAGTGGTCGTCGAGCGCACCCGCGATTCCGGCCACTTCCGGGAATGGTCAGTGAAGCAGATAGAGATCTACGCCGACCGGACAGAGTTTCACCCTCGGTCCACCAATCCGAAGCACAAACCTATTGTCGTGCACCGGAACTTCGAGGCTGACGACGGCGTAAAGGTCGAGGTGATCGCCCTGGTACGCCGGATCGTCAACGAAATGCCGGGGTTCTAGGCGGCGCAGTGCCGCCTGCCCCGCAGGTCGAATTCCCGGCATGCCTGGTGGATATCAGCAACGAGCCAGCGTTTTGGCTCGTCGCATAGGCGGCTCTTGCCGTCATCCCCGACGTAACCCATCATCGGCACGACGCAGAAATCGCCCTCGTCACCGACGGGCGCGAACTGCGCAATGCGGAAGGTGTATCCGGGGAATCGGTTTTCCAGATAGTGCTTCATCCGCTCCTTAGCGGCTTCGACGAGGTGACGTTCCGCGTAGGGCGGGACAATGACAAACTCGGTGACTTCTCTCTCGATCATCGCATACCTCCACTGATCCCGAAGATTTGGCCGGCAAGCCCTTCGCAGCTGCCGCAGCGATATCGAACGCCATCGAGATAGGCGCTCTCCATCAGTTCATCCGTATCCAGCGGCGCATCGTCGACGACCGGCACCTCGATGCATTTCACGCTCTCCCGGTAACAATTCACGCACCGGATATGCAGCGTGAAGGGGACGTTCGATTTCGTAACCGCTAGACCCATTTTTGTTCTCCTTATGTTCTCATCGAAGCAGAACGAATGAACCGAGTCGAGTCGAATTTTTCGGACTGTTAATTCAAGCCGATAGCACAAATCGTGCTTTTTTCGCACAATCCATATTGACGGCAACTGTGCGATTATCGCATACTTCTTTCATCAGCAAGGCGCTGACGAGAGGAACGAAGCAAATGGCGATGGTCACCCGATACAGCATCCAAGACGAGGTTGGCCGGCTCCTGACGATCGACGGCTTCTTCTCTTACGACGACGCCGATGCAGTCGAGTTCTGGGACGAAGACGAGGCCTACGAAGAGTTGGCCACAAACCCCGAATGCCGTGGTTGCTCGGTCGAGACGCACCAGCGCCTCTCTGCTTTCCCCGATTTCACCGCAACGCCCTCGATCGAGAAGGAGGCCGCGTAATGTCCTTCAAGCCCCGCCGCGTGAAGCTGCACGAACTGTACCGCGAGATTGAAGCCCTTGGTGGCGGATCGTTCTCCGCAGAAGACGAGGCCTACAACCGGGCCATCCTAGATGCCTGCGCGATCCTGCGCGCCTCCGGTTTCTCCGAAGGGTCGTTCATCGACCAGCCTGAATACGACAACCGCGCCAGCCTCGCCCGTCGCGAATTCGCGCCTGTCATCGGAGCGGGCCTGTGATGAGGGCGCCTCTTGCATCCGACGTCAGCCTTGAACTGGCAACTCGTGCCCACGCCGGCACCAGCCATACTCCTGATCGCCGCGGCGAAAGCGAAGTCGCCGACTACGTCGCGTCTATCCAGAGCTTCAACGACAAGCTGGTCGCCGACGCTGACACCGAAGCTCGCATGAGTGAGGCGGTGGCGCAGGCCGAACGTTACCGCGAAGGGTATATCAAGCGCCTCTCTGCTTTGTGGTCGTCCCGTAGCCGCATGATATCGACGATGATCACCGGCCCCGCGAACTTCCCTGTCCGGCGCCAGGAGAAAATCTGGAACGCCTACGAGAACCGAGCGAAGGAATTCTACGCTTGGCAAGACCGCGCGCTTAAGTCGGCACTGAAGGCCATCAAGGCCGTTGGCGCCCCGGCTCCCGTCGTCGACCCCAACGCCAAGACCGGCTCGGAAAGCAAGAACATCGGCGGCGTCGAGATCGTCCAGAACTTCGATCTGGACCGCGTGCAGATCCTCTTCGAAGGGAAGCCCGACAGCGACACGATCGCGAACCTCAAGGGCTCCGGCTGGAACTGGTCGCCGCGCAACAGCGCTTGGCAGCGCAAGCTGACCACGAATGCAATCTACTCGGCTGATCGCATCGTCGCAAAGCTGGCGGCGGGTGTCCAATGACCCGCCCTATCCAATACGCGTGCGACCCGGCAGCCCGGTACTGCGAGTGCGGACGATGCAGCCTGCCGCCGGCCCGCCACATCGACCTGGACGGGCTCGCCGAGTTCAACCGCGCCACTTACGGCGTCGCCACCTTCATCATCCTCCTCGCCGCCATCCTCGCCTTCATGGCGATCGGCTTTGCGAACACCGAGGAGATCCACCGCAAAATCGTAGCCGAGAGGACCGTCTAACATGACCGCAGAAACAAGCATTTGGACTTGGTGGCAGAACGCGCTGGCGGGCAACGTCGGCCCGATGCACGAAGGCCAGCCTGAACAGGGCTATTACCGCACGCGCTTCAAGGGCGGCCAGTGGGAACCAGTGGCTATCTGGCTCGACGAGGCCGGCTCTTGGCTGGCGATGCGCGGCGAGCGAATGGTCGACGCTGGCGACGCTTGGAACTTCTGCCGCACGCACCCGGTCAGCTACGAAGCCTATCAGAAGGCTATCGAGGGCGCTGGCTGGGACGACGAGCCGCCCGCCCCGGCCGCTGGCCACAACCTGCCGACCGATCCGTTCGAAGCGTTGAACCTCGAATTCCTGTCCGAGAAAGAGCAGGCCGAGGCGTTCATGAAGACGCCGGTGAAAACGCAGGATCAGGCCGACAAGGCCGCGATTTGGGCGAAGCGCCTTACCGCGATCAAGAACCGGGCCACCGACTTGCACAAGGTCGAGAAGCAGCCGCACCTCGACGCCGGCCGCAACGTCGACAACAAGTGGCGCGGGCTCAAGGAAGATCCGGACACGCTCGCAAAGAAGCTGAAGGCGCACGTCACACCGTTCCTGCAGGAGCAGCAGCGCCTCGAATACGAGCGCCAGCAGCGCGAACGCGACGAAGCCGAACGCAAGCGCCGCGAGGCAGAAGCGCTCGCCGCCCAGGCCGACGTGAGCGACACCGCCGCGCAGGCCGAGGCAGAACGCCTGCAGCATGAAGCCAACCAGCAGGAACAGGCGGCTCAGGCCCAGAAGGCGCAGGCTGGCCGCACTGGCGCCCGCGTCTCGCTCCGGACCTTCGTCTCGGCTCGCATCGTCGACTACGACAAGGCCATCAAGGCCTTGAGCAACCATCCCGAAATGAAAGCGCTCGTCGAGACGCTCGCCAATCGCGCAATCCGCGCCGGCGTCGAGCTCGACGGTGTTGAGCGCTTCGAAGAGCAAAGGGCTGCCTGATGACCGACGCAACCACAATCTCGCTCGCCGTCGCTGCCGTGAAGTTCAAGTGGCAGAAGGACGAAAAGACCTACGATTACTTCATTCCCGAAGGGCTCACCGTGAACGTCGGCGACAAGGTCGTCGTCGAGACGGCCCGCGGTGAAACCACCGTCGAGGTCATGGCGATCAAGCCGGAATCCGAACTGGCGCAGAAGAAGATCGTTCGCGTCGTCGAGCCGGAAGCTGTCGAAGGAGAAGGCGCATGAACGCCCATATCCCAGCCCTCACGGCCGGCGGCCAGGTCATGGCTATCGTCCCCCAAACCTTCGAGGAGACGTTGCGGGTCGCGCGCGCCGTCGTCGCTTCCGGATTGGCGCCGTCGGCGCTGGTCGGCAAGCTCACCGGCGATGATGCGGCGGCCGCCGTCGCGGTCGCCATCATGTCGGGCGCCGAGCTCGGCCTGAAGCCGATGGTGAGCCTTCGCAGCTTCACTGTCATCAACGGCAAACCGGCCCTCTATGGCGACGGCCTGATCAACGTCGTCCGCATGTCGGGCAAGGTCGCGTACCTTCGCACCGGCTGCGACGAGCGCAATGGCAAGATGGTCGGCTACTGCGAGGCCAAGCGTCTCGATACCGGAGAAGACAAGCGGGTCGAGTTCTCACAGGTAGACGCGGAGCGTGCCGGCCTTTGGCAGACCGAGGCCATCGTCACCAAGTGGAACAAGTGGGACAAGAAGAACGAGCAGAAGCCGAACGATAGCCCGTGGTATCGCTTCCCTCAACGTATGTTGGCGTGGCGCGCCGCCGGCTACTGCCTGCGCGAACTGTTCGGAGACGTGCTCGGCGGCATCCGCGATGAGTTCGAGGTCCGCGAGATCGACGAAGTCGAGACGATGCGGGATATCACGCCCGAGAAGCCGGCTTTGCCGCCGAAGCCGCCGGCTCCTCCTGCCCCGCCAGCCAAGGCCGTTGAGACGGTCGAAGCTGCTCCGGTCACCGAGCAGACCGAATCCGAATTCGCCCTCGGCGATTTCCTGGAGCAGATCGAGACCGGCCTTGCCGGTGCGAAGGACGAAGTGGAGGTCGAGGAGATCTGGACCGACTTCGACGCGCCAGCCGTGCTCGAAAGCAACGGTCACGCCGACATGATCGAAGCCGCCGTTTCGATCAAACAACGCCGTCTCGCTCAACTCTCTCCGCTGAACGGGGGCTGATCATGGGCCGCGCGCTTCTGGTTCTGGCGAACGAAACGTTCCGCAGCAAGGCAATCGACTGGATCATGCGTGCGCCAGTCGACACGAGGGTAGAGTTTAAGGGACCGAAGCGCACGACGCCGCAGAACGATCGCATGTGGGCGATGCTCACCGACCTGTCGCTTCAGCTTGCCTGGCACGGCCAGCAACTCACCCCCGAAGATTGGAAGCTCGTCATGCTCGACGCGCTGCGCCGCGAGAAACACGACCAGCTTCGCCTCGTGCCGAATACCGACGGGACCGGCTTTGTCCCGCTCGGCACCTCTTCATCCGACCTCTCCAAGGAAGAGATGACCGATCTGATCGAGATCATCTTCGCCTTTGGGGCTCGTCACCACGTCATTTGGTCCGAACCGAAATCGAAGGCAGCAGCATGACCCACCCGCTTATCCCGCCTGCCCTGAAGGTCTGCGACGCTCTGCGAACGCAGTCCGAGCAGAAGCTCGCGCCTGAGGTCTTGGTTCTGGATTCCGCCAGCGTCGCGATCGTGACCGACATCGACGGCGTCGACTACGTCATGACGATGACGCGAGTTCCAAAGCAGCGCCAGCGCCCAGAGGTGAACTGATGGCCCGTCGCGAGTTCACCAAATGCTCCGTGCCAGGCTGCGACCGTCGGGTCACCGGGCAAGGCCTGTGCAATCTGCATTATCGTCGGATGAGGCGCCATGGCGATCCTCTTGGAGGTCGTCAGACATTCAAGGGAGAGCCTTTGGCCTTCCTTGAAGCGGCCCTCATCTCAAACACTGATGAATGCATTCTCTGGCCATTCAGCACGGGGAAAGGCGGCTACGGAACTATGTTCCTCGACGGGGAATACCATAACGTCCCGCGTCTCGCCCTTGAGAAATCGGAAGGCCCGCCGCCCTCTCCCGGAATGGTGGCGGCTCACAAGCCAGTCGTTTGTCACAACCGCGCGTGCATCAACCGACGTCACTTGCGGTGGGCGACCCACGCCCAAAATTCGGCGGACACGATCACCGACGGTACTCGGCTGCTCGGCGAAAAAACAAACTCGGCTCGGCTGACGGCTGAGCAGGTTCTGGAAATTCGCAAGGACGACCGACCTGCCGCAGATGTTGCGGAAGCATACGGCGTATCGCGCCGCAACATTGCCGCGATACGCGAGCGCAAGAGTTGGGGATGGCTGCATGGCTAAGCGTCGCGAATTCTCAAAGGCAGTTTACGTCCAGATCGTAAAACGCGCCATGCATCCGAAACACGGGATCGTTTGCGAGGGCTGCGGCCTCGTGCTCGGGAAAAAGGCTTGGCACGTCGATCACACGATCGCCGACGCCTTGCAGATCGATAAAAGCCGGAAGCTGACGGCCGACGACGGCAAGCTCCTCGGCGTCGAATGCTGCCACAAGCCGAAGACAGCCGAAGACGTTGCCGTGATCGCCGAGGCGAAGCGCCGAGAGGAAAAGCACCTCGGCATCAAGCGCCCGAAGCAGTCGATCAAATCGGCGGGGTTCCCGAAGTCCGAGAAGGCCGCGCGTCGGTCTCCGAAGCAGGATCTGCCCTACCGCCCGCTGTACCGCCCCGCTCTTAACGCTGGAGGGGAGAACTAAAATGGCAAACGAACAGATTTCACCATGCAGCCATTGCCGCGCGAAGAACCCGAGCGTCAAGCGTCAATCAGGTAGAGGCCGTGGCGCTATGCGCATGCCTTGGTATCGAGAGACCATTTCGTGCGGAAGCTGCAACATCAGCGTGACTGCCGGGACTCCCGGAAATGCAATCAAGTTTTGGAACCGCAGCTATCGCGCTGAGGAGGTAGCATGAACCAGATCACGAAGGAAGCAATCGAGGCCGCAGCCGACGCCTATTGGGGGCGAGACGTGCTGCACGGATCGACCGCGCTTGACCAGATGCGCATCGCCCTCGAAGCCGCCCTCCCGTTCCTCCCCATTGCAGTAGAGGGGAAGGTCAAGGCGCTGGAGTGGGTCGAAGGCGCGCCGGGGACTTACACAGAGATAGCTGAAAGCCCCTTCGGTCATTATTCCGTCTGGGAGATCAACGGGACCGCCTGCTGGTCTCCTTGGAAAGCTGGTAGCGGCTCCATCGTGGATGGAGGCTTAGCCGGTGCGAAGGCCGCCGCGCAGTCCGACTACCAGACCCGCATCCTCTCGGCTCTTGACGCAGGAGGGGAGTGAAATGGACAGCATCGAATATCGCGCGCGCCGCGACGCGCAGAAACAGGCGGAAGCCGAAGGCAAGGTTGCCGACAGCATGGAAGTGCGCAAAGCGCTCATGCAGCGATTTCACGACGGCGAAATCACGCTCGAACAGGCTCAGGCAGAGCTTGCCAAGATAAAGCGGAACGCCAAACGCAACGGACAGATCACTCGTGATCAAGCATTTACGGGAAGGCGCTGACATGTACGAATCTGTCTCTCTGCTGAAACGCATGTCAGACCTTCTGGATGATCTCTCGCCTGAGGACACCATTGGCTTCACCAACGGCGCGAGGTGGATTGACGTTGCGACCGTGGAAGAAATCCGCAAGGCCGCCTATCCCTCCTCCCCCGGCAAGGACGGCGGGCAGGAGGTGGAGGCGGTCGTCAAGCCGCTGGCATGGAAGCCGGAAAGCACTGACGAAGCAGGTTACTCATCCACGATCGCTAAGACACCGTTCGGCTTCATGTACGACGTGTGGCGGATCAAGGAAGGCGCATTGTGGAACGGCGTCGGACTGCCGAAGGTTGACGGAGAACCGCCGAAATTCGACAGCCGAGAAGCTGCGATATCCGCTGCCAACGAAGACTATGCCGCTCGCGTCCTCGATCTGGTCGACACCCAGCCCGCCAGTACGGCGCTGGTCGAGAGGCTGACGAAGGCGCTGCAACAGATCGCCGATGCCCGTTGCGACCACGATATGGGCTTCGATCGTGAAATCGGCCCGCTCGGTTGCTCACTCGGCGACAAATGCGTTTGCGTCGGCCTGTGCACGATTGCCAGTCGTGCCCTTCTGGAGCTTTGACATGAAAATCGAAATCGAAGGAAAGCTTTCGGACGATCCGCGTTCGGCCATTCTCGCGATCGAGGGCGTGACGCGCTCACTCTGCCAGCAGACGGGCAAAGACCCGGCGGAAGGCGTCATGATGCTGCTGACGGCAGCCGTGCATATGTCCAACACGTATTCAGCCAGCCCGATCGACGAAACGGTCACGGCGATGGCGACCGCACTCGGTTATGCCGTCGTTGCCGCTGACGACATGTTCAAGCTGCGCGCTGCCACGCAGGAGCCCCGCCAATGAAGCCAACACCGACACCCGAGAGGATCGAGCAGATCGCCAAGATCATCGACAAATCAGCATGGCAGGCGATTGAAGACGGTCGGGATGCTTTGCCGCATAGCCTGTGGGGCATCCGTCGTGATGGAGCGCGTCGGACAGCCGCCGAGGTTATCGCCGCCCTCTCCGTGCCAGCAGCGGCGGTAGTGGGGGAGCAAGTCGAATGGCTGAAGGCGCGGCTGGCTTGGTTTCATCTTCCGCCGGGTAAGCGAGACCACGACACCCGCGAGAAGTGGCTGATCCAGTGCGGTATGCCCGAGGCTAACGCCGCCCCTTCCGCGCCCGATGGCTGGCAGCCCGAAGGCGTACTGAAATTCGGCTTTGACCGGATCAGCGAGGAGATCACCGCCGGCAGGAAGCAGAACGCGCTGACTTACCTGTCTTGCGCTTTCGCTGAGTTTTCCAGCCGCCAGAATGAACTGCGCCGGCTCGGCGCCCAGATGTCCAATGTCCTCTACAACCTCGCTCAGAGTGCCGATTTGCCGACCGCAACCCGGGAAGCGATGAAGGAACTCACGAGCCAGTGGGACGCCGCCCCTGGAGGCAAGCCATGACGGATCTTGTCGAACGCCTGCACAGATACCGCCCGATCGATGAATGGGGAGCCGGTGTGCATCACACGATCTGTGACGAAGCCGCCGCCCGCATCTCTCAGCAGGACGCCGAGATAGAACGGTTGCGGCGGGAGGTGGCCGAACTTCGCGAGATATCGGTCGATAAGGCGCGTGCCTGGGATGCGCTTAACGCCACATTTGAGCGCGGGCGCCGCAAAGGGTTGAGCGAAGCGGCAGGGATCGCGGAACTTGACGCCGATTGGTCGGCCTTCGGCAAAAAGGACATCGAGCCTTGGGATACCGGCCCTGACGCTGTTCGCGACTATCGGCTCGGGATTGTCGCCGGCAGAGCAATTGCTGCTGCGATCCGCGCCAAAGCCGAGGATACGCGGACATGACCGGTTTCGGCTTCATCGCATCCCTCCTCCTCATCTGGGCCTGGCTTGAGCCGGA
Organism: Ensifer sp. KUDG1; assembly: GCF_050434285.1. Taxonomy (NCBI): domain Bacteria; kingdom Pseudomonadati; phylum Pseudomonadota; class Alphaproteobacteria; order Hyphomicrobiales; family Rhizobiaceae; genus Ensifer; species Ensifer sp. KUDG1. Next base: position 181,497 of record NZ_JBNDIG010000005.1, read on the forward strand.
AAAGGTCGGCCGCTGGCTCGCCCGCGTGAAATCCGGCGCCGCGGCCGCCCGCCAAGAACAAGGAGCCGAACAATGACGGCACCCATGCTACTCGACAGCGAGCAAGCTGCCGAACTCCTCAACGTCTCTACCCGGACCTTGCGCGAATTTGTGAAGGCTGGCGATATAGCCTACGTGCCGCTCGGCGCCGGCAGGTCGAAACCGCGCCTCGGCTTTACCATGGACGACATCAACGAATTCATAAAAAGCCGGAGAACCCGCGAGTGTCCGTCTACAAGCCGCAAAACACCCCGTATTATCACTTCGACTTCCAAGTTGCAGGTGTACGATATTATGGATCTACGGGCACAGCGAACCGCCGCGAAGCAGAAGCCCGCGAGAAGGTAGAGAAGGACAAGGCCAAGGCGGCTGCGAAGGCCGCCAAGCACGCCAACGGCGCCGGCCCTCTCACCGTGGGCATAGCCACTGCCCGATACTGGACCGAGATCGGCCAGCACCACGCCAACAGCGAAACCACCTGGACCGACATCAACCGCCTCGTCGATTACTTCGGCGCGGCGAAGCTCATGTCGGCGATCGGCGACGACGATATCGCTAAGCTCGTCCAGTGGCGACGAGCCCAGACAGCATGGGGCAAGGCGGAGACGAAGGACGGCGAGCCTATGCGGCTCGTGTCGGCCGCGACCGTCAACCGATCGACGACGCTCGTCATCAAGAAGATTTTCACCAGGGCGAAACGCACCTGGCGCTACGACCTCCCGCTCGAGCCGAACTGGCGCGACCATTGGCTCAAAGAGCCGATCGAGCGGGTCCGCGAACTGAAGCAGACCGAAAGCTCGTCGCTCTACCTCGCAACCAGGAACGACTATCAGCCGATATTCGATTTCGAGCGCGCTACAGGCCTGCGCCTGCGAGAGTGTATCCTGAAATGGTCCGAGGTGGATTGGCAGACGGGATGGATCACCAAGCTCGGGAAGAACGACCGGCCGGTTAGAACGGCGATCACAAGCGAAATTCGGGAAATCCTGCTGCCCCTGCGCGGGCACCATCCCGAATTCGTCTTCACCTACCAGGCGGCACGCACGCGCACCGGCAAGGCTTCATACAAAGGGGATGGGGAAGGAAGGAAGAAAGGCGACCGGTACCCGATCACCTATAGCGGGCTGAAGACGCAATGGAAGCGTATTCGCGGCAAAGCCGGCGTCGAGGACTTCCGATTCCATGACTTTCGGCATGATCTGGCGACCAAGCTTTTGCGCCAGACCGGGAACCTGAAGACGGTGCAAAAGGCACTCAGCCATCGCGATATCAAGACGACGACACGCTACGCGCACGTGCTCGACGAGGAGGTCGCTGACGCCCTCGAATCGCTATCGAAGCAGCGGCGCAAACAAAGGAAGAACAAATGACCGGGGCGCTTCGGGACTTTTTCGGGACTATCCGTTCCCGAACCAGCGTTTTGAGCGCGATATGTTCCGGTTCTCGCCTCTCGCCGATTGGCGGTAGCGGGCCAAGATCATTGAAAATAAAGGAGAAAATGGTCGGAGCGGCGGGATTCGAACCCACGACCCCTTGACCCCCAGTCAAGTGCGCTACCGGGCTGCGCTACGCTCCGAACCGAGGAAACCCCTATATAACCAACGCTTAGAGCGCAAGCGGGAAAATGCGGCCTGGATCGAAAAAGGAACAAACGGCGTGGAAAAGTATGCTTGGGAGCCGAAAGTCCGACAGGACATTCGGCAAATTCACGGCATGGCATCGCCCCCCGCGACGCGACTGCGGACAGAGAAAGCCCCCACCATCCGCGCGCCACTGGATGCCTGCAAGGTCCGATGCTGCGTGGCGACGAAAACACCGACCGCACGTCCGGCTACGGAACCTTCACCAAAACGAGATCCCGTCGCTCGAAACTTGCTGCCTAACGCAACGTGAGCTTGCCATCATGGATGAATTGAGGGACAGTTTGATACTGGCCCTTGAGGCCTGGAGCGTCTCCCCTTCTAGGAGAAAACCATGCCTCTTAAGTCCCTTATGGCCCTCACCGCGCTTGCGCTTCTCACGCTCTCCGGCTGTGCGACCTCGGGTTCGACCAACACGACCTATGCGCAGTGGACGGGCCCCTACCCTGAGCCTGACGTCTCCGCGGCGAGCCCCGGCGGCTTCCGCATCTCCTACTGACGCTTTTTCAAACGCTGTTGAAGATGGTCGCGCGAACGTCCTGCGGATAGGCGCGCATATGCTCCTCGCCGTCGGGTAGCGCGCCGACGGCACAGACGCCGTCTTGGTGATCGTATAAAAGATAATTGCGCCGAGACGGCTCGGCCGACATTCAGTCGGCCGTCCGAAAACGGTCTTGATCGATCCTCCGGAATGGCTTTCTCAGCGCACCTGGTCGAGCAACCGCTTGCACTCCAGGAGGTCATAGAGCGCCTCCTGTAGCAGGGCGCGATCTTCCTTGCCCACGGACGAGGATTTTCCAAGAGAGATCTCGGGCACGTCGTCACTGCTGCCGCCGAAGGAGAAGAAGCGGCGGCTCGCGGGCGCCTTGGCGCGGCCAACGATCTGATCCTCCTCGGAAAGACCAGCCTTCGGCGGTGCCGGCTCTTCGTTGCTGGAGGCCGCAAGCGCCTCGACGGTCGCGAGATCGCCGCTCGCAATCGCCGCGACGAACTTGTTGCCGTTGGTCTTCAGGAGCTTCTGAACGCCCTTGATCGTGTAGCCGTGATCATAGAGCAGATGCCGGATGCCCTTCAAAAGGTCGACATCCTCCGGCCGGTAGTACCGCCGGCCACCGCCGCGCTTCATCGGCTTGATCTGCTGGAAGCGGGTTTCCCAGAAACGCAGGACATGCTGCGGCAGGTCGAGATCGTCAGCGACCTCGCTGATGGTGCGAAAAGCGTCCGGGCTCTTTTCCATATCGTTCCCAATCCATGCCATGCGACTCAGGCTCGAAAGCCGACAATGAGCCGATACCGTGCCAATGATGGCACGAATCGGCTCCATTTCAACGGCTTATGGATGGGTTTTCAACCACATTTGTGGCTGTCGTCTGGCGTTCACGAAACGGGAGACACCGGTTTCTGCTTGGCCCTGCGGCCGAGATGCGCCTTCAGCACGCGCTGCTTCAGGACGTTCGACGCCTTGAAGGTCATCACACGCCGGGGCGAAATCGGCACTTCCTCGCCGGTTTTCGGGTTTCTCCCGATACGTTCGTTCTTGTCGCGGACCTGGAAGGTCGCGAAAGAGGACAGCTTCACACTCTCGCCACGCACGATTGCGTTGCATATTTCGTCAATGACGGTTTCCACCAGCTCGGCAGACTCTGTCCTCGACAGACCCACCTTGCGAAAAACCGACTCAGCCAAGTCCGCCCGTGTTACTGTTTTTCCGCTCATCTTCCCCCACCAACGTCTGGTACGCCGATCAGCGTCCGAAGACTATTGCCCTTGCCTTTTGCGGTCAAGCGCCTGTTGCTTAAGCAATTTCTTTACCAGCGGAGGAGCACGGAGCCCCAGGTGAAGCCACCGCCCATGGCCTCGAGCAGGACAAGGTCACCCTTCTTGATCCGGCCATCACCCGCCGCCGCATTCAATGCCAGCGGAATGGAGGCTGCGGAGGTGTTGCCATGCAGATCGACGGTCACCACAACCTTGTCGAGAGGGATACCAAGCTTCTTGGCGGAACCGTCGATGATGCGGCGGTTGGCCTGGTGTGGGACCAGCCAATCCAGATCTTCGGCCGTCGTCCCGGTCGCCTCGAAGGCGGCCTCGATGACGTCGGTGATCATGCCGACCGCATGCTTGAAGACTTCGCGGCCTTCCATCTTCAGATGGCCGACCGTTCCCGTGGTCGACGGGCCGCCGTCGACATAGAGCTTGTCGCGATGCGCGCCATCGGAGCGAAGCTTCGCCGTCAGCACGCCGCGGTCGGCATTGGTGCCCTCGCCTTCCTGGGCTTCCAGGATGATGGCGCCGGCGCCATCGCCAAAGAGCACGCAGGTCGTGCGGTCGGTCCAATCGAGAATGCGTGAGAATGTCTCCGCGCCGATCACCAGCACGCGCTTGGCAAGCCCGCCGCGGATATAGGCATCCGCCGTGGTGACCGCGTAGACGAAGCCCGAGCAGACGGCCTGCATGTCGAAGGCCGCGCCATGGCGCATGCCGAGACGATCCTGGATATTGACGGCCGTTGCCGGGAACGTGTTGTCCGGGGTGGAGGTCGCCAGGATGATCAGGTCGATGTCATCAGGCGTAAGTCCGGCGTTGGCGAGCGCGGCGCGTGCCGCACCTTCGCCGAGCGAAGCCGTGGTTTCACCCTCGCCCGCGATGTAACGCTGCCGGATGCCGGTGCGCTGCACGATCCACTCATCGGACGTATCGACCTTGGATTCCAGCTCCTGATTGGTGACCACGCGTTTCGGCAAAGCCGCGCCGAAACCGCGAACGACGGAACGGATCATCTATTCAAACCTCATCATTCATGCCGGCGGAAAGGGCCTGTGGCGGCTCGCCGCCATGGTACTTCGCCAGATCGAGCTCGATCTTCGCCTTCAGGCCATTCTTCACCATGTCGTAGCCGACATCGATCGCGGCCGCAAAACCTTCGGCATCCGCACCACCATGGCTCTTGATCACGACGCCATTGAGGCCAAGGAACACGCCGCCATTGACCTTGCGCGGGTCCATCTTCTCCCGCAGGCGGTCGAAGGCGCCCTTGGCCAGGATATAGCCGAGCTTGGCAAGAAGCGTGCGCGACATGGCAGCGCGCAGATATTCGGCGATCTGGCGCGCGGTGCCTTCGGCAGCCTTCAGCGCAATATTGCCGGAAAAACCTTCCGTGACGACGACGTCGACGGTTCCGCGACCGATGTCGTCGCCCTCGACGAAGCCGTAATAGTCGAAGCCGTCGATATTGGCTTCACGGATCAGGCGGCCGGCTTCCTTGACCTCTTCCTGTCCCTTGATCTCCTCGACGCCGACATTCAGCAACCCAACCATCGGCCGCTCGATCTCGAACAGCGCGCGCGCCATGGCGCCGCCCATCAGCGCGAAATCCATCAGTTGCTGCGCGTCCGCACCGATCGTCGCGCCGACATCGAGCACGATGCTCTCGCCCTTCAGCGTCGGCCAGATGGCGGCGATCGCCGGCCGTTGAATTCCCTGCATGGTGCGCAGACAGAAGACCGACATGGCCATCAGCGCGCCGGTATTGCCGGCGGAGACGACCACGTCTGCCTCGCCGGCGTTGATCGCGTCGATCGCTTTCCACATGCTCGACTTGCCGCGACCACGGCGAAGCGCCTGGCTCGGCTTCTCGTCCATGGCGACTGCAATCTCGCAGTCGTAAAAGGTGCTGTTGGCCTTCAGCTTCGGATATTTTTCAAGGAGGCCCGCGCACTGCGCTTCGATGCCGAACAAAACGAACTTGATGTCCGGATGACGTTCAAGCGCTCTTGCGGCGCCGGGGATGACGACTTCAGGACCATAGTCGCCCCCCATCACGTCAAGTGAAATTCTGACCACGCGTGTCTTATCCTTTATTTCTGCCACACAACACGTGCCGCCGCGGCGCACTCAACGGAAACGCATTGACGAAACATATTGCTTCTGACGCTTGAGCCAAGCACGCGGCAGATCGCTTTGGCGGCTCTTCTGGCCGGTTTGGGGCCAAAATACTGCTTTTCCATTGCGTGACAACCGAATTGTAGATGACGCTTTCGCGACCTCAGTCCTTTTTCCAGTCCTTCAAGACCGCAAAGGGGTTCGGCTTCTTGTCATCGGCAGATGTGCTCTCGATGCGCTCGCCGAACGTCACGCCGGGCTTACGGGGATAAGGGTCGATCGCGAGCGCAACCTGCTCGCTGACGACGACGCCGGCGTCGATGGTGTCGCCGATAAAGGTATCGGGAATATCGGGGCCGTCAGGGTCGAGAACCATCTCGCCGCCATCATTGCTTGCCTGGCGGGCAAGCCGCGATCCCTCGGGCACGAAGATCGCCTCGACCAGCTCGTTGATATCGGCTTCGACCGGCTCAAGCGTGACAACACAGCTCTGCACGATGCGGGCCTTGACGTCGCCCTTGATCTTCACGCCATCCTTCTTCCAGCGCGCGATCTGCAGATCGGCCTCGAGCGACAGGACATCGTTAATGTTCCAAAGCTCGGCAAGCGCCTTGCGCTCGCGCTCATTGGCGGAGAGGTGAACGCTGACCGCGTTCGCCGAAATGTGCCCTACCTTCACCGGGTAAGAAAAGGCCGGCCGGCTTTCGTCTTTCATAATTGGATCCTTCCTCGCGCGGGCTTACCTGGCGCCCATCGCGAATGCAGCCGCCGACCGGCTGCCGGTGGCGACGCTCTTGTTTTCTATTACGCCCCAGCCGGCGGAATGTGCAACTGGCCGACTTCGACGACGTCTTCCGCGACATCGACGAGCTGCGCCTCGACCGCCAGCAGATAGCCAGCAAGCGCCACCATCGAAGGCGCGGCGTCTCCGCCATCCGGATGGAAGTTGCGCCTCAGCGCTGCCGCCAGAGCCTCGACGTCCTTCGTTTCCAGCGCCGCCGCGTACGATTCGAGCCGGCCGTAATACATGCCGGCCAGCTTCTTCATCTTCTTCGGCACGCCGGCGTCACCGACGCCGAGCTCGCGGATCGAATGATCCACGTCCTCGAAGAAGGCATCGATGATCTCCTGGGCGATTTCCTGGCCCGCCCTCGCCGAAGCGCGCGTACGGCGGAAATAGAGGATCAGCGTTGCCGAAAGCATCTCGAACCGGCCCATGACCGTGTCCGGCACATCGAGGTCGGTGTAGAGGTAAGGCTGGCGTGCGGCCGCCGTCAGCAATGCATATTGCCGCTCGACAATCGCGGTGTTGCCACTTTTTCTTTTAAACAGTCCAAAAATCATCACAAAGCTCGGGCTTGGCTTTCTCGAAATGCGCGCAAGCGCCCATGACGTTGTTGCATGACAGCCGAAGCTGGTTTACCGAAGCAGGCACGAATTGCAATGGCGGATCTGCCATCGTTTCTCCAAGGGGAGCTGTCGTTGACGAAGCGGTATTTGAGAAAAAACTTTAAGACCCTCGGCCGCGTGGCGGTCGTAGCCACAATCGCCGGTTTTACCCTTTCCGCCTGCCAGTCCGCCAATGTCGGTGAAGTTCTCCATCAGGGCTATGTGGTTGATCAGGAAACGCTAAACCTCGTTCCGGTCGGCTCCAGCCGCGAGCAGGTGCTGCTCTCGCTCGGCACGCCCTCGACGACGGCAACCTTCGACAACGAAGTGTTCTACTACATTTCGCAGACGCGCAAGCGCCCTGTCGCCTTCATGAAGCCGCAGCTGGTCGACCAGTCGATCCTGGCCGTCTATTTCGACAAGGAAGGCACCGTCAGCCAGCTGGCTCACTACACGCTGAAAGACGGCAAGGTCTTCGACATGCTGACCCGCACGACGCCGACAGGCGGCAAGGAAACAAGCTTCCTCGGCCAGCTGTTGACCGGCCCCGGTGCAGGCCAGGCCGCGGCACGCAGCCTGTTCAAGGACTTCGGCAACTAAGCCGCCCCATTCCAAGGAAAAGGCCCGCGGAACGATGTTCCGCGGGCCTTTTTGTTTGCTCGGCGATGCGATCAGGCGAGGATTGCCAGAAGCAGCAGCGCCACGATGTTGGTGATCTTGATCGCCGGGTTCACGGCCGGACCGGCCGTGTCCTTGTAGGGGTCGCCCACGGTGTCGCCGGTCACCGACGCCTTGTGGGCGTCGGAGCCCTTCAGATGGCGTTCACCGTTCTTGTCGACGAAGCCATCCTCGAAGCTCTTCTTGGCATTGTCCCAGGCGCCACCGCCCGAAGTCATCGAGATCGCCACGAAGAGGCCGTTGACGATGACACCGAGCAGAGAGGCACCGAGCGCCGCGAAGGCCGAGGCCTTCGAGCCCGAGAGCAGCAGCACGCCGAAATAGACGACGACGGGCGCCAACACCGGCAGCAGTGAAGGAATGACCATTTCACGGATCGCCGCCTTCGTCAGAAGGTCGACAGCGCGGCCATAGTCCGGCCGTTCCGTGCCTGCCATGATGCCGGGCTTCTCGCGAAACTGCCGGCGAACCTCCTCGACGATCGAGCCGGCTGCACGGCCGACGGCAGTCATCGCAATGCCGCCGAAGAGATAGGGAATGAGGCCGCCGAAGATCAGGCCGGCAACCACATAGGGGTTGGAGAGATCGAAAGAGATCTGCCCGACATCGGCGAAGTACGGATACTTGTCGCCGTTGGCGGCAAAGTAGCTGAGGTCGTTCGAGTAGGCAGCGAAGAGCACCAGCGCGCCGAGACCGGCGGAACCGATTGCGTAGCCCTTGGTGACGGCCTTGGTGGTGTTGCCAACGGCGTCAAGCGCGTCGGTGGATTTGCGCACCTCCGGCGGCAGATGCGACATCTCCGCGATACCGCCGGCATTGTCCGTCACGGGACCGAAGGCGTCCAGCGCCACGATCATGCCGGCAATGCCGAGCATGGCTGTAACGGCAATGCCGGTGCCGAAGAGGCCGGCGAGCTGGTAGGTCGCGATGATGCCGCCGACGATGACGATGGCCGGCAGCGCGGTCGATTCCAGCGAGACGGCAAGCCCCTGGATGACGTTGGTGCCGTGGCCGGTGACCGAGGCCTGGGCGATCGAATTCACCGGCCGCTTGTTGGTGCCGGTATAGTATTCCGTGATCACCACGATCAGCGCCGTGACCACCAGCCCGAGAATGCCGCAGATGAACAGGTTCCAGCCGGTGATGTCCTTGCCGGCGACGGTACCGATCGAGCCCCATCCGATGGTGAAGGACGTGGCCGCGCCGAGACCGAGGATCGACAGTACGCCAGTGACGATCAGCCCTCTGTACAGCGCTCCCATGATCGAATTGTTGGAACCCAGCTTCACGAAGAAGGTGCCGACGATCGAGGTGATGATGCAGGCGGCGCAGATTGCCAGCGGATAGACCATGACGGTTGCGAGCAACGGCGTCCCGGCAAAGAAGATGGCCGCCAACACCATGGTTGCGACGATGGAGACGGCATAGGTCTCGAACAGGTCGGCGGCCATGCCGGCGCAGTCGCCGACATTGTCGCCGACGTTGTCGGCAATGGTCGCAGGATTGCGCGGGTCGTCTTCCGGAATGCCGGCTTCGACCTTGCCGACGAGGTCGCCGCCGACGTCGGCACCCTTGGTGAAGATGCCACCGCCGAGACGGGCGAAGATCGAAATCAGCGATGCGCCGAAACCGAGCGAGACCAGGGCATCGATGACTTCGCGCGAGGCAGGCTCATGCCCCATGCCGGCCGTGAGGACGACGTAGTAGACCGAGACCCCGAGAAGGGCCAGGCCCGCAACGAGAAGGCCGGTGATTGCGCCGGATTTGAAGGCGATGTCGAGACCGGAGGCAAGGCTGACGGAAGCAGCCTGGGCCGTGCGTACATTGGCCCGCACCGAAACGTGCATGCCGATGAAACCCGCGGCACCCGAAAGGATCGCACCAATCAGAAAGCCGAAAGCGGCGGCGGGAGAAAGAAGAACCCAAGCGGCGATGAATACGACGACGCCGACAATGGCAATGGTCTTGTATTGACGCGTGAGATAGGCCTGCGCCCCTTCACGAATGTAGCCTGCGATTTCTTGCATGCGGGCGTTCCCCTGGTCGGCGGCAAGCACCGACTGTGTTGCCCAGATGGCGTAAGCCACCGCGAGCAACCCGCATGCGATAACGCCCAATAAAATGGTCATTTCGCATTACCCTCCGTTACAACCCGCGGACTCACTCCCGGCCGCAGGCCCCTCAAAACCGCGAATCACGCACCACCTCCTCAAGCAGCACCCCTCACGGCGCGGCCAGAGTGCGGTTGCAACGGGAGATCGTCAAGCCCCGAGAAACGCCACTGGCGGCGCCTCGTTCGCTTTAGATTTCAGGGGAATGGAGCGTTAGGCGGCGGCCTTGCGCGGCGCCCGCTTCAGGAGCAAGAGGAGGATAAGGCAAACGATCGTCACCGGCCACACGACCGCGTTCAGCATGTCCCAGCCATAGGCGGTGAGCACCTTGCCCGAGGCAAACGACGACAGCGCCACGGTGGTGAACAGGATGATGTCGTGGAAGGCCTGGACCTTGTCGGCTTCCTGCGGCCGGTAGCTGCTGGCGACGATCGCCGTCGAGCCGATGAAGCCGAAGTTCCAGCCGAGGCCGAGCAGCACCAGCGCACCCCAGAAGTTCCAGAGCTCGATGCCCATATGCGCGACTGCGGCGCAGGCCATCAGCAGGAGGAGGCCACAGCCGACGATGCGCTCCGCGCCAAAGCGGCTGATGAGCATGCCGGTGACGAAGCTCGGCGCAAACATCGCCAGGACGTGCCACTGGATGCCGAGCGTGGCGAGTTCGGTCGAGAAGCCGCAGCCGATCACCATGGCGACGGGCGCGCCGGTCATCATGAAGGTCATCAGCGCGTAGCTGGAAATGCCGCAGATCATGCCGGTGGCAAAGCGCTGGCTGCGGACGATCTCGCCGAGCGGACGAACGGACTGATCGTGGTGGGCACTCACCATTGCGCCCGGCTCGGGCAGCCGCAGCGGCGCGAAAAACAGGGCAGCGACGAGGCAAATCGGCATCAGGACGACGAAAGCCCCGGCAAAGGAAACCGGCGCGAACAGGTCGCCAGCGAAAATGACGATCTGCGGACCGAGAACGGCCGAAACGATGCCGCCGCCGAGGATCAGCGAAATTGCCTTGGGCTTGTAAAACGACGGCGAAGCGTCGGCAGCGGCAAAGCGCAGCTTTTGTGTAAAGCCGTTCGACGAGCCGAGCATCGCAAGTGCGAAGGCGAAGAGCCAGAAATTCTCGCGGAAGAGTGCGACGGCGGCGAGCGCCGCCCCGGCGGCCGCGATTGCGGTCCCGCTCATGAAGGCGAAACGGCGGCCGATCAGGCGCGACAATACCGCAACCAGCACAACGCCCAGCGCCATGCCGACGTTGAACGCGGTGAGCGGCGCGGTGGCCAGCGACTTGTCCTCCGCCAGCATCTGGTAGCCGGCGACACCGCCGACCGAAAAGCAGATGGGGCCGACGACGCCGAGCACGGCCTGCGCGGCGGTCAGGAGGTAAACGTTGCGGCGTGTTTCGCGAAGGGTGTTGCCCATGTCATCTGCAGCAGCCGCAACCATCGACCTTATTTCCTCGGTTCGCCGCGGACCTGTCGGGCAATGCGGTCGAGGACAGCATTGACCAGCTTGGGCTCGTCATCCGAGAAGAAGGCCTTGGCGATCTCGACATACTCCGTGACGATCACCGGAACCGGCACGTCCTTGCGCTCGAGCATCTCGAAGGTGCCCGCACGCAGGATGGCGCGCACGGTGGAATCGAGACGCGACAACGCCCAGTCGTCCTGAAGCGCCGAACCGATCAGCGGATCAAGCTTACGCTGGTCGCGCACGACACCGGCGACAATCGACCGGAACCAGGAGGGGTCGGCCTTCAGGTAGGTGTCGCCATCGACATCCTGTCCGAGGCGATGCGCTTCGTATTCAGCAACCACTTCGAGGACACCGGTGCCGCCGATGTCCATCTGATAGAGCGCCTGCACCGCGGCAAGGCGTGCTGCACCGCGCTGGTTGACCTGCTTCAGCGGTTGATCCGAGGGGGTTTTCGTCACTTTTCCGTGCCCAGTTTCTTCTTAAGTTCAATCATGGTCAGTGCCGCACGCGCAGCAAAGCCACCCTTATCGCCTTCCGACCGGCGCGCACGCGCCCAGGCCTGATCGTCGTTTTCGACCGTCAGGATACCGTTGCCGATCGCGAGGCTCTCGCTCACCGCAAGATCCATGATCGCGCGCGAGGATTCGTTCGCGACGATGTCGAAATGATAGGTTTCGCCACGAATGACCATGCCAAGGGCAACGAAACCGTCGTATTCGGTGCCGCCTTCATCGGCGCCGTCGAGCGCCATGGCGATCGCCGGCGGGATTTCGAGAGCACCCGGAACCGTTACGATATCATAGGTCGCCCCGGCTTCGTCCAGCGCATGTTTCGCTCCGTCGAGCAGAGCGTCGGCCATATCGTCATAGAAACGCGCTTCCACAATCAGGATGTGGGCTGCCGTGGTCTCTGCCATGGATCACCTGTCTTTGAGAATTCAGCGCCGGATGCGACCGGCCAAGGCGGCGGTCAAACCACGCCCGGCGTCGAATGGCAAGCAAATTCCATCGCAGACGGCCTTTTGCCGCGTCCGGCGGCCGCCAATAGCCACCATCCTAAGCTTCGCCGCTCCTCCAATTCGGTCCCACCGGAGGGCGGGCGAAGACGGCAAGCCTTACGCCTTATTCGCCCCAATACGCGGCCTCACAGCCCCTGGTGAAACCATCGCGCGATTGCGCCTAGATGGTCTCGCCGATGGATTGCAACACTAGGATGTATTCCTGTAACCATCGTCGCTAATTTTAGCGATCGCAGGTTGACGACGGGACGAACGCGCGACACGGATAGAACGTATTAGCGTTACCGCGACAACGGTGCGCCAGGGAGGACCATGTGACCGATACGAAAAAGCCGATCGTTAATCCCAAAAACCTGGAACTCGACCACTGGACTCAAGGCACTTTCTTCGAATCCCGCGACGCCGCCTTCGGCGCGCTGCTCGGCCTCAAGGATCTGGGCATCGGCTACGGTGAAGTGCCGCCGGGCAAGTCCGGCTGCCCGTTTCACAATCACCATGTCGAAGAAGAAATGTTCATTATCCTCGAGGGTGAAGGGACTTACCGCTTCGGCAGCGAGCGTTATGCGGTCGGCCCGGGCGACATTCTGGGCGCGCCCGCGGGCGGTCCTGAGACGGCACATCACCTGATCAATACCGGCACAGTGCCGCTCAAGTACCTTTCGATCTCGACCAAGGCGGCAACCGAAATCTGCGAGTACCCGGATTCGGGCAAGTTCCTCGCCAGGACGCGCGGCACCAAAGGCGAGCGGTCGTTCAGCTTCACCGGCCGACCGGAAAGCGCCGTCGACTACTGGGACGGCGAGCCCGGTGCCTGACATCATCACAGCATAGGATCGAATATGCATAGCGTTCCCATCATCGAGACCGATCGCCTTGTCCTGCGCCCCTATCGCCGTGACGATTTCCCCTCCTATTCCGCGCTGTTCGGCGATGCCGAGGTCATCCGCTACGTCGGCGGGGTGCCGTTTACGCGCGAACAGTCCTGGACCCGCTTCCTGCGCCAGGTCGGCATGTGGCACTATTTCGGCTTCGGCTTCTTTGCCATCCAGGACCGGGAGACCGGGTCCTTTCTCGGCGAGGCCGGTTTCCACGACGTGCATCGCGCCATCACGCCTTCGCTCGAAGGGACGATGGAAACGGGGTGGGCACTGTCGCCAAAAGCGCATGGGAAGGGGCTCGCGACCGAGGCCGTCAGCGCGGCGCTCAAATGGGCCGACCGCCAGTTTCCGACGTTGCGCAAGACCTGCATCATCGATATCGGCAACCACGCCTCGATCCGGGTCGCAGAGAAGCATGGCTTCAAGGAATTCTGGCGCACGACCTATCACGGCAACCATGTGATCATGTTCGAGCGCCACCAGAAGGCAGCGGCTGCGACAGGCGAAAGATGGGCTCGCGCGCACGCCGAAACATGAACAAGTTTTAATTGTTTTCCCGATGCCAATGCCTTGGAAAGGGCCACATTCCGGCCCAGTTTCCTAGTCGTTGGCACGACGCGCCCTCCCCAAGAAGGGAGCAAACGCCGACCAATCAGTCGAAACAGTCCAGCGCCTTTGCTTGTGGGTGACAACACCCGCAAACGAACCCTGCTGGCCGCCGCAACAGGCGAACCTCACCGGCCCGGAAACCCGCAAGGTTCCGCGTTCCCGTATCGGGCCGGCTTGCGCCTTGTTGTTGGCAAGCAAAGGAGCATGACCATGAACCGCATAGCCAAGCTTTCCGTCATCGCTGCTCTCTCCGCCCTCTCCTTCGGCGGTGTCTCCTACGCTGCGAGCGCAGCCATGAACTGGCCGGCCGAAATCGACCACACCGTTCGCGACTTCAAGGGCGATCATTTCAACGTCGTCGATGTGGATACGCTGAAGGAATCGAGCCAGACGCGCATGTGGATCAACGAAGCGACGCCGCAACAGATCTCGTCCCTGCACGCGGCCGTCGAAGGCAACAAGCCGCTTGCAGCCAAGCTCAAGGCGCAGAATGTCGAGATGAACAACATTGCCGGCGCCGAACAGGCGGCTGATGGCAGCCTGACCCTCTACGTGCGTTGAGTGTCAACACCTCGCGAAACCAGAACCGCCCCCGATTGGGGGCGGTGTGCATTCGGCAAAAGAGGAAATCGGCTTACTCCGGCTTTGGCGCCGGAAACTCCGCGAGGCGTGCCGCATAACGCGCCATGGTGTCGACCTCGAAGTTGACGAAATCGCCGGCCTTGCGCTCGCCCCAGGTCGTGACCTCCAGCGAATGGCGGATCAAGAGTACGTCGAACTCGGCGCCGGCCACCTTGTTGACTGTCAGCGACGTGCCGTCGAGCGCGACCGATCCCTTCGGCGCAACAAACTTTGCCAGATGCTCAGGCGCTCGCAGACGAAAACGCACGGCATCGCCTTCCGCCTCCACAGACAGAATTTCCGCCTTGTCGTCGACATGGCCGGAAACCAGGTGGCCGCCGAGTTCGTCGCCGATCTTCAGCGAGCGCTCGAGATTGATGCGCGTGCCCTTCGTCCAGCCGGCGATCGTCGTCAGGCGGAGCGCCTCTTCCCAGGCCTCGACCTCGAACCAGCGCTCGTTGCTGCCGGCGTCAGGCAAGGCCGTCACCGTCAGGCACACGCCGGAATGGGCGATGGAAGCCCCCATGTCTATCGTCTTTGGGTCGTAGCGCGTGGCGACACGCAGCTTGATGCCTTCCTTCAGCGGGGTGACGGAATCGACGGTGCCGATATCGGTAACAATGCCTGTGAACATCAGTTTTCTCTTTCGTATTCCTCGAACAAATCGTCGCCATACCGTGCCTCGGCGACGCGCCGGAAGCCTGCCGGCACGGACTTACGGTCAAATGGGGATGCAATGCCGTTTTCGCCAATGGTCCCCGGTCCGGTGTAGAGCTGGATACGGTCGACGAGGTCCGCATCGAGAAAGGCGCGTGCAGCCACAGCACCGCCTTCGACCATCAGCGAGGAGATGCCGCGGGAGGCGAGTGCCGCAAGAAGGTCGGCGATCGAACCGGCTTCGAGCACCTCGACACCGGAGGCCTCCAGGGCCGCCTTACGTGCTGCCCGGCCGTCATCGACGTCCGCATCCGCATCGCCGGAACCGTCGCTGGAGACCACGATAACGGGGACCTCCCGCGCCGTTAACACGAGCTTGGAGGAAGGCGGCAGGTCGAGCCGGCGGTCGAGAACGATGCGCAGCGGCGAGCGATGCTCAAGCCCCGGCAAGCGCACGGTCAATTCCGGATCGTCGGCGGCAGCCGTGCCGATCCCGACCAGGATCGCGTCGGTCTCCGCCCGCAGCATCTGTACTTGACCACGGGAGATGGAACCGGTGATGCGTACCTGCCCCTCGCCCTTGCGTCCGATCATGCCATCGGCCGAAACGGCAAGCTTGAGAGTCACATAGGGACGTCGGCTGACCTGGCGCATGAGGTAGGCTTCAAGCGCGTGATGCCCGTCCTCGGGGAGCACTCCGATATCGACGTTGATGCCGGCGTCGCGCAGGCGCACGACGCCGCGTCCTGCGACCCGCACGTCCGGATCGAGGATCGAGATCACCACGCGGGATATGCCGGAGGCGACGAGCGCATCGGCGCAGGGCGGCGTCTTGCCGTGATGGGAGCAAGGCTCGAGCGTCACGTAGGCGGTCGCACCCCTCGCCTTTTCGCCGGCCTCCGTCAGTGCCTGGGTTTCGGCATGGGGGCGGCCGCTTCGTGCGGTTACGGCCCGGCCGACGATAACACCGTCCCTGACGATCAGGCATGCGACCGAGGGATTAGTGGATGTCTGTCCGAGATGGTGGCGAGCCAGCCTCAGCGCCGCGGCCATGAACCTCTCGTCTTCACGGTTGGGCGCTGTCATGGCTCTATCCAGCGTGAGCTACTCGCCGGGATCGCGCGCGATCTTGGCGCTGATCTCGGTGATGACCTTCTCGAAATCCTCCGCATGGGAGAAATCGCGATAGACCGAAGCGTAGCGCACGAAGGCCACGTCATCGAGGCTCTTCAGCGCTTCGAGCACCTGCAGGCCGATTTCTTCCGAAGGGATCTCGGTCTCGCCGGAGCTTTCGAGGCGGCGCACGATGCCGGAAACCGCCCGCTCGATGCGGTCGCGATCGACCGGGCGCTTGCGCAGCGCAATCTCGAAGGAGCGCAAGAGCTTGTCCCGGTCGAAAGGAACCTTCCGACCGGTTTTCTTGATGATCATCAGTTCACGCAACTGCACCCGTTCGAAGGTCGTGAAACGACCTCCGCAATCCGGACAAATCCGGCGGCGGCGAATGGCATTCCCGTCCTCTGCCGGACGGGAATCCTTCACCTGACTGTCTTCAGAACCGCAATAGGGGCAGCGCATGGGCGACCGATCACATGTAGCCGTACATCGGGAAGCGGTCGGTCAGCTTGACGACCTTGTCGCGCACGCTCGCTTCGACGGCAGCATTGCCCTCGTCGGAGTTGGCGACCTTCAGGCCGTCGAGAACCTCGACGATCCGTTCGCCGATTTCCTTGAACTCGGCTTCCTTGAAGCCACGGGTCGTGCCGGCTGGCGTGCCGAGACGGACGCCCGAGGTGACGAAGGGCTTTTCAGGATCGAACGGGATGCCGTTCTTGTTGCAGGTGATGAAGGCGCGACCGAGAGCGGCTTCCGCGCGCTTGCCGGTTGCGTTTTTCTTGCGCAGGTCGACGAGCATCAGGTGGTTGTCCGTTCCGCCCGAGACGATGTCGAGGCCATTGGCCTTCAGCGTTTCGGCGAGCGTGCGGGCGTTCTTGACGACCTGGGCCGCATAGTCCTTGAACGACGGCTGCAGCGCTTCGCCAAGGGCCACGGCCTTCGCAGCGATGACGTGCATCAGCGGGCCGCCCTGGAGGCCCGGGAAGACGGCCGAGTTGATCTTCTTGGCGATATCTTCGTCGTTGGTCAGAACCATGCCGCCGCGCGGACCGCGGAGCGACTTGTGCGTCGTGGTCGTTGCCACGTGGCAATGCGGGAACGGCGACGGATGCTGGCCACCGGCGACGAGACCGGCGATGTGCGCCATGTCGACCATCAGCCAGGCGCCGACTTCATCGGCGATCTCGCGGAAACGCTTCCAGTCCCAAATGCGCGAGTAAGCGGTGCCGCCGGCGATGATCAGCTTCGGCTTGTGCTTGCGTGCCTGCTCGGCGACGTTGTCCATGTCAAGCAGGTGGTCGTCTTCACGCACGCCGTAGGAGACGACGTTGAACCACTTGCCGGACATGTTGACCGGCGAACCGTGCGTCAGGTGACCGCCCGAATTGAGGTCGAGGCCCATGAAGGTGTCGCCCGGCTGCAGGAGCGCCAGGAACACGGCCTGGTTCATCTGCGAACCGGAGTTCGGCTGAACGTTGGCGAAGTTGACGCCGAAGAGCTTCTTGGCGCGCTCGATCGCCAGTTCCTCGGCGATGTCGACGAACTGGCAGCCGCCGTAATAGCGCTTGCCCGGGTAGCCCTCGGCATATTTGTTGGTCATGATCGAGCCCTGGGCTTCGAGCACAGCGCGCGAAACGATGTTCTCGGAGGCGATCAGCTCGATCTCGTGGCGCTGACGACCCAGCTCCTTTTCGATCGCACCAAAGATGTCCGGATCGCTGTCGGCCAGAGAGCGGGTGAAGAAGGCGTCATTCGTCTGTTCAGTCATCGGCGCGAGGCTCCTCTCAAGGGTGGCAGTTCTTTAGCTTCCTCGCACGGCGAGAGCAATATCCGCTGTGCGGTTTGCGTCATTTCCCCCATCTGCCGCGCCGAAATATCGCGGGGTCCGGCGCATGAAAAAGCCGCGCTTCCAGGGGAAACGCGGCTCTTCGATTTCGTGTCGCAAATCTGCTTATTGCGGCAGGGCGTCCTGGTCGACCGAACCGGCCGACTGCTCGACGCCATAGGGCGTCTGAAGCGCGAGTTCGGTGGCACCGTCGCGCTGATAGATATCGTCGCGGAACTGCACCACGCCGTCCTTGGCGGACCAGGCGGTGATGTAGGTGAAGAAAACAGGCACTTCCTCGGCAAGCGTGATCGGCGTGTTGACGCCGGTCTTGATGGTCGCCTCAATCTGCTGGCGCGACCAGCCGGGGGTTTCCTTCAAGAGCCAGGTCGAAAGGTCGCGCACGTTCTGTACGCGTACGCAGCCCGACGATTCGAAGCGCATGAGCTTGTTGAACAGGCCCTGCTGCGGCGTGTCGTGCATGTAGACCTGATGCTCGTTGTGGAAGTTGATCTTCGTCGACGACATCGCGTTGATCTTGCCCGGGTCCTGACGGAACATCAGGTTCGGCGCCTTTTCGGCGTTCCAGTCGACGGTTTCCGGCGACACTTCGCCGCCGCTGCCATCAAACAGGCGGATCGAGTTGCGCGCCAGATAGGTCGGGTCCTTGCGCATCAGCGGCATGATGTCCTTCTGGATGATCGAGCGCGGCGCGGTCCAGTAGGGGTTGAGGATGACCTCGTAAATCTTCGAGTTGAGGATCGGCGACTGGCGGTCGATCTTGCCGACGATCGCCGTGTGGCGCAGCGCCACGCGGCCGTTCTCAACCGCTTCGATATAGGCGGCCGGGATGTTGACCATCACGTAGCGGCGACCGAGTCCGCCCGACATCGACTGCAGACGAACGAGGTTGGTCTGGAGCTGGCCGAGGCGGGTGTTGGCATCGACATTGATCGCCTTCAGCGTGTACTCGCCGATGACGCCGTCCGCCGGCAGGCCGTGACGGGCCTGGAAGCGCTTGACTGCGCCCTCGACGTAGCTGTCGAAGGACGAGGAGACACCGGCCGAGCGCGGCAGGTCGCCGGAAACCATCAGGCGCTGGCGGAGCTGCTGCACGGACGGGTCGGTGACGCCGAGTTCGAGCTTGACGCTGGTCTGAACCGACGGCCAGCCGCCCTGCGAAACGATGTTCTGATATTCGAAGATCGCCTGCTGCACGTGAGCGATCGTTTCCGGGCCGAAGACAGGCGTGTTCGAAACCACCGTCGTCGCGGTGCGCGATGCCCCCTTCGCGTCAAACTGGTCGTCCCAGGAGCCGCGGCGAGGCGAATTGATGATCTCGTTCAGGGCGTCCTGTGCGCTTGCCGCGCCGGCGACTGCCACGGCGCCGAAGGTTGCTGCCGAGCGCAAGAAGGCGCGGCGCGAGAATGCATCAATTCCATTCTTTTTCGACATAATCCTACCATCCCAATGCGTTGGCACGCGCCCTATGCGCTGACACGCACGTTGCCGCAGCCCTAACACGATCGTGGTTAACAAAGGTCAACCAACGAGCCACCCTGCCCTCACAAGATTTCACGATGCCGCGAGTGAGGACCCTCATCCGGCAGGCGAAACGCGAAACGAATCCACACACCAGAAAACATGTGGCCGCACCTACCGCATGTCGTCGTCGCTGTCATAGCAATATGGCCAATTCGTGTCTCGGCGAGGCTGAACCGCGACATGGCATGCCTTTTGCTTTTCGCTGGACGCGACGAGGCTGGAGCCGACGTGCAAACGGCAACATTCTGATTTGCTAATGTTTTTGGCTTGAAAAATCGCGCGAAGGCGCGGAAAGCGTGCCGCAGCTGTGCAGCTTTTCGGCAACAGGACAGGGTGCCGCAAATGGCAAAGGTCGGACACGCAGGGATTGCGCCCGACCCTTGAACTGGAGGTTTGCCTTGATCAGAGGCGGTACATGATCGAGTCGTTCCAGAAGCGATCGAGGCGCTGCAGGAGCTTGTTCATCTGGGTGAACTCGTCCGAACCGATCCCGCCGACCTTCTGGATCGAGCCGATGTGGCGCTCGTAAAGCTTGGCGACGGTTTCGGCGATTTCCTGGCCGTCTTCCGTCAGGCTGATGCGGACCGAGCGACGGTCGACGCGGGAGCGCTGATGGTTGATCAGGCCGAGGTCGACGAGCTTCTTGACGTTGTAGGAGACATTCGAGCCGAGGTAGTAGCCGCGGGAGCGAAGTTCGCCGGCGGTCAGTTCCGAGTTGCCGATGTTGAAGAGCAACAGAGCCTGAACGGCGTTGACGTCGCTGCGACCTTCGCGGTCGAACTCGTCCTTGATGACGTCGAGCAGGCGGCGGTGCAGACGCTCGACGAGGTGAAGGGATTCCATGTAGAGACCGCGGATGGTTTCTTCCTGGGGGTCTCTGGCCTGAACTGCCTGCGGCTTCATCTTGGTGTTCATTTGACTGCCTCACTGTTTTGTTTGGCGGTGTCTGTTTGTCTTCCCGCCTTGAGTGAGACCCTATCGAATACGTCTAAAATTCTACTTAAACCGCAGCCTTAACAAGAGCTTGCCATTTGGCGACCCTGTCTCAGGGTGAATCAACTCTTACCTGCCTGGCAAGCCGCCAGCGCTGATAGAAGATCGCCGCGCGGAAAAGAACGAAGGTAACGGCGACCGCCGCGTGCAGCACGACCAGCAGCGGACGGGTGCCGAAACTGGCCGGATAGAACTCGTACATCACGATCTCGATCGCTACCGCAACCACCCAGACGACCGGCCCCCAGGAGACCAGCAGCCACAGGCCGAGGGCAGCCACCGGATAGATCACGGCCAGTGCGGTTGCGGCCGCCCGCCACTCCGGCGTCAGGAGATCGAAGCGCCCGGCGCCGCCATGGGAAAAGCCGATCAGCATGGCCCAGTAGTTCAGCGCGAACCAGATACATGAAGCGGAGACCAGACGCAGGAAGAGACCGAAGAGGATCTCGGTCAGCGACGGTTTCGGCACATGGGCAGAATCATGAAGCATGGGCGGCAAGATAGGGCGGGTCTTTGCCATCCGCCAGCGGCATCACGGCCTCCCCTCCCCCGCGGCCACCCTTAAAGGGAAGAAATGCCGCAGCCCGTTCGCCGGCCGCCCGGTTCCCAATGACGGCCAGCCCATGATAAAGCGCTTGCCTATCGACGATTTTCACGGGAAAGGCGCGGCGCGATGAACGACAGGACAAATCTTGTGGACAGGGTTACCGGCCACCGCCGCATGCGCCGCAACCGCAAGGCCGACTGGACGCGCCGGCTGGTGCAGGAAAACCGCCTGACCATCGACGACCTGATCTGGCCGATCTTCATCGTGCCGGGAAGCAATATCGTCCAGCCGATCGATGCGATGCCGGGCGTCAACCGGATGAGTATCGACAAGGCGGTCGAAGCGGTGAAGGAAGCGGCCGATCTCGGCATCCCGGCGATCGCCACCTTCCCCAACATCGACCTGTCGCTGCGCGACGATACCGGCTCCAACAGCCTTGCCGCCGACAACCTGATCAACCAGGCGACACGCGCCTTCAAGAAGGCCGTGCCCGAAATCGGCATCATCACCGATGTCGCGCTCGATCCCTTCACCAGCCACGGCCATGACGGGATCCTGCGCAACGGCGAAATCGTCAACGACGAGACGGTCGAGACGATCGCCCGCGCGGCCGTCGCCCAGGCCGATGCCGGCTCCGACATCATCGCCCCCTCGGACATGATGGACGGTCGCATCGGCGCGATCCGCCAGGCGCTCGACGCGAGCGGCCACCAGAATGTCGGCATCATGTCCTATGCGACCAAGTTCGCTTCCGGCTTCTACGGTCCCTATCGCGAGGCGATCGGCACCGGCGGCCTTCTGAAAGGCGACAAGAAGACCTATTACATCGACCCGGCCAACGGCACCGAAGCGATCCGCGACGCAGCCCTCGACGTCGAGGAAGGCGCCGACATGCTGATGGTAAAGCCAGGCCTTCCCTATCTCGACATCTGCTGGCGGATGAAGGAAGCCTTCGGCCTGCCGCTCTTCGCCTATCAGGTGTCCGGCGAGTATTCGCAGGTAAAGGCCGCGGCTGCCAACGGCTGGATCGACGGCGAGAAGGTGATGCTCGAAACGCTGCTCGCCTTCAAGCGCGCCGGCTGCGACGGCATCCTCAGCTACTTCGCCGTCGAAGTGGCCCGCATCCTCGCCAAAGGCCGCTGAAACGCTCCGCTTGATCCGGGCCCAGATCCTTGTTTTGCAGGGAATGCCATCCCATATCCTTGCTGCAACCAAACGAGGCTTTTGACCGATGACCATGCACAACGAAGAACTGAGGCTGCCGAGCAATGACTGGCGCGCCTATCAGGGCGTGCTGTCGCGACGCGTCTTTGCCTTTCTGATCGATTACGCGATCATCGCGCTTCTGTGGATCCCCGCGGCGGTCGTCGTCTTCTTCCTCGGCATCCTGACGCTCGGCCTTGGCTTCATGCTGTATCCGGCGCTCTTTGCGATCGTCGCCATGCTCTATTTCGGCCTCACGGTCGGTGGCCGCGAACAGGCCTCTCCCGGCATGCGCGTGATGGGCCTGGCGATTGCCAGAACCGACGGGCGCCCGATGGACTTCCTGACGGCGATCGTCCACCTCGTCATCTTCTGGATCGCCAACGCGCTGTTGACGCCGCTGATCCTGCTGATCGGTCTTTTCACCGACCGCAGCCGCCTGCTGCACGATCTGCTGATCGGCACCGTCACGGTGCGCCGCGACATGTATTGAAACCGGCGCAGGCAACCGAGCTGAAAGCGTAAGGCGGCGTCTTCCGCCTTACCGCCGCCACCTATCGTGGTCACACCTAAAATATCGGCAGGCGCAGACGGAAGCGGCAAACGAGTGAGTTGACGTTTTCCATTCTTGCGCCATGCTATTGTCATGAACCACAGCGCGAAGAGTGACCTCCGCACTCGATGAACACACAGACCGCACCGTCTCCGCAATTTTACCTGACTGCACCGGCAGCCTGCCCTTATCTGCCGAACGAGATGGAGCGGAAGGTCTTCACCCACATGGTGGGTGAACGCGCGCCCGAGCTCAACGATCTCCTGACGCAAGGCGGCTTCCGCCGCTCGCAGAACATTGCCTACCGTCCTGCCTGCGAAACCTGTCGCGCCTGTATTTCGGTGCGCATCCTCGCCAACGAGTTCAAGCCCACCCGCTCCATGCGCCGGGTGCTTGCCGCCAACCACGACGTGATCTCTGCGGAGTATGCGGCCGAGCCGTCGAGCGAACAGTACAACCTCTTCCGCCGTTACCTCGACCGACGCCACCAGAAGGGCGGCATGTCGGACATGTCGGTGCTCGACTATGCGATGATGGTCGAGGACACCCATGTGCACACCAAGATCATCGAGTATCGCCTGAGGGTCGAAGGCGACGGCATCAGCGAGAAGGCGCGCGGGCCGCTGATCGCAGCGGCACTGACCGACCGCATGGGCGACGGTCTGTCGATGGTCTACTCCTTCTTCGACCCGGCGCAGGAAGAGCGCTCGCTCGGCACCTACATGATTCTCGATCACATTCGCCGCGCCCGGGAGCGCGGCCTTCCCCATGTCTATCTTGGCTATTGGGTCAAAGGCTCGCGCAAGATGGGGTATAAAACAAAGTTTCTGCCGCAAGAGCACCTTATGGCCCGTGGCTGGGAGCGCTATGAAGGCGGAGACACCACCCTGGAAGCCGCTCCTACGAAAACGGGTTAGAAATTGAGTTCATCTTCCGATGCCGCGATGCACCGGCGCGGCCTTGCCATCACCGGCCTCGGCGGCCTCGCCCTCTCCTTCGACATTCCGCTCATCCGATCCGCCGGCGGCGACGTCTGGTCGCTGCTTGCCGTGCGCAGCCTGTCGACCTTCGTGATCGCGCTGGGCGCCTGGTTTGTGCTCAACCGCATGCTCGGCCGGAAGATTTCGCTGATGCCCGGCAAGGCCGGCCTCCTGGTCGGCATCTTCTACGGCATCAATTCCTGCACGTTCCTGCTCGCCGTCTTCAACACCTCGACGGCAAATGTAGTCTTCATCCTCGCCTTCACCTCGATGTTCGCCGCCATCCTCTCGTGGATCTTCCTAAAAGAGAGGCCATCGAATGCGACGCTCGTGACCATGCTGGTGATGGTGCTCGGCGTCGGGCTGATCGTCCAGGACGGGCTGGAAAGCGGCCACCTCTTTGGCGACGCCATGGCGGCATCCTCCGCATTTCTGCTGGCAAGCGCGATCACGATCAGCCGCGCGAGCAAGCGCGACATGGCGCTGGTGCCGCTGGTGACGGCGATCTTTCCGGCAGCCGTCGCGCTCCTGATGCTGCCGGCCGGCGGCTTCACGATCGCGGCCCCCGGCTACATCCTGTTCAACGGCCTGGTGATGATCCCGCTCGCCTTCTTCTGCCTTGCGACCGGCCCACGTTATCTCTCAGCCCCGGAAGTGGGTATGTTCTATCTGCTCGAGACCATTCTCGCGCCGATCTGGGTGTGGATGGTCTTTGCCGAAACACCGACAACGCAGACGCTGATCGGCGGTTCGATCCTCATCTTCGCGCTGATCGGCCATTCGCTCTGGCAGATGCGCAGCCGGTCGCTGAAAGCGGCCGTCGCCTGCGCCGAATAGCACTATTGTTTAAGACTTGTCGTCACGCTGACCGCTCGGCCGCGGACGTCGCTGTTTGTGATCGACGCCGCGATCGCGCACCGGCAGCGGCTCCTGCGGCTGTCCGAGCGAAGCCGGGCGGACGCCGGGCATCTCTACGCGCATGACCCAGAGTTCGCGGTTGGTGTTGATCCAGGTGGCCGCGACGCTGAGCGGCGCCGGATTGCCGATCAAGGCGTCGCCGTCACGCCGCCTGAGGCGGGTGACAAGGCCCGCGGCCTCCAGAAGCGTTATGTGCGTTTCCAACTCTTCGCCGGTTACCGCGACAGCCACAGCTATGTCGGCGACGCGCGCTTCGCCGGCAAAAAGGATCTCGAACGTGCGGCGGCGAACCGGGTGGGCAAGCGCCAGCAGGACGTCATCAAGGGTTGTGGCATTCGGCATCGCTGTCATCCCTGTTGGATGCGCAGTGATCCATTATAGCCTTCTGGCTTACAAGCGCCAGTTGCGCTTGCGTTTCATTTGGATTTCCAATGATTTAAGAGCGCGCGCCAAACTGCGCCAGAACGAGACAGAAGCCACGCGGTCGTTAGACCGCATGGCTCTCGTTATCATGGTCAGCCGCTGAACTTGCCGCTGCGCGGGAAGCCCTTCGGAACGACGCGGCCGGCAGAGGCGCGGTCGCCCTGCCATTCGATCAGTTCGTCCTTGGTCTTGGTAAAGACGCGTCCGGCGCTGTCTTCCCAGACGAGACCGTCGGCGATCGTGAAGCAGCGGATGTCGGAGATGCCGCCATCCTTGTAGCGCTGCAGCCGCACGCCCTTGCCGCGCGCCATCTCGGGGATCTGCACGAGCGGGAAGACGACCAGCTTGCGGTTTTCGCCGACGACGGCAACGTGATCGCCCTTGACCGGAACGACCAGCTTCGCTTCGTCGCTGCCCGAGACGTTCATCACCTGCTTGCCCTTGCGGGTATTGGCGACGATATCGCTTTCGGTGACGACGAAGCCGTTGCCGGCAACCGAGGCGACGATCAGCTTGCGCGCCGGATCGTGAACGAAGGCCGTCAGAACGTCCTGGTCGGTCTCCATGTCGACGATGATGCGCAGCGGCTCGCCATGGCCGCGACCGCCGGGCAGCTTGTCGCCGCCGAGCGTGTAGACCTTGCCGCCTGTCGTGAAGACGAGGATCTTGTCGGTCGTCTGCGCCGGGAACGCCACCTTCAGCGCATCGCCCTCCTTGAACTGGAGTGACGACGTGTCGGAGATGTGGCCCTTCAGCGCGCGGATCCAGCCCTTCTCAGAGATGACGACGGTGATCGGTTCCTTCTCGATCATCGCCTGCTGGATCGCCTCTACGTCGGCTTCCGGCGCATCGGCAAAGGTGCTGCGGCGCTTGCCGATCTCGGTCGCCTTGGCAAACTTCTTTTTGACTTCGCCGATTTCCCAGGCGACGGTCTGCCACTGCTTTTCGTCGGAGGCGAGCAGCGCCTCGATCTCGGCCTTTTCCTTCGAGAGCGCATCGAACTCGGTGCGGATCTCGAATTCCTCGAGCTTGCGCAAGGAGCGCAGGCGCATGTTGAGGATCGACTCGGCCTGGAGATCGGTGAGCGAGAACCGCTCCATCATCACCGTCTTCGGCTCATCCTCTTCACGGATGATGCGAATGACTTCGTCGATGTTCAGGTAGGCGACAAGGTAGCCGCCGAGGATTTCGAGCCGGCGGTCGATCGCGGCCAACCGGTGGCGCGAGCGGCGCTGCAGCACTTCACGGCGATGCGCCAGCCATTCCGACAGCACTTCGTTCAGCGCCATGACCCGCGGCACGCGCCCCATGGACAGCACGTTCATGTTGAGCGGAATGCGGCTCTCGAGTTCGGTCAGCTTGAACAGCGATTCCATCAGGATGCCGGCATCGACCGAAC
Organism: Ensifer sp. KUDG1; assembly: GCF_050434285.1. Classification (NCBI taxonomy): domain Bacteria; kingdom Pseudomonadati; phylum Pseudomonadota; class Alphaproteobacteria; order Hyphomicrobiales; family Rhizobiaceae; genus Ensifer; species Ensifer sp. KUDG1. Next base: position 207,994 of record NZ_JBNDIG010000005.1, read on the forward strand.
GGCTCTTCGGCACGAGGACGATGCGGATGTCTTCGGCCGATTCGTCGCGGATGTCTTCGAGCAGCGGCAGCTTGCGGGCGATCAGCAGCTCGGCAATCTTTTCGATCAGGCGCGACTTCTGCACCTGGTACGGGATCTCGGTGACGACGATCTGGTAGCCGCCGCGCCCAAGCTCTTCCTGCGCCCAGCGGGCACGGACACGGAAACCGCCCCGGCCGGTGCGGTAGGACTCGGCCATGCTTTCCCGGCCCTCGACGATCACGCCGCCGGTTGGGAAGTCGGGCCCTTCAATACCGCCCTTTTGCGGGTTGGCCGGATCGTAAAGCAGATCCTCGACGGTCGCGTCGGGATGGCGGATGAGATGCAGCGCCGCGTCGCACAGTTCATGCGCGTTGTGCGGCGGGATCGAGGTGGCCATGCCGACGGCGATGCCGGTCGCGCCGTTTGCGAGCAGGTTCGGGAAAGCGCCGGGGAGCACGGTCGGCTCCTGGTCTTCCTCGTTGTAGGTCGGGCGAAAATCCACCGCGTCCTGGTCGATGCCTTCCAGAAGCAGCGAGCAGACGTCCGTCATCTTGGCTTCGGTGTAGCGCATCGCCGCGGCGTTATCGCCGTCGATGTTGCCGAAGTTGCCCTGGCCGTCGACCAGCGGATAGCGGATCGCAAATTCCTGCGACAGGCGCACCAGCGCGTCATAGATCGACGCGTCGCCGTGCGGATGGAACTTACCCATCACGTCGCCGACGATACGCGCGCATTTCTTGAACGAGGAGTTGGGGCGCAGCCCCATCTCGCTCATCGCATGCACGATGCGGCGGTGCACGGGCTTCAACCCGTCGCGAACGTCCGGAAGCGCGCGGTGCATGATGGTCGACAAGGCATAGGCGAGGTAACGCTCTTCCAGCGCCGCCTTGAGGTCAACCGGCTGAATGTGATCGTCCCCGCCTGACGGGGGATTGAGGCTTTGTCCCATAGGTTCTTGCTAGCGCAACAAACCCGGAACGGCAAGGTTTTCAGGGCTTGCGCTTGTGGAGAACCCCCGCGCCTCAAATAACCGGCCCGCACACCGATCCGCTTGCCCCGGCGCAATGTTCGTGCAACGGTCGCGCCGCTATGCGTCGGAGGCTGCCGCCAGGTAACGTCCCGGAAAGCATGCCCGAGCAGGAACATGTGCGGTTCGCCCAAGCGAATATAATTTCGCCCTGTTTCGTAATAGCTTCGGCTGGAGTTGATTTGTACGATTTGCAAGGGGGATCGCAGGACGCGCATTGGCAGATGGAAATGGCGGCAGCGCGCCGCCGACAAAGACGAATGCTGCCAAGCGCCTACAGTTGAAGCCCTTGCCAAGGGAACCAGATCAGCGACGCCTTATCTTCTTAAACAGCTACACAATCAAAGATTTTCACGAAGGAACTCGAAATGATGCACACGCGCAAGATCCGCCTGATGATGGCGAGCGCCGCGCTCCTCACGCTTACCGGCCCGGCCTTCGCGCTCGATGGCGCCGATCTGATGAAGAAGCTCGACGCAGCGACGAACGCGAACGGCACCTCGCTCACCTATGACAAGGCCGAAGTCGACGGCGACAAGGTGACGGTGACCGGCGTCAAGCTCAAGGTCGCAAGCCAGCCGGGCGAAGCGGTGGACCTGAAGATCGGGGACCTGACCTTCGAAGGCGTCGAGGAAACCGAAGGCGGCGGCTATTACGCCGAAACCGTTTCGTTCCCCGACGTCAATGTCAGCCAAGACGAGGGTGCCATTTCCGTCAAGGACATCCTGCTCTCCGGCCTGACGATCCCGGCCAATGCGACCGGCGGAACGATCAACGACATCCTTCTCTATGAAAGCGCCAGCACCGGCCCGATCGCCGTCAGCTCCAAGGGCAAGGAAGTCTTCTCGCTCGAAAGCACCGAAGCCAACCTCGCGCGCCAGGAAAATGACGCCGGCTTCGACTTCGACGCGACGGCGTCCGGCATCAAGGCCGACCTGTCGTCGGTCGAAGACGCCAAGAGCAAGGAGGCGATCGAAAAGCTCGGCCTCACCACCATCGACGGCGCCCTGACGATGAAGGGCAGCTGGGAAGTCGAAAGCGGCAATGTCGCACTCGAAGAATATGCCCTCGACTTCAAGAATGTCGGCCGGCTGAACTTCGCTCTCGACATCTCCGGCTACACGCTCGCCTTCGTCAAGTCGATGCAGGAAGCGATGAAGGCTGCCGAAGCCAACCCGAACAAGGAAGAGGCCAACCAGGCCATGGGTCTCGCCATGATGGGCCTCATGCAGCAGCTGACATTCAACAGCGCCGAAATCCGCTTCGACGACGCGTCGATCACCAAGAAGGCGCTCGACTATGCCGGCTCGCAGCAGGGTGTTTCCGGCGAGCAGATGGCGCAGTCGCTGAAGGGCCTGGTTCCGATCATGATGGCGCAGCTCAACGTGCCGGAACTGCAGAACCAGGTGTCGGCCGCCGTCAACGCCTATCTCGACGGCCCGAAGAGCCTGACGATCAGCGCCGCTCCGGAAAAGCCGGTTCCGTTCCCGATGATCATGGGTGCCGCCATGGGCGCGCCGAACACCATCCCGTCGGTGCTTGGCGTCAAGGTAACGGCGAACGACTAATCGTTCAGGTTTCTCCCGGCCTCAATCGAGCCCGGGAGAGACCAAGATGACGACCAGCCTTGCGCGCCGAGACAGGCGCGCAAGGTTTGATGGCGCTGCGACCCGCCTCCCATGTCGCCCACGGCATTCACTCGGCGGACTTCGCCAGCCGAAGCCCGCACCGCCGCCCCTCCCCTGAAAGAACAAGCTCCGCCTTTACTTGCGAACCGCAAAGTCGGATCACGTCGGGCGGCCTTGTGGAGCGCGCACCGGTTTGCGGGGCACGCTTCTTCCCGGTCGGCTATTGCTTGCACCAAGAAATTTTCACCGTAAGGCGATGGCGTTTTTCATCGAAATCGTGCATGCCAGCCTCAGGCAATTCAGAGTCCGACTTCCAGCGAACTTGAGAGCATATAAGCCTCGACCGGGACGTCTCGGACTTTGTCCAAAATATACAAATACATACCCGAATATCGTCTCCATGTTACGGCAGATCGGACGTAAATGCTCGCCTGGCTCCAGCAGTCTGTAAATTTCACTGAAGAATTGCTGGAGGGGAAATTCGCCCCCGTCCGAGCCGATTACTACACAGGCCCGCCGGGTAAGCCGCTGCGGCTGCTGCTCCAGGCACGGACGGATTTCCTGTCGATCTGGCGGGCGAGCGACTATACCGAAAAGGTCTCGCAGACCAAGATCCTCGGGCGACAGATCATCGTCGTCAATTCGCCCGACCTGATCCGCCAGGTCGTCGTCAAGCGCCACGAAAACTTCGAACGCAAGAGCCCGCAGATGCGCCGGGCACTCGAATTCCTGCTGGGCGACGGGCTGTTCATTTCGGACGGAGACACCTGGAAGCAGCGCCGGCCGCTGGTGGCAGACATCGTCCACGCCAAACGGGTCCCCTCCTTCGGGCCAGTCATGGAAAATACGACCAGCGAACTGGTCGAGCGCTGGAACCGCATGCCCGATGGCGCCGAGGTCAACGCTCTGCACGAAATGGCCGGGCTGACCGCCGAGATCATAGCGCGCAGCGTCTTCGGCAACCAGCTCGGCGACGACAGTGCCGCGGCCGTGACCGAGGGCTTCACCAGCTACCAGTCGCTGGTCGATTCCATCAACATCGGCTACTTCCTCGGCTTCGACGATGGCCTGCCGGTGCTGCGCACGCCGAGCCTGCGTCGTTCGGTCAAGCGCATCCACGCAACCATCGACAAGGTGGTGGAGGATCACCTGGCCGGACGCGGCGACCACAATTCGATGGTCGAGCTGCTGATCCGCCGCCAGCAACGAAACCCGGAACTGAAACTCGATGTCGTCGCCTTGCGCAACGAAGCCGCAACCATCTTCATGGCCGGGCACGAGACGACGGCGGCAACGCTGACCTGGACCTGGTACCTGCTCTCGAAGGCGGTCTGGGTCGAGAAGGCCGTTCACGACGAAATCACAAGGGTCTGCGGCGACCGGACACCGACGATCGACGACGTGCCGCAGCTCGAATGGTGCCGGGCTGTCATCGAGGAAACGCTGCGCCTCTATCCGCCCGTTCCGATCCTCGCGCGACAGACGCGCGAGGCGGACATGATCGGCGACGTCGCCGCCGAACCGGGCTCGCTCGTTCTGATCGTCCCCTGGCTTCTGCACCGCACTGAAAGCCTCTTCCAGGATCCGCACCATTTTCATCCGGAGCGATTTACCGAGGGTCGTCGGCCGACGCCCTACAGCTTCATTCCGTTTGCCAGCGGCCCCCGCGTCTGCCCCGGTCTGCATTTCGGGCTGACCGAAGCGATCCTGTGTCTAGCAATCATTGCCCAGCAGTTCCGGGTGCGCGTCGCCACGCGCCACGCAGTCGAGCCAATTTGCCGCCTGACATTACGACCGAAGCGCGGACTTCCAGTCACGCTTCACAGGCGCAGGAGCGAAGCGCATGGGTGATCCACGCCCGCAAGAGCCGATTGCCAAGCGCAAGGCCTGGACCTTCACGGAGGAAGGCGTCCCCGGCCTTACGGACGCGCTAGCAGGCGGTGATCGCCTGCGCGCTTTCCAGCGTTACTGGATTTCCGACAACCTGTGGAACCTCGCCAACCTCGCTGGACACTTTGGCATGAAAATGTTGCCGATGGACGCCTGCTCGCGCCTAGGAGCAGCACTCGGCCTCTTCGCGGTGCCACGATTCCACAAGGTCGCGGCTCAGCGCGCCCGTGCAACCATCCAGCATCTGCGTCCCGACCTGGACGCCTCGCAGCAGGAGGCGTTGTTTCGCGAAAACTGTCGAGCACAAGGGCGACTGATGACCGAGTTTTCGGTGATCAACCGGCTGCAGCGCTGTCCCGAGCGGCTCAAGGCCGATAGCCTCGCGCGGATCCGCGACGCAGCGAAGGAAGGGCCGGTCATCACCGTCGGCATGCACCTTGGCAACTGGGAGGCCGGGACCATTGCCATCCGGAGTTTTGGCCTTCAACCCTACGCCTCGTACGTGCCTCCCAAGGGCCGCGCAAAGGCCTGGATCGCCGAAAGGGTTCGCACCAAGGCCGGACTACGGTTCCTTCCTCCCGGGGCGGAAGGCATTCGGCCGGCGCTCAGGGTGCTGAAAAACGGCGGTGTCGTCAGCATGTTTTGCGACGAAGGCTTTGCCGGCATGATCAGGGGACCGTTCTTTGGCCGCAAGCCGCATCAGGAGGGCAACATTGCGGTGGCCATTAGACTGGCACGCATGACGGGCGCAACGATCTGCCCATGGTACTGTCTGCGCACAGACGACTTCCGCTTCGAGTTTGAAGCACTCGAGCCTATTCGGTTGCCGGCTGAGGATCGCCCGAATGCGCGAATTCTGGACGACATGCTGCTCTTGAATAACGCCATCGAGCCGGTCGTTCGCGCCCATCTCGACCAATGGTACTTCCTCGACAACGCGCTTCGGCCGCAGTGAGGCTTGCTCGCGCTTTTTGGTGCGCCCGCATGTCGGCCTTGCGATCGCCGCTTGATGCCGGCCGGGTCTGGCCTATTTATCCCGCCAAGGACCGAATTCCCTGTTCCTGACCGATAAAACGGAAGGAGATAGCCATGGGACTGAAGCAGGCGGACATTACAGCCATCCTTGGCCCGGTCGACGAGACGCTGATGGCCGAACTGCTTGCGACCGGCGCAACGGCCGGCGAGCTTGCAGAGGCGATCGCCTGGGTCAACAACGATGAAGCGCTGATCGGGGAAGGCCGCCATCTGCCGGCCGGCCGTGTTGCGGCGCTGATCGACATCTTGACCCCAGACAACGAAGAAGAGCGGAATTTCGAACTGTAGTCGAACACGACTGCTTGCCGGGTAAGTCCGATTGCAAGCCGCCTGCCGGGCGGCTGGGTGCGTGAGGCCATATGTTCGTGTCGAGGGAGGTCCACAATGGCTGCCAAGGAAGTCAGGTTCAGTAGCGATGCCCGCGATCGGATGTTGCGCGGCGTCGACATTCTCGCCGATGCGGTCAAGGTCACGCTCGGCCCGAAGGGCCGCAACGTCGTCATCGAACGCGCCTTCGGCGCGCCGCGCATCACCAAGGACGGCGTGTCGGTCGCCAAGGAAATCGAGCTCGACGACAAGTTCGAGAACATGGGCGCACAGATGCTGCGGGAGGTCGCGTCGCGCACCAGCGACGTGGCCGGCGACGGCACGACGACGGCCACTGTGCTCGCGCAGGCCATCGTCAAGGAAGGCGTCAAAGCGATCGCATCCGGCATGAATCCGATGGACCTGAAACGCGGCATCGATCTCGCCGTCGACGCGATCGTTGCGAAACTGAAGACCCATGCGCGCAAGATTTCCAACAATGAGGAGATCGCACAGGTGGGCACGATCTCGGCCAACGGCGACGCCGAAATCGGAAGCTATCTGGCAAAGGCCATGGAGCGTGTCGGCAATGAAGGCGTGATTACGGTCGAGGAGGCGAAAACCGCCGAAATCGAGCTGGAGATCGTCGAAGGCATGCAATTCGACCGCGGCTATCTCTCCCCCTATTTCGTCACCGACCAGGAGAAGATGCGGGTCGAATTCGAAGACCCCTACATCCTCATTCACGAAAAGAAGCTTTCCAACCTGCAGGCGATGATCCCGATCCTCGAAGCGGTGATCCAGGCAAGCCGGCCGTTGTTGATCATCGCCGAGGATGTGGAAGGCGAAGCGCTGGCGACGCTGGTCGTCAACAAGCTGCGCGGCGGGCTCAAGATCGCGGCCGTCAAGGCCCCGGGCTTCGGCGACCGGCGCAAGGCGATGCTCGAAGACATCGCCATCCTGACGGGCGGCACCGTCATCTCCGAAGACCTCGGCATCAAGCTCGATAACGTGACGCTCGCCAATCTCGGGCGGGCCAAGCGGGTGATGGTCGAGAAGGAAGACACCACCATCGTCGACGGCGCCGGCACCAAGGCTGATATCGACGGGCGTGTCGGCCAGATCAAGGCGCAGATCGAGGAAACGACCTCCGACTACGACCGCGAGAAGCTGCAGGAACGGCTGGCCAAGCTTGCCGGTGGCGTTGCGGTGATCCGGGTGGGTGGCTCGACGGAAGTGGAAGTGAAGGAAAAGAAGGACCGGGTCGACGATGCGCTGCATGCGACCCGGGCCGCGGTGGAGGAAGGCATTCTGCCCGGCGGCGGCGTCGCGCTGCTTCGGGTTGTGCACGCGCTCGATGGGCTCAAGCCCGAAAATGACGACCAGCGCGTCGGCGTCGAGATCGTGCGGCGGGCGCTGGAGGCGCCGGTGCGCCAGATCGCCGAAAACGCCGGCGCCGAGGGCTCGGTCATCGTCGGCAAACTTCGGGAGATGAGCGACTTCGCCCAGGGTTGGAACGCGCAGACCGGCGAATATGGCGATCTCTACCGCATGGGCGTCATCGATCCGGCGAAGGTCGTGCGGGCAGCGCTACAGGACGCGGCGTCCGTCGCCGGCCTGCTTGTGACGACCGAAGCCATGGTCGCCGAAAAACCGAAGAAGAACGGACCCACGCCAGCGCCCGGCCCGGGCATGGACTTCTGACGGGCGACAGATGGTTGGTCGCCTAGCCGGACAGCTGGCGGTGGCGCCCGACCTCGGCAATGGCAAGCTCAGCGATCGGCAGCAGGTCCGCTTCGCTGAAGCGACATCTGGAGCAGACAAAGAAAAAGCCCGGCGAGACGATCGCCGGGCTTTTTCTTTAGTGTCAGGTCGGTTCGACCTTAGTCCTTCTTCTGCGGGATCGGGCGGATCGCCAGTTCGCGCAGTTGGGCCGGCGTCGCTTCGGACGGTGCGCCCATCAGGAGGTCGACCGCCTGCTGGTTCATTGGGAAGATCGAGATCTCGCGCAGGTTCTTGGCGCCGACGAGCAGCATGACGATGCGGTCGATGCCGAAGGCCATGCCGCCATGCGGCGGTGCGCCGTACTGGAAGGCGCGGTAGAGGCCGCCGAACTGGTCTTCGACTTCCTGCTGCGACTTGCCGGTCAGTTCGAACGCCTTGACCATCACTTCCGGAAGCTGGTTACGGATCGAGCCCGAGGCGATTTCAAAGCCGTTGCAGACCATGTCGTACTGGTAGGCCTTGATCGACAACGGATCGTCGCCGTTGAGCGCTTCCAGACCACCCTGCGGCATCGAGAAGGGATTGTGGGCGAAGTCGATCTTCTTTTCGTCTTCGAGCCATTCGTAGAACGGGAAGTCGACGATCCAGCAGAATTCGTAGCGGTCGCGGTCGACAAGGTTCAGTTCCTCGCCGGCGCGGGTGCGGGCTTCGCCGGCAAACTTGTAGAACTTCGTGGGATCGCCGGCAACGAAGAAGCAGGCATCACCATCGTCAAGGCCAAGCTGCGTGCGGATCGCATCCGTGCGCTCTTCGCCGATGTTCTTGGCGAGCGGGCCGGCGCCTTCGAGCTTTTCGCCTTCCTTGCGCCAGAAGATGTAGCCGAGGCCCGGCTGGCCCTGGCTCTGCGCCCAGGCGTTCATGCGGTCGCAGAAGGCGCGCGAGCCACCGGTCTTGGCCGGGATCGCCCAGACTTCGACCTTCGGGTTCGACGCGATCATGTTCGCGAAGACCTTGAAGCCGGAACCGGCGAAGTGTTCGGTCACTGCCTGCATCTCGATCGGGTTGCGCAGGTCCGGCTTGTCGGAGCCGTACTTGCGGATCGCCGTGTCGTAAGGAATGCGCGGGAACTTCTCGGTCACCGGCTTGCCGTCGGCAAATTCGACGAAGATGTCGCGGATGACCGGCTCCATGGTCGACCAGACGTCTTCCTGCTCGACGAAGCTCATTTCCAGGTCGAGCTGGTAGAATTCGCCCGGCAGGCGGTCTGCGCGCGGGTCTTCATCGCGGAAGCACGGTGCGATCTGGAAGTAGCGGTCGAAGCCGGCAACCATCAACAGCTGCTTGTACTGCTGCGGAGCCTGCGGCAAGGCATAGAAGCTGCCCGGGTGGATACGCGACGGCACGAGGAAGTCGCGCGCGCCTTCCGGCGACGAGGCCGTCAGGATCGGGGTCGTGTATTCGGTAAAGCCGACGTCGCCCATGTGGCGGCGCATCGACGAGATGATCTGGGTGCGCTTGACGATGTTCTTGTGAAGCGTGTCGCGGCGCAGATCGAGGAAGCGGTACTTGAGGCGCACGTCTTCCGGATAGTCGGGCTCGCCGAAGACCGGCAGCGGCAGTTCCTTGGCGGCCGAGAGAACTTCGATCTCCTGGGCGTAGAGCTCGATTTCGCCGGTCGGCATGCCCTTGTTGACGGTGTCGTCCATGCGCGCCTTGACGAGGCCGTCAATGCGCACGACCCATTCGCCGCGCACGGTCTCGGCTGCCTTGAAGGCCGGGCTGTCGGGATCGGCGACGACCTGGGTGATGCCGTAATGGTCGCGCAGGTCGATGAAGAGCAGGCCGCCATGGTCGCGGACGCGGTGGACCCAGCCGGAGAGGCGTACGGTGGAGCCGACGTCCGACTTGCGGAGGGCGGCACAGGTGTGGCTGCGGTAACGGTGCATCGTCATATCCCGGAATTGCAAAGAGCCGCGCAGGCTCGTCAGAAACGGCGCACGGCAACATGGTCAAAATCGGGCGGAAAAGCGCATGACGCGTTGCCTTTGTCAAGCCGCGCGGCCGCTGTCCGCCCCCGATGGAGGTGCGTTGTAAACGAAGGAAAGGGCCAGTCCAAGGGCGCTCGTGACAAGAGCAGGCCGAAATGCCGCGAAAAGGACGGCAATCGTCACAATTCGGGGCTGTCGCCCGGCAGAATGCGGGGCTACACAATCACTGGCCGCACATTTGATCCCCGAGTCGTGGCCGATTTCCGGATGTCGCCTGCCCCATGTCCCAGATTCGCCCGCTCATCCCCCTTCTCGTCACCGCAGGCATCCTCATCGGCGGCAATGGCCTGCAAGGCACGTTCATCTCGTTGCGCGCGCTCGAAGAGGGTTTCTCGACCTCGCTGATCGGGGTGATCGGCGCCGGCTACAATATCGGCTTTGCGCTCGGCTGCGTCTATGTCACCCGCATCCTGCGTTCGATCGGCCACATCCGCACCTTCTCGGCGATGGCGGCGATCGCCTCTGCGGCCGCCATTTCCATGGTGCTCGTCATCAATCCGCTGATGTGGTTCCTGATGCGGCTTCTGGCCGGCATCTGTTTCGCCTGCCTGTTTGCAACGGTCGAGAGTTGGCTGAACGCCAGTGTCACCAATGCCAACCGGGCCCGGACGCTTTCCGTCTATCGCCTCGTCGACCTTGGCTCCGTTACGGCGGCGCAATATGTGATTCCAGGCATCGGGCTTGGCGGCTTCGAGCTCTTTGCCATCATCTCCATGGCGCTGACGCTGTCGCTGGTGCCGATCTCCTTTGCCGACCGTTCAAGCCCGGTGGCGCCGGAGGCGATCCGCTTCGACGTCAAGGCGCTCTGGAACATCTCGCCGCTCGCGACCGTCGGCTGCATCGTCGTCGGCCTGACCAACGCCGCCTTCCGCTCACTCGGGCCGATCTATGCGCAAGGCATCGGCCTTTCGGTGACCGCGATCGCCACCTTCATGAGCGCCGGCATCATCGGTGGCGTCGTGTTGCAATATCCGCTCGGCCACTATTCCGATCGGTTCGACCGCCGCCTGATCATCCTGATCGCCACCTTTGGCTCGCTGCTTGCCGGCCTGTTCCTCGCCTTCGGCGCCGGCAACGACGAATGGCTAAACTTTGCCGGCATCTTCCTGTTCGGCGCCTTTGCCATGCCGCTCTATTCGCTCTGTTCGGCCCATGCCAACGACCACGCGGCCGAGGGACAACATGCGCTCGTTTCGGCGGGCATGCTGTTCTTCTGGTCGCTCGGCGCGATCATCGGGCCGCTATTTGCATCTTTCCTGCTCGAAATCTTCGGGCCGCAGGCGCTGTTCATCTACACGGCAGCGATCCTCTTCCTGTTCATGCTCTACACGCTGCAGCGCATGACGGCGCGCGCACCGGTGCCGGCTGGCGAGCGGGCGATGCCGTTCCGCAACCTGCTGCGCACCTCGTCCTTCTTCAACAAGCTCGCCGCCGGCAACAACCACAAGCGCAAGGACCGCTGACCTGCGGCAAGATGCGCGCGATCAGGATAATTGCTGAACACAATAATCAGGTTTAGAACCGGCACACCTCAAACAGCAGCCGAGATCGCCGAAATGCCCGTCATCAGCCGCCGCACCTTCCTCCAAGGCTCCGCTGCTCTCGGAGGCGCCTTCACGCTTGGTGCCGGCATGGCAGCCCGCGCCGGCGCCGCACCCGATCCGCAGATCCTGATGGCGCAGCTAACCGACGCTCAGATCGCCAAGGATGGGCTTACGCCCAAGGTCATGACCTACGGCTTGGGTGAGACCTCAAGCAGCGCCATGCCGCCGGTCCTGCGCATGCGTAAGGGCGAACCCTATGCCGCCCGCCTCCTCAACCGGCTCGACGAGCCGACGACGGTGCATTGGCATGGACTGCGCATCGCCAACGCCATGGATGGCGTGCCGGAACTGACGCAGCCCTATGTCTATCCGGGTGACCGTTTCGACTATCTGTTCACCCCGCCTGATGCCGGCACCTTCTGGTACCACCCACATTGCAACACGCTGTCCCAGATGGGCGCCGGCCTGACCGGCGTGATCGTCGTCGAGAACCCGGACGATCCGACCTTCGATGCGGAGATCGTGCTCAACCTGCGCGACTGGCGCCTCGGCACGGGCGGCGCCTTCATCGACGCATTCAAGCCGCGCGATGCGGCCCGCGGCGGCACCTACGGCACGGTGCGCACCGCCAACTGGCAGCAAGAGCCTACCTATGATGCACCGGCAGGCGGCCTGGTGCGCGTGCGCATCGCAGCAACGGACGTCACCCGCATCTATACGATCGGCCTTGAGGGCGCGGACGCAATGGTCATTGCGCTGGACGGCAACCCGGTCGACAAGCCCTTCGCGCTTGACCGCTACGATTTTGCGCCCGGCCAGCGCGTCGATCTTGTCGTGCGCATGCCCGATGGCGAAGGCCAGACGGCCACGCTCGGCAACCTGCGTGGATCGCATCCCTGGACGATCGCGCGCTTCCGCTCAGCCGGCGCTTCGCTCAAGCGTGACCTTCGGGATGTCGGCCCCCTGCCCGCCAACCCGATCGCGGAAGCTGATCTCTCCACCGCCACCCGCGTGCCGCTCGAACTGACGGCGACGGCGGAGCACAAGGCGACGCCTTCGATCTGCGGCTCGCTCGGCTACACCTTCTGGGCGATCAACAAGGTTCCGTGGCCGGGCGACACGCCCGATCCGATCGCGCCGATCGAGGAGATGAAGCTTGGCAAGAGCTATGTGCTCGAGATCGCCAACCGGACGCCGCATGCCCATCCGATCCATCTGCACGGCCTGAGCTTCCGCATTATCAATTCCAACAAGCGGACTTTCCTGCCGCCGCCGACCGATACGATCCTGCTTTTGCCCGACGAACAGGCGGAAGTCGCGCTTGTGGCGGACAATCCGGGCGATTGGGTCGTGCATTGCCATATCATCGAGCACCAGAAGACCGGCATGACGGGTTATTTCAAAGTCGTCTGAGATTTCGATTGTGACAGATGCCGCGAAGAGTTACACGAAATTCCAAGCCGCATTTTCGCCACAGTGATTTAAATCTGATGATTGAAACAACAGCAGACCTTGAGGCCGCCTGCCAGCAGCTGGCCCTTTCAAATTATATTACGATTGATACCGAATTTCTTCGCGAGACGACTTTCTGGCCGGAGCTTTGCCTGATCCAGATGGCGAGCCCGGACCTTGCCGTGATTGTCGACCCGATGGCAAAGGGCATCGATCTTGCGCCCTTCTTCGCGCTGATGGCCAACCCTGAGGTCATCAAGGTGTTCCATGCTGCGCGTCAGGACATCGAGATCATCTTCCATCTCGGAAACCTTATTCCGCACCCGATCTTCGATACGCAGGTCGCGGCGATGGTTTGCGGGTTTGGCGACAGCGTTTCCTACGACCAACTGGTCAACCGCGTCACCGGCACGCAGATCGACAAGTCCTCGCGCTTTACCGACTGGAGCCGCCGTCCGCTGACCGAAAAGCAGCTCGACTACGCGCTGGCCGACGTCACGCATCTGCGCGACATCTACAAGTACCTAGCGGCAGAACTCGAGCGCGAAGGCCGTTCGCTCTGGCTGACCGAAGAGATGGCCATTCTCGAAGCCCGCGACACCTACGACCTGCACCCCGACGATGCCTGGCAGCGGCTGAAGATGCGGGTGAAGAAGCCGATCGAGCTCGCGGTGCTGAAGACGGTTGCGGCCTGGCGCGAGCGCGAAGCGCGCGCCCGCAACGTGCCGCGCGGCCGCATCCTCAAGGACGATGCCATCTACGAGATCGCCCAGCAGCAGCCGAAGGATGCGGAAGCACTCGCACGGCTCCGGACCATCCCCAAGGGCTGGGAACGCTCCACTGCTGGAGCGGCGGTCGTCGAGGCCGTCAACGAGGCGCTGGCGATCCCGAAGGCCGATCTGCCGAAGCTTCCACGCCAGAGCCATGCGCCGGAAGGTGCTGCAGCCGCCGGCGAGATGCTGAAGGTGCTTTTGAAGCTGATCGCCGAGAAGCAGGGCGTCGCCGCGAAGATTATCGCCAATAGCGATGATCTCGACAAGATTGCCGCCGAGGGCGAGAAGGCGGATGTCGCCGCGCTCAAGGGCTGGCGGCGCGAACTCTTCGGCGAAACGGCACTGAAGCTGATCAACGGCGACGTCGCCCTGCGCTTCGTCGACAAGAAGATCGAAGCAGTGGAAATCGGCGCCGAGATCACGTCCGCGTCAGCTTGAAAAAGGGATCGGGCGGAGACAAGTTTCCGCCCGAATCCAGCTCTAGCCAAGGGCCGGGCGGAACAGAATCACCATCGTTTCAAGCGAGGTGACGTGAGCCGGCGTGCTGGGCAGCGCCGACCGACACGGATGCCGCCTCTTCCGGTACCGGAGCTTTCTGCATGCGTTGGCGCTTTTCGACTTTCGAAGGACTTCTCTTGCTGCTGGTCATCGCCGGCGCCGGTGCGGTCTACGCATGGGTTTTCTACGGCAAAGGCGCCCTGATCGGCGCAACCTATGCGCTCTTCATGTGCCTTCCGATCATCGCGTTTGAGCGACGCATCATTTTTCGGCGCCTGCATCGGCGGATCCACGCCTTTTCCACGCCTGTCTTCTTCGTCGCGTCGCTGGTGATCTACTTCGTCCTTCTCGACGTCGGCTATGCCGCCGCCGGCCTGCTCATGCAGACGGGGGGCGTCATGAAGGACCACTGGATGGACGCGATGATGCCGTCGAAGACAGTCCTCGTCTTCGCGCTCGGCGTTTCGGGTTCGCTCGTCTTCATCCTCAGGGTTCGCGAACTGCTCGGGCGCGACGTCTTTTTGAGCCTGCTCACCGGCCGCTACCGCAGGCCGGTCGAGGAGGAACGCGTCTTCCTCTTTATCGACCTTGCCGGATCGACCGCCTATGCCGAGAAACACGGCGACCTCAGGATGCAGGAATATCTCGGCAGGCTGTTTGCAACGATCGCCGATCCGGTGATGCGCTACCGCGGCTCGATCGACGACTACATCGGTGACGCCGCCGTCATTACCTGGCCTTTCGATCGCGCCACCAACAATGCCGCCTGCATTCATTGCGTCTTCGACATCCTGGAGATGATCGATGCGGATGCGACCCGCTGGCAAAAGGAGTTCGGCGAAGTTCCGCGCCTGCGGGCAGCGCTTCATGGCGGCACTATCGTCGCGGCGGAGATCGGGCTCGACCGGCACAAGATCACCTATTTCGGCGATACGGTGAACACCACGGCCCGGCTTGAAGGCTTCTGCAAGACGCTTGGCCACCAGGTGCTGATCTCCACAGACCTCGCGCGTAAGATGCGCCTGCCGCATTATGTCCGGGTCGAGGATCTCGGCGAGCATGCCGTCAGAGGACGGGGGCAGAAGCTTGGCGTTCTGTCGCTGCGCGCAGGCAGCGCAGCGCCTCAGCTGGCATCGGCCGCGGCCGAGTGATCTCGACCGACCGGATCGTGATCGCCGTCAACCGTGCAGCTTGGCGCCCTTGGTGATCTTGTCGACCAGCTTCTTGTCCGCATGAATGGCAATGCCGGCGACCGCAGCGTCTTCGGGGCTGGTCTCGGCGAAGACCGCCCGGTTGGCGTGGTCGTGGCCGGTGGCGAACATGGCGTCGACATAGATCGAGGCTTTGACCTCTCTTTCGATCGCACGCCGTTGAATGTTGCCGAGCGTCTTCCCATCTGCGGCTAGCACGATGATCGGCTGGATGCTCAGGGCGTTGTAGACGTTGCCGGCGCCATCGCGATAATCTTCGCCGATGATGTCGGGCTTCTGTCCGGCGATCCCGGTGGCGAGGAAGGCGGTGACGTTGAGCTTCTGCCAGGTTGCCAGGTCCTCGCGCAAGACGATTGCAAATTTGGTATCGAACATGACGGCCATCTCCATTTCAGCCCGACAGGGCGTGCCGGAAGACGCATTATCGGACGGTGCCGCAATCGATCTTGAACGATTGTGCTGGGCACCCGGCGACGGCATCCGGGTGGCGCCTGCCGTCGATGGCATCGAGCGCATCGAGGCGCGCCTGCATGGAAAGTTCTTCGAGCCGCACCGCCACGATACCTACGCGATCGGCGTGACGCTCGGTGGCGTGCAGACGTTCCAGTACCGTGGCGAAAGTCGCTTCAGCAATCCTGGAAGCATCATCATCCTCCATCCGGACGAGATCCACGACGGCGGCGCGGGAACGGAGATCGGGCTTCGCTACAGAATGATGTACCTGCAGCCGGAGCGGCTGCTCGCAGCCCTTGACGAAACCGATCGTTCCCTGCCCTTCGTCGCGGCACCTGTCGTGGGCGACGAGGCGCTGCGGCAGGCGGTCGGCGAAGCCGTGATGGATCTCGACAATGGCATCGACGAACTGGCGCTCGACGATATCCTCGTGCGGATCGCCGAGGGGCTCTACCGTCACGCCGGCACCAAGGACGCCAAGCCCGCAAAGGTCGACAAGCATGCCGTCCTACAGGCGAGCGAATTCCTTCGCGCCAATCTCGAACGGCCCGTCGGCTCGCAGGAACTGGAGGCGGTGAGCGGGCTCGATCGCTTCACGCTCGCCCGGCAATTCCGCCGGGTTCTCGGCACCAGCCCCCATCGCTATTTGCTGATGCGCCGGCTGGAGCGTGCACGGCAGATGATCGCCCGGGGCGAAAGCCTTGCCGGTGCGGCACTCGAAACCGGCTTTGCCGACCAGGCTCATTTCACCCGTCATTTCAAGCGCGCCTACGGCCTGACGCCCGGCCGCTGGGCGAGCCTCGCCGTCGCCGGCCAATCCTGTCACCAAAGCTTCATCGGGTTGTAAAGCAAGCATCACCCAACCGTCATCATAGCCGCCTATCGGGGTTCGGACTGCAGCGCCGCGCGTCGTGGGACGCGCAAGGGTCGCTGCAGCACGTCGAATTTGCTGCACGTCTTTCTCCTTGGATCTACGGCGATCCAAGGCGGCAGGCAGAAGGCTCCAACCCAAGGTGAACTTCATGACGAAAACGCTTCTCGCCACTGCGGCTCTTTCCCTTTTGATGACGATGGCCGCCTCGGCCGAGGAAAAGTCCTTCACCGCGACCCTGAAGGGCCACGCGATCCTGCCGGCAAACACGATCGTCGCTGCCCCCTCGGACGCGCCTGAGTATCTCAAGACCTCCGGCAAGTTCACCACCGCGGACCGCAAGCGTGCCGAAGCGCTCGGCACCGTGCCGGGCAAGGACGGCGTGCGCCTGACCGGCCTGTCGCTTCCCTTCGACGGCCAGCCGATGCAGGGCTTTTCCGGCATCAAGGCGATGGAAGACGGCACCTTCTGGAGCCTGTCCGACAACGGCTTCGGCAGCAAGATGAACTCCAGCGACGCCATGCTGATGCTGCACCATGTGAAGATGAACTGGGACGCCGGCAAGGTCGAAGCGCTGAAGACGCTGTTCCTGACCGACCCGGACAGGAAAGCCCCCTTCCCGATCGTCATGGAAGGCTCCGACAAGCGTTATCTCACCGGCGCCGACTTCGACGTCGAATCGATCCAGCCGGTCGCCGACGGCTTCTGGATCGGTGAGGAGTTCGGCCCGTACATCCTCAAGTTCGACCTCGATGGCAAGCTGACCGATGTGATCGCGACCACGGTCGACGGCAAGCCGGTGATGTCGCCCGACAATCCGACGCTGACGCTGCAGGGCGACCCTTCGAAGAAGACGCCCGCTTTCAACCTGAAGCGCTCCGGCGGCTATGAAGGCATGGCGCTTTCCAAGGACGGCAGCAAGCTTTACGGCCTGCTCGAAGGCCCGATCTGGACCGACAGCGAAACGGTCGAGCAGGCCGATGGCCGCCCGGCGCTACGCATCATCGAACTCGATGTCGCAAGCAAGGCCTGGACCGGCCGTAGCTGGCTCTACCCGCTGGCTGAAGGTGGCGAGGCAATCGGCGACTTCAACATGCTCGACGACAAGACCGCACTGGTGATCGAGCGCGACAATGGCGCCGGCACGATGGACAAGGCCTGCGCCGATCCGAAGGACCCGAAGCCGGACTGCTTCGCAACGGGCTCCAAGGTCAAGCGCATCTACAAGATCGCCTTCGACGACAGCAATGCCGGCAAGGCCGTGCGCAAGATCGGCTACATCGACCTCTTGAAGATCGCCGACCCGGATAACAAGAAGCGCCAGGGCGGCGGCGAAGGCTTCTACGACATGCCCTTCGTCACCATCGAAAACGTCGACCGCGTCGATGCGACCCACATCATCGTCGGCAACGACAACAACCTGCCGTTCTCGGCCGGTCGCGCGCTCGACAAGGCCGACGACAACGAGTTCGTACTGCTCGAAGTCGGCGATTTCCTGAAGGCCGAATAAACAAGAAGGGCGCGCGAATTTCGGTTCGCGCGCCCTTCCTTTTTTAGTCCGGGATTTCTTCGGCGTCAGCTTTCGAAGTGGAAAGCGAGCCGCTTGCCGGTAAGCTTGCCAAGCTGCTGCAGGCGGCCATCCAGACGCTCTCCAGCAAACTCCGAATAGGCCGCCGGAACGACGATTTCCAGATCCACGTCCGGGAGCGACGACTTGCGGAACGTCAGGCTCCGGGCAATGCCGGGCATCGATGCCGAGAAGAGGTAGGCGACGCGCAAAAGGCCGCCGAGCAGCTTTGCCAGTTCCAGCAGGCGCGGCGTGGTGATGCCGGCAAGCGCGTTCGTGGCGCCGTCGTCGTTGAGCCCCTCGAAGCGGTAATAATTGGAAAGCGCGATATAGGCCCGGCCGGCGTGGGTAATGCCCGAGAAGGTCGAGTGGGCGATGATGTTCAGCGCCTGCAGGCCGCGATAATCCGGATGCGCGCGCCAGCTGATATCGGCGAGCAGGCAGGCAGCCTGGCGATACCGGCCCTCCTCTTCCGTCTCCTCGATGCCGAAGAACGGCACCATGCGGCCGGTCCAGTCGGCCAGCTCACGGGCGTGCTCGGGCGAGCGGGCGCGCAGGATGGCGATCTCGTTTGCCGCTGTCAGCAGTGGATCCTGGGCGCGCTCCTCGTCCTTCAAGAGCGAAAACAGATAGCCTTCGCGAACGCCGAGCGCCGAGAAGGAAATCCGCTCCGGCTTCATGATCTCAAGCGCTTCCTGCATGGCGATCGCGCCGAAGGGCAAAAGGCTGCGGCGGCTTTTCGAGATCGTCGAATAGGCAGATGGCTTGATGTTCTTCGGCTCGATCACTTCCGGCAGAAGCGCCATCGCCTCGTCGAAGGAAATCTCGTAGCCCTGCATCATGTGCAGCGGATAGTCGCGGATTTCCATGTGCAGCTTGGCGATCGAGCGCCAGGTGCCGCCGACCGCATAGAAGGTGCGCCCCGTGCCGGTCTTCAGCACGGCCGAGTTCTTCATGAACTTGCGCACCCAGGTGCGTGCCTTGGTGAGCGAGCCGTTGCTGTGCTCGAACAGGCGGATACCGCCAAGCGGCAGGGTGATACCCTTGCCGATCTTCGTGCCGGCGACGTCGACGAGTTCGAGCGAGCCACCGCCAAGGTCGCCGACGACACCGTCGGGATCGTGGTAGCCGCTGACGATGCCCATCGCGGAATAATAGGCCTCTTCCTCACCAGTGAGGATGCGGACCTTGTGACCGAGGATCGCCTCGGCCTTCTCGATGAAGGCCGGGCCGTTGCTCGCCTCGCGCGCGGCTGCCGTCGCCAGCACATACATCGAGGTCGCCCGTGCCTGTTTGGAGAGCGCGTGAAAGCGATGCAGCGCTCTCAGCGCGCGCTCGACGCTGTCTTCATCCATGCGTCCGGTCGCATCGATGCCTTTGCCGAGACCGCACATCACCTTTTCGTTGAACAGCATGGCCGGCGAGCGGCTCAGGCCTTCGTAGACGACAAGGCGGATGGAGTTCGAACCGATATCGATAACGGAAACCGGGCGGATGCCGGGCAGACGCCCCTGCGCTTCAGATTCGACCATGCAATTCCAGTTTATTTGTGCCAGCCGCTCTTCCAGCCGGCTATGAGCTTCGGTGCGCTGGACTTCAGGGCCTCGCCCCGGCCGGAGAGGCTGGGATTGGTCATGAAATAGTGCTGTGCGTTGAAAGGCTCGGCGTCCTTGCCGACTTCCATCCGGCGAGAGGTGCCATCGGGAAGAATTTCGTAGCTCTGCTGGTTGTCGATGAGATTACCCAGCATGATCTGCGACAGAACCTGTTCGTGCACAGTCCGGTTGATGAGAGGCACGAGCGTCTCGACCCGCCGGTCCAGATTGCGCGGCATCATATCCGCCGAGCCGATATAGACAAGGGCATTCTCCGATGGAAGCCCGTGGCCGTTGCCGAAGCAGAATATGCGGGAATGTTCGAGGAATCGACCGACGATGGACTTGACACGGATATTGTCGGAGAGCCCCGGGACCTGCGGCCGCAGGCAGCAGATGCCGCGCACCACCAGGTCGATTTCGACGCCGGCGCGGCTCGCCTTGTAGAGCGCGTCGATGATCTCGGGGTCAACGAGCGAGTTCATCTTCATCCAGATCGCAGCCGGGCGGCCGGCCTTGGCATGCTCGATCTCTTCGTCGACGTGCCTGAGGATGCGCGGACGCAGCGTGTGCGGCGAGACCGCCAGCTTCATGCCCGCCTCCGGCTCGCCATAGCCGGTGATGAAATTGAAGATGTTCGCCATGTCGTGGGCGATCACAGGATTGCAGGTGAAGAAGGACAGGTCGGTGTAGATCTTCGCCGTGACCGGGTGGTAGTTGCCGGTGCCGAGATGGCAATAGGTCCGAAGCTTGCCCTCTTCGCGCCGCACCACCATCGACATCTTGGCGTGGGTTTTCAGCTCGATGAAGCCGAAGACGACCTGCACGCCGGCGCGTTCCAAGTCGCGCGCCCAGCGGATGTTGGCTTCCTCGTCGAAACGGGCCTTGAGCTCGACCAGCGCCGTCACCGACTTGCCGGCCTCGGCAGCGTCGATCAGCGCACGCACGATCGGGCTGTCGTTCGAGGTGCGGTAAAGCGTCTGCTTGATGGCGACGACATCAGGATCGCGCGCCGCCTGCAAGAGGAACTGCACGACGACGTCGAAGGATTCGTAGGGGTGATGAACCACCATGTCCTTCTCGCGGATCGCGGCCAGGCAGTCACCGGCGTGTTCGCGCACGCGCTCGGGGAAACGCGGATTGTACGGCTCGAAGCGCAGATCGTCGCGCGGAGCCTTGGTGATTTCGGACAAAGTGTTGAGTGCCAAAAGTCCCGGCAGGACGGCGATCCGGTTTTCCGGGACGCCCAGTTCCTGGACGACGAACTGACGCAGCGACGCGGGCATTTCCGAATCGGTCTCGATGCGGATCACCGAACCGCGGCGACGGCGCTTCAGCGCGGTCTCGAAGAAGCGCACCAGGTCTTCGGCCTCTTCCTCCACTTCGATATCGCTGTCGCGAATGATGCGGAAGGTACCGGAACCCTTGACCTCATAGCCCGGGAACAGCCTGTCGATGAACTGGCTGACCATATCTTCGAGCGTAATGTAGCGGATGACGTTCTTGACGTCCGGCAGCCGGATGAAGCGGTCGAGCGCCACCGGCAGGCGCAATAGCGCCGTCATCGGCTCGCGGCCGGTCTTGCTGACCAGTTGCAGGCCCATCGAGAAGCCGAGGTTCGGAATGAACGGGAACGGATGGGCCGGATCGATGGAGAGCGGCGTCAGCACCGGGAAAATCGCCTGGTCGAACTCGTTGGCAAGCCAGCTCCTGTCCTGCGCCGACAGCGAGGCCGGGCGAACGATGAGGATGTCTTCCTTGGCGAGATATTGCTGAAGCACGGCGAGCGAGGCCTGCTGCTCCATCTGCAGATTGTCGATTTCCTTCAGAATGTCTTCGAGCTGCTCGACCGGCGTCTTGCCGTCGGGTGAACGCATCGAGAGGCCCTGGCGCACCTGGCCTTCGAGGCCGGCGACGCGCACCATGAAGAACTCGTCGAGGTTGGCGGCCGAGATCGACAGGAAGCGGACGCGCTCCAGCAGCGGATGTGCGGTGTTCAGCGTTTCCTCGAGCACGCGGCGATTGAATTGCAGCCAGGAAAATTCGCGGTTGATGAAGCGCTGCGGGCTCGTCAGCAGGTCGACGTCCTCCGCCGATGCCTGATTTTCGTTCACCGCAGATAGCGCGTTATCCATGCTTTTCAGATCCCATTGCTCCGGCTGCACCGGCTATCTCAGTTTGACGACGGTTATGTGACAGTCAATCGGACCGACGCTGATTTCCCAGTTCTTCAAGCACTTCGGAAGCGAGCGCGCGCGAAAGCTTGGTGCCGCGGGCGAGCGCCAGATGGTCGATGCGCTCGACGATCGTCTGCGCGGCTTCGAGCGACCGTTCCATGCGCTGGACGATGTAGCCGACCAGCCGCTCGTCGACGAGGAGCTGGCGATCGGCAAAGAGCTTGATCAGCACCTGCGTCAGCAATTCGTCGTCCGGCTCGCCGATCTCGACCACGGTCGCCGCCCTCAGGCGCGAACGCAGGTCCGGCAGCGTCACCGGCCAGGACATCGGCCAGAGCCGCGTCGTCATCAGCAGGCTGGTGCCATGCTGGCGCACGTTATTGATGACGTGGAACAGCGTCGTATCGTCGAAACCGCTGCGGTCGGCATCCTCGAAGAGAACGGGCCTTTCGGCCGCGATCAACGCGGCATCGGAGCCGGCGAGCGGATGGATGACTTCCGCCCCTGCCCGCTCCTTCCAGATGCTGGCGAGGTGTGATTTTCCGGAGCCGACCGGGCCGGCGATGATGACCACCGGCGCCGGCCAGTCCGGCCAATGGTCGACGATGGCGATGGCCGCGCTCAGCCTGTCAGAGACGAGCAGGTCCTCACGACCCGTCGCCGGGTCGTGGCCGAAGGCCAGGGGGATTTGTTCAAATGGGCGTTTTGTCATGCTGTACTCGGGACAATCGTCGGAAATCAGGCGGCCTTGTCGCTCTTCGCCTTCTTTTCCACGGCTTTGCCGTGCCCGTGATAGAGGTCGCTATCAAGGTAGCGCTGGATGCCGAAGCGGACAAGCACGCCGATGGCGGCTGCTGCCGGCACCGCGACCAGAAGGCCGACGAAGCCGAAGAGCGCACCGAAGGCAAGCAGCGCAAACATCAGCCAGACCGGGTGCAGGCCGACGCTTTTGCCCACCAGTTTCGGCTGGAGGATGTTGCCCTCCATGAACTGGCCGCTGAAGAAGACGGCAAGCACAAGGCCGATCCAGAGATAATCCGGCCAGAACTGCACCAGGGCGACGCCGACGGCGAGAACCAGGCCGACCATGGATCCGACATAGGGAATAAAGCTGATCATGCCGGCAAAGAGGCCGATCAGCAGGCCGAAGTTGAGACCGACCAAGGAGAGGCCGATACCGTAGTAAAGGCCGAGAATGACGCAGAGCGAGCCCTGCCCGCGCACGAAGCCGGCGATCGTCGCGTTCATGTCGCGGGCGATCTGGCGCACATCCGAGACGTAGTCGCGCGGCACCCAGCTGTCGACCTTCTCCACCATCCGGTCCCAGTCGAGCAGGATGTAGAAGGCGACGACGGGGGTGACCACCAGCAGCGAGATGACATCGAGCAGCGCCACGCCGGAGTTCCAGATCTGCTGGAAGAGCGTGCCGACGAAGGCGGCGCCCTGTTCGAGCAGCTTGCCGGAGCTTTGCTTCAGCGACGGCATCTGGCTTGCCAGCCAATCGGGGATCAGCCGCGCCTGCGCCTCGTTGACGAGCACCTGCAGCTTCGAGGCGTAGCCCGGAATATTGGCGATGAAGTCCGATGCCTGGCTGACGATGACGGGAATGATGATCATCAGCGCCAGCACGAAGACGACGACGAAGCCGACCAGGATCACCACCGTCGCCATCAACCGGCTGAGACCGAAGCGCTCCAGGCGGTCGGCGACCGGGTCGAGGAAATAGGCAAGCGCCATGCCGGCCAGGAACGGCAGCAGGATCGAGCTGAAAACCATCAGAAAGGCAATGAAGGCGGCAAGCACCAGCAGCCAGAAAATGACCTGACGCTGCAATCCGGAACCGCTGACCTTGATATCCATGACATTCCTCTTGAGGCGCCGCTCGCCACTGTTGCGTATCACAACCCTGTCAAGGAGATAGGGGGCGGTGCGCGTAACGGTCAAGTGCGACCGGTGCAGTCATCCAGTTTAAAGCCAAGCGGACTGGCTTGCGCCGTGGGATATGGGCAAAATGGTGAAAAAACGCCGCCAATGCCTGCTCTCGGCTTGCACTCCCTTGCCTGCCGTGCCAATCGCATCCGCAAAATACCTGTCGCACGACGAGCCTTGGAGAACGAGCATGAGCCAGTCGGGAAAGAACGGTCTCACCTATAGCGACGCGGGCGTGGATATCGACGCCGGTAACCTGATGGTCGAGAAGATCAAGCCGCATGTGCGCTCGACCCGGCGCCCCGGTGCCGACGGCGAGATCGGCGGCTTCGGCGGCCTCTTCGATCTCAAGGCTGCGGGCTTCACCGACCCGGTTCTGGTGGCCGCCAATGACGGCGTCGGCACCAAGCTGAAGATCGCGATCGACGCCAACAAACACGACACCGTCGGCATCGACCTCGTCGCCATGTGCGTCAACGACCTGGTGGTCCAGGGCGCCGAACCGCTCTTCTTCCTCGACTATTTCGCGACCGGCAAGCTCGACCCGGACCAGGGCGCCGCGATCGTCGCCGGCATTGCCGCGGGCTGCCGCGAATCCGGTTGCGCGCTGATCGGCGGCGAGACCGCCGAAATGCCCGGCATGTATTCGGGCGGCGACTATGACCTCGCGGGCTTTGCCGTCGGCGCTGCCGAACGCGGTCAGTTGCTGCCGGCTGGCGATATCTCCGAAGGCGACGTCATCCTCGGCCTTGCCTCCTCCGGCGTGCATTCCAACGGCTATTCGCTGGTGCGCAAGATCGTCACGCTCTCGGGCCTTGCCTGGGACGCCCCTGCCCCGTTCGGCGAAGGCACGCTTGCCGACCTGCTGATGACGCCGACGCGCATCTATGTGAAGCCACTCCTGAAGGCGATCCGCGAGACCGGTTCGATCAAGGCGCTCGCCCACATCACCGGCGGCGGCTTCCCCGAGAACATTCCGCGCGTGCTGCCGAAGCATCTCGCTGCCGAGATCGATCTCGATGCGATCAAGGCGCCGAAGGTCTTCTCCTGGCTTGCCCAGACCGGTGGCGTTGCCGCCAACGAAATGCTGCGCACCTTCAACTGCGGCGTCGGCATGATCGCTGTCGTTCCGGCCGACAAGGCTGCAGAGGTCGCGTCCGTGCTGACCGGCGAAGGCGAAACCGTCTTCACGCTCGGCCGCATGGTCGCCCGCGAAGAAGGGGCAGCCGGCACGATCTACAAGGGCAACCTCGCCCTATGACGACAGAAGTCTCGACGGGCAAGAAGCGGGTCGTCGTCTTCATTTCGGGCAGCGGCTCCAACATGCTGGCGCTCGCAAAGGCGACCGCCGAGCCGGACTTTCCGGCCGAGATCGTCGCTGTCATCGCCGACAAGGCGGATGCCGGCGGCCTTGCCAAAGCCGAGGCGCTTGGCATCCCCACCCGCGCTTTCCTGCGCAAGGACTTCGACAGCAAAGACGCCCACGAGGCGGCAATCCTTGCCGAACTCGACCGGCTGTCGCCGGACATCATCTGCCTCGCCGGTTACATGCGCCTGCTCTCGGCGACGTTTATCCAGCGGCACGAGGGACGCATCCTCAACATCCATCCGTCGCTGCTGCCGCTTTTCCCCGGCCTGCACACCCATCAGCGGGCGATCGACGCCGGCATGAAGGTCGCCGGCTGCACGGTGCACTTCGTCACCGAGGGCATGGACGAAGGTCCGATCCTCGCGCAGGCGGTGGTCCCGGTTCAGCCCGGAGACACATCCGACAGCCTTGCGGCACGGGTGCTGACCGTCGAGCACCGCACCTATCCGATGGCGCTTCGGCTGATGGCCGAGGGCAAAGTGCGCATGGAAGGCGGCCGCGCGGTGAGCGAGAGCGCCGCCGAAGCGAACGCCACGCTGATCTCACCGGCAGCCTGACTAGATCAAATGGTCACTTCGCCGACGCGAGCCGGCGATCGAGAGCGTCGAGCACGCGCCGTGTCAAAGCCGGATAATCCTCGTCGAAGTGGTGTCCGCCGTCGATGCCGATGACGTCGACGCCGGTGCCCTTCAGCTGCGGGCAGGCATCGTCCTCTTCGTCGGTGCCGTAGATGCATTGCACCAGCGCCGGATCGATGCGCTTGATGTCGTCGAGCGGATCACCGCCCTTGCCGTCGCCCGAAGCACCGAGCCAACCCAGCACCGAAACCTTGTAATCGACCATGTGCGAGAGGGCCATCAAGGTCACCTGGCGAACATGGGCCTTTTCGCCTGCCGGCAGCAGATTGAAGGTTCGCGGCAGGACGTCGGCACCGAAGGAATAGCCGATGAGGAGCACGTTTCGCACGTTCCAGTGCTTGCGGTAGTAGCTCATTACCTTGGCAAGGTCGTCCGCCGTTACCTGCGGATCGCGCTCGGACCAGAAGTAATGCAGGGAATCGAAGCCGACGACCGGAACGCCCTGCTGCTGCAGCACGTCGCCGACTTCCTTGTCTATGTCGCGCCAGCCGCCGTCGCCCGAATAGATCACCGCCATCGTGTCACGGGTCGGCTTTGCGTCGAGGATGGTCAAGGGCAGGCCGAACGGATTGCCGGCGTCGCGCTCACTGTCGATGATATCGGTGAGGTGATCGGACAGCGTCGTATAGGCGTCGTCTTCGCTGTCCTCCTGCTCAATGTCCGAGTGCTTGGCGATCAGCGCCGCCACATGGGCGCGCCCGTCCGCCGACGCTACGGGAGAAAAGACGACGGAGACCGGATCCGGCAAGACGCCGTCGGTCAGTCCATAGATCATGCGGTCGCCCTTCTTCACCTTTTCGGCCGGGGTGCAGAGCTGCTTTACAAGCGCGATCCCCTCCTCCGGGTCGACCGCTAGCGTCTGGCCAATGGTTGCCGGTGGCGTCTGGGCGGCGATCGCCAGTGCCAGCGCACCGCCGGCACCGACGCCCGCGACGACAGGCAGCTGATAGGCGTCCGTGCCGACCGCGCGCTGCACCTGCTGGCTGAGCGATTCGATATCGGAGACCATGTAGATGCAATCGCCATCATCCTTGGCGAGCGAGGCGAGATAGGCCTTGAGGTCGATGCCGATGACGACGGTCTTGTCATCCGTCAGTGTGTCGGCGATCGCCTGTTCCTTGTCCGTCCAGCCGGCGGCGTCCGACAGCAGCACGACGAGTGCAGCCGCCTTTTCCTTCGGCAGCATGATGCGTGGCGACGGGATCATCCCGGTATCATAGCTCTTCGGTGCGTCCTCGGCGAGTGCGGGGAACATTGATGCGGAGAGCAGCAGCGCCGCCGAAGTCAGGCATTTCCAGGCGTTCGCGACACGGATCATTTCTTCACCACTCCCTTGAGACCGCCGCCGATCAGGAATGTCGCATCCATCAGGGCGAGGATCGGATTGATGCCGCCACTGGCGACAAGATAGCGCGGTTGCCACTGCGGATGAAACTTCGACTTGAAGGCGCGCAAGCCTTTGAAGTTGTAGAAACGTTCGCCGTGCTCGAAGAAGGTGCGCCCGGCCCGATCCCAGACCGGCGCGATCTGGCGCGTGGACATGCCCGACAGGGGCGCCATGCCAAGGTTGAAGGTACGGTACCCCTCGGCCTTCAGATACTCCATCACCTGGGCGAAGAGAAAATCCATCGCGCCCTTCGGCGCATCCGGCGAGAAGCGCATGAGGTCAACGGTGCCCTCCTCCTTGGTCGCCGTCACCAGAATATTGGCGAATGCGACCGTACGCCCGCCACAGGTGAGGATTGCCACCGGCTGCTCGCAAAGATATTCGGGATCGAAGGCACCGAGCGAGAAGCCTTTCTCCTTGGCATTGTGATGCGCGAGCCAGGCATCGGAGACCGCGGTCAGGTCAGGCATGACGTCCGGAACGTTTTCGGGCGCTACGACACGGAATTCGAGCCCGTCGCGCTGTGCACGGCTCACCTGCTGGCGCAGGTTTGCCCATTTCCCCCCCTTCAGCTCGAAGCGGGCAAGATCGACGCGCGCCAGCTCGCCGAGCCTGAAGGCGCGCAGCCCGGCATCGGCATAATAGGCAAGCCCCTGCGGCGAGACTTGGTAGAAGACCGCCCGGCAGCCGGCCGCGCGCGCTTTTTCGATGAAGTGCCAGATCAGCTCCGGCCAGGCATCGACCGGACCGACGGGATCGAAAAGCGCGATCCAGGAACGGGCGCGCTGGCCATACATGATGAAGGCGCGGCCGTCGGCGGAAAACAACAGGCTCTTGTCGCCCATGCGCACCAGGTTGGCATCGGACATGTCCTGCGCCTCGACGATCGAAAGCGCCCGCTCCATCGCGTCGTCTGAGGCAGGCTCGGCGGATCCGGTTGCCGGACGCATCAGGCTCCAGATCGCAAGCATGCTCGCGCCGATGGTGACGCCGAGAAGCGCGCGAAGGCCGCGCGGCGCTTCGGCGGAGAATTCGAACTGCCACCAGAGTTCATGGCTGTATTCGACATCGCGATAGACGAAGAGCAGCACGACCAGTGCGCCCAGGCAGATGACGCCCAGCGCCGTCAGCCACGGCACCGTCAACGCCTGCCCGAACAGCGAGGCAGGCCGCACGAACAGGCGGCGGCTGACGATGAGACCCACCAGGAAGAAGGCCAGCATGCCGGCTTCCACCACGGCGATCGCCTTGATCAGCGACAGCAGCAGCGCGGCGACAGCAATCACGATCGAGGCCCACCAGGCACCGTCGAGCCTGAGCGCCAACCCGCGCGAGACGACGACAAGGGCGAGGCCGAGGAGGCTCGCCAGGAAGTGCGCGCCTTCGACGATCGGCAGCGGCAGCAGTCCTTCTAGGAATGCCAGGTTTTCGTCCGGCGTCGGCGTCACGCTGGAAAGCACCAGCATGATCGCCAGCACGATGCCGAGCGTCGCCAAGAGGAGCGGCGTCATGCGGCCGCCGATGCGCCGTACGCTCGATGCGACCGGATGGCCGGACAGCTGACGGAGTTCGATGCCGATGACGACGGCGATCGCGATCACCAGCGGCAGCACGTGGTAGATGACGCGGTAGAGCACCAGCGCGCCGAGAATGGTGTCGACATCGGCGTTATGACCGAGCGTCGCGATAATGATCGTCTCGAAGACGCCGAGGCCGGCCGGAACGTGGCTGAGGACGCCGACGCCGACGGCCAGCGAATAAACCGCAAGGAAGGCCGGCCAGCCGATCGTTCCGGCGGGCAGGAGAACATAGAGAACCGTCGCGGAGGCGGCGAGATCGAGCGCCGTCACCAGGAACTGGCGCGAAACCGTACGCGAATCCGGCAGCCGCAAGGTCAGCCGGCCGAGGCTCACCTCCCGCCCGTCCCGCGCCAGAAAGAACACGCTGAAGAGCCCGGCGAGGATGAGGGCGGCGATGATGCGCAGCACCAACGGATCCATGCCGGTCATCGGCGCCACATATTCGCCGACGGCAAGCAGGCTGAGACAGGTCACCGTCAGCAGTCCGAGCCCGAAGGCGAGCGTCACGAAGGCGATGATCCGGGCGATGTTTTCCGGCTCGATGCCGAGGCGCGAATAGGAGCGGTAACGGATGGCGCCGCCGCTAAGCGCCCCGAAACCCGCGGTATTGCCGACCGCGTAAGCCGAAGCCGCCGTCAACGCCACATCGGCATAGGGCAGCTTGCGCCTGATATAATCGAGCGCGCTGACATCATAGAAGGTGAGCGCGAGGAAGCTCAATGCGGTGAAGAACACCGCGGCTGCAACCGCCGTCCAGCTGGTGTCCGCCAATGCCTGGACGACTTCGTCGTACTGAACCTCGGATGTCAGGTGAAAGATCGCAAAGCCGAAAAGAGTGATCACAAGGAGCGTACCGGCAGCCGAAAGATAGCGACGGTTGCGGCGCAGGAAGGCGATCCAGCCTCCCTCCGCCTGCTGTTCGTCGTCGGCTGCACGTTCCGGTAGAGAGGGTGTCATGAAGCGCCCATGTCGATAATGAGGACATCAGCGCTTTAGCTTACCCGATGCGGATCAAAAAGTGAAATATCCGTAATAAATAATAGTCTTACAAAACAATCCCTTAGGCGAACAGTTCCTGCCGGTTCAGCTTCGCCCACTGCAGCAGCATGATCGTCTTTGCGTCGCGGATCTCGCCGCCAGCGATCATCGCGAAGGCTTCGTCGAAGGGGATCTCCAGCACTTCGATGTCCTCGCCCTCATGCGCAAGCCCGCCGCCGTCGCCGCGCTTCTCGGTGGCGTCGATGTGGCCGGCAAAGAAGCTCGTGCGCTCGGTCAGAGCGCCAGGGCTCATATAGACGTCGAAGAGGTGGATGACGTCCTGGACGTGGTAGCCCGTCTCCTCAAGTGCCTCGCGGCAAATCGCCTCTTGCGGGGTATCGCCGTCCAGAAGCCCGGCGGCCGCCTCGATCAGATAGGCCGGGTCGCCCTGGAGGAGCACGGGCACGCGCAGCTGCCGCACCAGGATGACGCTCTGCCGCCTGGCATCGACGAGCAGGATGGTCGCCGCATTGCCATGGTCGTGGATCTCCCGCTTCAGCGTCACGGTCGCGCCATCGGACATCTGCTGTTCGAACGTCACCTCTTCCAGGTGCGCAAAGCCCTTCCACAGCGTGCGGCGGCCAACGATCCTGACGCGTGGGTCATGGTGGGTGCTCATGCAACTTCCTTCTCCGGCGAGTGCGATCCCGCCATTTGGCCATCAGTGGATGTGTTCTGTCGCCGTGCGGTCTTCCCGCTCCATCTGCAGCGTCGTGTGGTGCAGGTCGAAGGTCGCGCGCAACCGGTCCTCGATCGCGCGGCGCACGGTCTCGGCATCGGCGCCGTCGGCAAGCACGGCGTGAGCGGTCAGCGACGGCTGGCTCTGGGTGATTGCCCAAAGATGCAGGTCATGCACGGAGGCAACACCGGGAACGGCGGCAATCGTCGCGTGGACATCGGCGAGGCGCATACCCGGCGGCACGCCTTCGAGCAGGATGTTGACGCATTCCCTCAGCAGCACCCAGGTGCGCGGAAAGACCATGAAGCCGATGCCGACAGCGAGCAGCGAATCCACCCATTGCCACCCGGTCAGCCAGATGACCACCGCTCCGACAATGACGGCGACCGAGCCCAGCATGTCCGACCAGACTTCGAGATAGGCGCCCTTGACGTTGAGGCTCTCGTCCTTGTGGCTGGTGAGCAGCCGCATCGAGGCGAGATTGACGAGAAGGCCGATGACGGCAATCACCAGCATGCCGCCGGACTGGATCTCCTGCGGCTCGGACAGCCGCTTCCAGGCCTCGTAGAGAATGTAGAACGCGACACCGAGCAGGAGCAGCGCGTTGAAGGCGGCAGCCAGGATCTCGAAGCGGGCGTAGCCATAGGTGCGCAGGAGGTCCGACGGGCGGCGGCCGACATGGATAGCGACGAGCGCGATCGCAAGGGCCGCCGTGTCGGTCAGCATGTGCATCGCGTCGGAGATCAGCGCCAGGCTGCCGGTCAGGATCCCGCCGACCACTTCGGCCAGCATGAAGCCGCCCGTCAGGCCAAGCGAGGCCCAAAGCCTTGAAACCGGCGTGCTCGTGACATCTGCATGGTTGTGATCGCCGCTCATGGGAGGTTCCGTCTGCCGTTCTACAACCTGATTTAGCGCGCCAACCTTACCCAGACCCTGTTGTCGTGGAAGGCGGCACCACCATAGGGCGCAACGGCATCGGCACCGGTCAGCACGTTGATGCCCTCCCCGTCGAGATGCGCGCCATTCGGCCACAGGCCCTCGGCGATGACCACGCCGCGGCGGGCGCCGCCACCGATCTTCGCATGCAGACGCACCTGGCCGCGGACGTTGCCGATCTGGACGATATCGCCATCGGCAATGCCGAGTTCTGCGGCATCTTCCGCATGAACCATCACTTCCGGGCGCACTTCCTTCTGGATCGAGGATGGCGTCTCGGCAAAGGTCGAGTTGAGGAAGGACCGAGCCGGAGAGGTCGCCAGCCGGAACGGGTGCTCGGCATCGGCGACCTCGATGAGGTCGACATGGTCAGGAAACTCCGGCAGCGCCTGGTGCGGCCCCTGAGTGCCCATCGACTTCGGCGGCCGGTTCGGCGCCGGCGTTCCCGTCCAGTCCGCCTTGAAGCGGAACTTGCCGTCGGGGTGGCCGAAGCCATTGAGGAAATGCGCCTCCTCGAAAGCCGGCTGACAGTCGAGCCACTTCTGGCGCTTCATCTCCTCGTAGCCGATGCCGTAGTTGGCGAGCAGCCGGTCGATGTGCTCACGCTCCGTCAGGCCGAAGCCGGCATGGTCGGCAACGCCAAGGCGCTTGGCGAGTTCTTCGATCACGAAAAGATTGGTGCGCACGGTCGAGGGCGGCTCCACCACCTTGGGGCCGATCAGGATGTGCTGGTGGCCGCCGCCGCGATAGAGGTCGTCATGCTCCAGGAACATGGTTGCCGGCAGCACTATATCGGCAACAGCCGCCGTATCGGTCATGAACTGCTCGTGCACGGCGACGAAGAGATCGTCGCGCAGGAAGCCGCGCTTCACCAGCCGCTGCTCCGGCGCGACATTCACCGGGTTGGTGTTCTGGATCAGCATCGCCGTCACGGGACCGCGATGGCGCAGCGCCTCGGCGTCGCCGGTCAGCACCCGGCCGATCTGCGACTGGTCGAGCATACGGACATCCGGATCTTGGAAGGCCGAGCCGATCAATTCGCGCTTGTCGAGCTTGAAGATGTCGTTGTTGGAGTGAAAGGCGCCGCCGCCTTCGTGTTTCCAGGAACCGAGAACGGTCGCGACCGATGCTGCCGCGTGGATGGCGACGGCACCGTTGCGCTGGCGCGTGAACCCGTAGCCAAGGCGGAAATAAGTCCGCGGCGTCGTGCCGACCAGTCTTGCGAAGGCCTCGATTTCCTCGACCGACAGGCCGGTGATCGCCGACGCCCATTCCGGGCCGCGCGACGTCAGATGTGCTTCAAGGCCGGCCGGATCATCGGCGAATTTCGCCATGTAGGCCCGATCGGCGTAACCGTCGCGAAACGCGATGT
The DNA here is from genome assembly GCF_050434285.1 of Ensifer sp. KUDG1. Lineage (NCBI taxonomy): Bacteria > Pseudomonadati > Pseudomonadota > Alphaproteobacteria > Hyphomicrobiales > Rhizobiaceae > Ensifer > Ensifer sp. KUDG1. The sequence continues at coordinate 240,743 of NZ_JBNDIG010000005.1, forward strand.
GCATCACGGCGCAGGCCAGTGCGGCGTCGGTGCCCGGCTTCAGCACCAGGCCCATGTCCGCCTGCTTGACCGTCGGATTGTCGTAGATGTCGATGACGACGATCTTCGCGCCGCGATCCTTGCGTGCCTTCACGGCATGGGTCATCACGTTGACCTGGGTGGCGACCGCGTTCGTACCCCAGATCACGACGCAATCGGCCTTGGCCATTTCGCGCGGGTCGGGGCCGCGCAGGGCGCCGGTCGCCATGCTCAAACCGGTCCAGGCCATGTTGGTGCAGATCGAACCGAAGAAGCCGGAATAGCGCTTGGCGTGACGCAGCCGGTCGATCGAGTCGCGCTGCACCTGGCCCATGGTGCCGGCATAGAAGTAGGGCCACACGGTCTCGGCGCCATATTTCTGCTCGGCGCGAATGAACTGATCGGCGATCTCGTCGAGCGCCGCCTCCCAGCTCACTTCCTGCCAGCCGCCCTCGCCCTTGGCGCCCTTGCGACGCTTCGGCGCCATCAGACGCTCGGGATGATAGATGCGCTCGGAATACCGCGCCACCTTGGCGCAGATGACGCCGGCGGTGTAGGTATTGGCGGCTGCGCCGCGCACACGGCCGATCCGCCCTTCGGCGGTCAGGTCGACTTCCAGGGCACAGGCCGAGGGACAGTCGTGCGGACAGACCGAGTGGCCGATGGTTTTTTCTGCTTTGATGGGGGTCGCAACGTTCATGGCTTTTCTATATGGCATCGGCATTTCGGCTCAAAGAGCCAATCGCCCACCCATCGCAACTATTGATCACAGCCATCGGCGGCGCTCATGAACTATCGGCACATCTATCACGCAGGCAATTTTGCCGACGTCCTGAAGCACGCGGTGCTGGCGCGGCTCGTCACCTATCTGCAGCAGAAGGAGAAGGCGTTCCGCGTTCTCGATACCCATGCGGGTATCGGGCTCTACGACCTCTCCAGCGAGGAAGCGCAGAAGACCGGCGAATGGCGCGACGGCGTCGGACGGCTGCTCGACGGCGAGTTGCCGCCGGAGATCGCGGCGATCCTTGCCCCTTACCTCTCCTCCATCCGCGCCCTGAACCCCGGCTCCGAGCTGACGCTCTACCCCGGCTCGCCGAAGCTCGCGCGCATGCTCTTCCGCCCCCAGGACCGGCTTTCGGCTATGGAGCTGCATCCGGACGACTACGAGACCCTGCACCGGCTGTTCGACGCCGATTTCCAGAGCCGGGTCACCGAGCTCGACGGCTGGCTGGCGCTGGGCGCCCACCTGCCGCCGAAGGAAAAGCGCGGATTGATTCTCGTCGACCCGCCCTTCGAAAAGGAAGGCGAATACGAGCGGCTGGCCGATGGCCTTGCGCGCGGCTACCGCCGATTTACCGGCGGCGTCTATTGCCTGTGGTATCCCCTGAAGCAGGGCGCGCCGATCAAGGCGTTTCATGAGGCGCTGAAGGCGCTGGACATCCCGAAGATGCTCTGCGCCGAGCTGTCGGTCAGAAGCGACCGGGAAACCACCGGGCTTTCCGGTTCCGGCCTCATCATCGTCAACCCGCCCTTCACGCTGAAGAGCGAGCTCGACCTGCTGCTGCCGTTCCTGAAGACCCGGCTGGGGCAGGATCGTTTCGCGTCCAGCCGCTGCTTCTGGCTGCGCGGCGAAGAACAGACAACCCGAGGGGCTTGACGGACGGGCGCGACGCACCGCAATCTCATGTGACGACATAGGGAGACGCCCATGACTCGCACGCTCGCCGCCACGCTTCTCATTTCGCTTTCCCTCGCGGGCGCTACGGCGCCGGGCGCCATCGCCGCCGACTACATCGGCAGCAGCCAGGCGCAATCCTACAACGCCGGGGTCTGCAGCGAATCCTCAGTCCTCGGCTTCATCACATCCCGGTTCGCGTATCGGGATGCAAACTACCTTCACGCCAACCTCTCGATCGCCGAAATCCGCAACATGGGGCAGAACCGGCAGGAGTTCCGCGACGAGACGCATCTCGTCGAGCGTGAATACTGCTACGGAACCGCTGTGATGACCAACGGCGAACAACGGTCGCTCTATTACCTCATCGAACGCCCATGGGGCTTTGCCGGCGTCGGCAGAAGCATCGAGTTCTGTGTCGGCGGCCTCGATCCCTGGTATGTCTACGGCGCGTATTGCGCCTCGCTTCGCTAATCATGAAGGCATTCCGGAATGTGCGCCGGCTTTTGCCGGCGCTTTTTATTGTCACCGCCCTTGCTGCCTGCAGCGACCAGAGCACCGAGAAGGCGCCGACAGCGACGGGGCAGCAGACGACAAAGGCAGCCGCTGCGGTTCCGCTCGGCAGCGGGTTCGATTTCTACGTGCTTTCGCTTTCCTGGTCGCCGACCTGGTGCGGCGACAACGACCCCAAGGGAAAATCCAGCCAGTGCGAAGTCGGCGGCAATCGCGGCCTGATCGTGCATGGCCTGTGGCCGCAGAACGAACGGGGCTATCCGGACTTCTGCCCGACACGGCAGTCCGATCGCGTGCCCTCGTCGCTCGGCAAGCAATATCTCGACCTCATTCCATCGATGGGCCTGATCGGCCACCAATGGCGCAAGCACGGGACCTGTTCCGGCCTCAGCCAGGAGGATTACTTCGCTGTCACACGCGCGGCCTGGGAGCGGCTGACGCTGCCATCGGAGCTCGCACCTCCCCCGCAGGAAAAAGGCCTGCGTGTTGCCGCCGTCGAAGACGCGCTCGTCGCCAAGAACCCCGGCATGACGAAGGACGCCGTCGCCGTAACCTGCGAGGGCAATCGGCTCGAGGAAATCCGGATCTGCTTCGACAAGTCGCTCAATTTCCGCGCCTGCCCGGCGGTCGATCGCCAGGCCTGCCGAAAGGAAAGCGTGTCGCTGCCCCCGGCGCCTTGACCAGCCGGAGAAGGCGCGCCTGTTAGAAACCCATCTCGCAATCCCTGGAAGGAAAGACGCTCGATGAAGATCTTGTATTCGCCCGCCTCGCCCTATTCGACCAAAGTGCGCATGGCGGCGCATTATGCGGGCTATGCGGCCGAAAGTGTCCTGACCGACACCAATGCCAACCCGCCGGAGCTGATCGACAACAATCCGCTCGGCAAGATCCCGACGCTGATTCTCGACGACGGTCGGGCGCTCTACGACAGCCGTACGATCATGCATTTCATCGACCGGGAAACCAAGGGCAAGCTCTATCCGAGGAATGCCGGAAAGCGCACCGACGTCGAGCTGCTGGAGGCGCTGTGCGACGGCATCTGTGACAGCCTGCTGTCGATCGTCTACGAGAAGCGCTCCCATCCGCCGGAAAAGGTGCATCAGCCCTGGATCGACCGGCAATGGGAAAAGGTCGAGCGCAGCCTCGACTATCTGAATGCCAACCTGCCGAAGACCGGGGCCAAGCTCAATGCCGGCCATTTCGCGCTCGCCGCGATGCTGCGCTACATCGAGCTGCGCTTTGCCGGCGAATGGCAGAAGGGACGCGCCAAGCTGAAGAACTGGCCGGCGAAGTTCGAAAAACACTTCCCCGATTACCCTAAGTTCAAGGCCTGAACAGAAGGCACAAAAAAAGGCCGGGGTGACCCGGCCTTTTTCGTTGATCTGGCGAAGCCGATCAGAACTTCACGCCCATACCGACGCGAACGCTGTGCTCGTCGTAGCCCGACGAAACGTTGGTGCCGCCCATGCGGAAGTCCTTCGAGCCGTAGTCCGTGTAACGGTATTCGACGCGTGCGGTGATGTTGTCGGTGACGAAGGTTTCCGCGCCGACACCTGCGGTCCAACCGACCATGGTGTTCTTGTCGGAAGCGCCGCCGACGGTGCCCTTGGTCTGGCCGACGGCGAGACCTGCGGTACCGTAAACGAGGACCGGGTTCAGATCGACACCGACGCGACCGCGGAGCGAGCCGTTGACGCCCTGCTTCATGCGCAGGTTGCCCTTGGTCGAATCCTGGCCGGAGTAGCCGATGTCGGCTTCACCGCCGTATACCATCTGGCCGTCCTGAACGTTGTAACCGCCATAGAGGCCGCCGCCGAAGCCGGCTGCGGTGTTGCTGCCGGTCGCATCGTGCTGGCCATGCTTCCAATCGGCGGTACCACCGACATAGGCACCCGACCAGTTCTTGGCTGCCGGCTCGGTGTATTCGGCCTGCGGAGCTGCCGGAACTTCGTCGATCGCGTCTGCAGCCTGGGCGGCCTGGAAGGCGATGAGGGTCATAGCCGAAGCCATGAGGGTGGTGGTGAGCGTACGCATAAACATTCTCCTTTTCGTACCGATGCCCCTCGGGCTTGGGGTCCCGCAGTGGAACATCGGACAACTTTTAATTAACCCGCCCGGTTGAGCTGAAATTGGCCAGCAATTGCGGATTCACAAGAGCCAAATTGTGAAATTTTGGTGGCACAAACGCGCCCAAAATTTGATGTTGCTTTGGCGCCACAGGAGATTTGTTAACCATGATTCAAGATTAACGAAAGCTATACTATAAGTACGCAAAATAATACAATTTACGCCAATTCCATTAATTTTTGGGCAAGGAATCGTCAGGGAGTGTTTCAGCCCCACGTTTCTTCCCTATATCTTCGTCCGCTGACGCGAAGATTCGAAAAAGCGGGATGAAACGTTGAAGAAAGCACTGAAGGCGGCACTCGTAACCGGGGGCGCCAAGAGGATCGGCAAAGCTATAGTGGAGGACCTGGCCGCCCACGGCTTTGCGGTCGCCATTCATGCCGATGCCTCATTTGACGAAGCGCAGGCCCTGGCCGAAACCCTCGTAAAGGCCGGAACGAATGCCGTCGCGATTCGAGCCGACCTTACGGATACGGGCGCGACATCGACACTGATCAAGCGCGCGACGGCAGCGCTCGGACCGATCGACCTGCTCGTCAACAATGCGTCGCTGTTCAAGAAGGACAGCCTCGATTCCTTCGACGAAGAGGTCTGGGACCAGCATTTCGCGCTGCATGTGAAAGCCCCGTCCCTGCTGGCGCGCGATTTCGCCGCGCTACTGCCCGCCGATGCCAGCGGGCTCATTATCAATGTCATCGACCAGCGCGTCTGGGCTCCCAATCCGCGCTTTTATTCCTATATGTTGTCCAAGTCGGCGCTTTGGACGGCAACCCGGACGATGGCGCAGGCGCTCGCCCCGCGCATCCGCGTCAACGGCATCGGCCCCGGGCCGACGCTGCCGAACGAACGGCAGGACCCGAAAGATTTTGAGGCGCAGGTCGATGCGCTGATCTTGAAGCGCGGGCCGACGCTCGACGAATTCGGACGCACGATCCGCTTCCTGTTCGACACGCCGTCGATTACCGGGCAGATGATCGCACTGGACGGGGGCCAGCACCTCGCCTGGGAAACGCCCGACATCAGGGAGATAGTGGAATGAATGGACGCGTGCCGGCCGACGGCGGCATCCTTTATGACGGCAACGAAGCGGAAGACGACGACGACCTGGTCGAAGTGTCTGACGCGAGCAGCGTTGCGCCCGTCGTCGAGTGGCACGAGAATCACTCGGAGACCGAGGGGCTGAAGGGCGCGGAACTGATCCAGGCCTTCGTCAAGCTGCTGCCGAACGGCCCCGGCGTCTACCGCATGTTCAACGAGGCCGGCGACGTTCTCTATGTCGGCAAGGCGCGCAGCCTGAAGAAGCGCGTCAGCAACTATGCCCAGGGACGCGGCCATTCCAACCGCATCGCCCGCATGGTGCGCGAGACCGCGAACATGGAGTTCGTGACGACGCGCACGGAGATCGAGGCGCTGCTGCTCGAAGCGAACCTGATCAAGCGCTTACGCCCTCGCTTCAACGTGCTTTTGCGCGACGACAAGTCGTTTCCCTATATCCTGGTCACCGGCGACAGTCGGGCGCCGGCGCTCTACAAGCATCGCGGCGCACGCAGCCGCAAGGGCGACTTTTTCGGTCCCTTCGCGTCCGCGGGCGCCGTCGGCCGCACGATCAATTCGCTGCAGCGCGCCTTTTTGCTTCGGACCTGCACCGACAGTGTCTTCGAGACGCGCACGCGCCCCTGCCTGCTTTACCAGATCAAGCGCTGTTCGGCGCCCTGCACGGGCGAGATCAGCGATCAGGGCTATGCCGAGTTGGTGCAGGAGGCCAAGGACTTCCTCTCGGGCAAGAGCCAGGCGGTGAAGGCGACGATCGCTGCCGCCATGGGCGAGGCAGCCGAGAACCTCGACTTCGAAAGGGCGGCGCTTTACCGCGACCGTCTGGCCGCGCTCAGCCACGTCCAGAGCCACCAGGGCATCAACCCCTCCGGCGTCGAGGAAGCGGACGTTTTTGCCATCCACCACGAGGGCGGGATCTCCTGCATCCAGGTCTTCTTCTTCCGCACCGGACAGAACTGGGGCAACCGTGCCTATTTCCCGAAGGCCGATCCTTCGCTGCCGACGGCCGAGGTGCTCTCGCAGTTCCTCGCGCAATTCTATGACGACAAACCCTGTCCCCGGCAGATCCTGCTTTGCGAAGCGGTGGAAGAGCAGGAATTGCTCGGCCAGGCACTCAGCGAGAAATCCGGCTACAAGGTCGCGATCCAAGTGCCGCAACGCGGCGAGAAGAAGGATCTCGTCGATCACGCGCTCGCCAATGCGCGCGAAGCCCACGGCCGCAAGCTGGCCGAAACGGCCTCGCAATCGCGCCTGCTTGAAGGCTTCTCGGAAACCTTCAAGCTGGAGCGCACGCCGCGCCGCATCGAGATCTACGACAACTCGCACATCATGGGCACCAATGCCGTCGGCGGCATGGTGGTCGCGGGCCCGGAAGGCTTCGTCAAAGGCCAGTACCGCAAGTTCAACATCAAATCGACCGACATCACCCCGGGCGACGACTTCGGCATGATGCGCGAAGTGATGACACGACGGTTCTCACGGCTGCTGAAAGAGGAAGGCAAGCCGGACCGGAGCGTGGACGTCGGTGACGATGCCGCCTTCCCCGCCTGGCCCGACGTCATCCTCATCGACGGCGGTCAGGGCCAGATGACGGCGGTGCGCGCCATTCTCAAGGAGCTCGACGTCGAGGACTGCGTGACGGCGATCGGCGTCGCCAAGGGTGTCGACCGTGACGCCGGCCGTGAACGCTTCTTCGCGCTCGGCCGCGAGAGCTTCACGCTGCCGCCGCGCGATCCGGTGCTCTATTTCATCCAGCGGCTGCGCGACGAGGCGCACCGTTTCGCGATCGGCTCGCATCGGGCCCGCCGCAAGAAGGAGATGGTCAAGAATCCGCTCGACGAGATCGCCGGCATCGGGCCGACGCGCAAGCGCGCGCTGCTCACGCATTTCGGCACCGCCAAGGCCGTCTCGCGCGCCGGCATCAACGACCTGATGGCCGTCGCCGGGATTTCCGAAACGGTGGCGCGGCTGGTCTACGAACATTTCCACGACGATGCGGGGAAATGAAAACCTGATGTCACAATTCACCCGGCGTTCACATGCGATAGGGCAAATATGACAGTTGACGACGATGACCTGTTGACCTCCGGCCAGCAAAGTCATTTCTGTACCTGACGAACCAGAGAACACGAATCCATGCCCACGCCCGTCGCCTACAGCATCCCGAACCTGCTCACCTATTTCCGCATCCTGATCGTGCCGCTGATCGTGCTTTGCTTCTTCGTCGAAGGACGGCTGCACAGTTCGGACTTCGCGCGCTGGACGGCGGTTACGCTCTTCGCGATCGCGTCGATTACAGACTTCTTCGACGGTTATCTCGCGCGGATCTGGAAGCAGACCTCGAACATCGGCAAGATGCTCGACCCGATCGCCGACAAGCTGCTGGTCGCCTCGATCCTGCTGCTCGTCGCGGCAGACGGCACGATTGCCGGCTGGTCGATCTGGGCCGCCATCATCATCCTGTGCCGTGAAATCCTGGTCTCGGGCCTGCGCGAATATCTGGCGGCGCTGAAGGTCAGCGTGCCCGTCACCCGTATCGCCAAGTGGAAGACGACGATCCAGATGGTGGCGATCGTCTTCCTGCTGGCCGGCCCTGCTGGTGACAAGATCCTGCCCTATACGACGGAAATGGGTATCGGCCTGCTGTGGATCGCTGCGGCGATCACGCTCTATAGCGGCTACGACTATTTCCGCGCCGGCCTGAAGCACGTGGTCAACGAATGAGCACCGTCAATCTCGTCTATTTCTCCTGGGTGCGCGAGCGCATCGGCAAGGGCGGGGAAACCCTCGACCTTCCCGCCGGCGTCGTCACCATTGCCGATCTGCTTCAGCACCTGAAGACGCTCGGTGAGGAATACGAGGCGGCGCTCGAACATGAAAACGTCATCCGGGCGGCAATCAACCAGGAACATGTCGACCACAGGGAGCCGATCGCCGGCGCCCGGGAGATTGCCCTGTTTCCGCCAATGACGGGTGGTTGAGGCCATGCGCGCGCCGGTGACCGTGCGCGTCCAGCGCGAGGACTTCGAGCTCAATGCCGAGGTCGCAAAGCTTTCGGCCGGGCGTGCCGACATCGGCGCTGTCGTCACCTTTTCCGGGCTTTGCCGCGACGAAGCGGGCGCGCTTGCCGCCCTCGAACTGGAACACTATCCCGGCATGGCAGAGGCGGAGATCGAACGCATCTGTCACGAAGCGGTCGAGCGCTTCTCGCTCCAGGCCGCCACCGCCATCCACCGCTACGGCAAGATCCTTCCCGGCGAGAACATCGTGCTTGTCGTTACCGCTTCGCGGCACCGGCAGGCTGCCTTCGACGGCGCCAACTTCATCATGGATTTCCTGAAGACCTCGGCGCCCTTCTGGAAGAAGGAACACCTGGGCGACGGCACGACCGGCGGCTGGGTCAGCGCCAAGGACGCCGACGATACGGCCAGGGACCGCTGGTCGAAGTAAAAGCGGCCGTCCCTCGAGGTCAGGGAATGGCCTTTTCCTTGCGCGTCACCGCCAGCACGATCACCAGAAATCCGAAGATCGCGAAGTCTCGCCAGAGGATCGGGCCATAGGCGCTCCACAGCGTTTCCAGCAGGCCGACCGCAGCCGCGCCAAGCGCGGCATAGAGCGGTGAAGCCTGACCGCCGATCGCGGCGATGAACAGCACCTTGACGCCGAAGGTCAGCCCCGTGCCGAAATCCATGTTGCCGTAGTAGGACGCGGCGAGAATGCCGCAGACGGCGGCAATCAGGGACGCCGCGCCATAGGCGACGATGTAGACGGTGGCAGCGTCCACGCCGCAAAGGGCCGCAGCCCCCCGGTCCTCGGAGACGGCCCGCCAGAATCGCCCTGCCCGCGAATGCGTCAGGAACCAGTGGCCGGCCGCCACCAGCGCCGCCATCAGCGCGGTGTTGCCGAGCTGGATGACCGTCAGTGTCACCGGAAACCGCGGATCATCCCAGAAGACGATGTTGGCGTTGAGGAACGGCGGCAGCCACAGGCTGCGGGTCTCCGAGGCAAGCCGTGCCGTTTCCATCAGCACCAGCAGGCAGCCGAGCGAGGCGACGACGACGGTATTGGCCGACGAGAAAGCCAACGGCCGCATGACATACCGCCCGGCAACTAGCCCGGCCCCAACGCTGAAAGTCAGGGCTGCCGCCGCACCGAGACCAAGGGCGGCCGGAAGCACCAGCCACAACCGGTCCCAGCCGAAAGCGGCAAACAGCACAAAGATCTGGCCCGAGAAAGCAAAGAGCGCACCATAGGTGAGATCGGCCCTACGCGTCACGGCGAAGGCGATGGCATAGCCAAAGGCAAGCGCCGCGTAGAGCGCTGCAATGGGAACGGCATTGGCGAGCTGCTGCAGAAAGTAGAGCATGGCGCATCCGGAGCGTGACAAGATCAATATAACTGGTAAAATCAATTTTGCCAGTTAGGATTTTAGCATGACCTTCACCTGGACAGCCCATCGATTTGCCGGCGGCGCCCTGGCACTGGATGTCGCCAATTCCATCGTCCTGCGCTTCGACCCCGAGCGCCGGATCGACCGTTTCGCCGATGTCGGAGCGCTCGATTCCTTTGCGGACGCGGCCAACCGCTTTGGGGCGGAGAATCTGCGCTTCGGTACTCTTGCGCCTGTCGCCGAGGAGAACCGTGGCCGGCTCTTACTGCTGCGCGAAGCGACCGACCGGCATTTTCGCGCGGAGATTTCGGATGCAGGGCGGCCGGAACTGTTGGCTGATCTGCTGGAGGCCATCGCCGGCGTCCTGCGCGGCCCGACGAACCAGCGCGGCCGGCTTTCGCTTGACACCGCGACGGCGCAATCGGCGCTCACGCTTGCCGCCAACCCGGAGCCCGACCGGCTGAAGATTTGCCCGAATTGCGGCTGGCTGTTTCTCGACCGCAGCCGCAACCGCAGCCGGACCTGGTGCGACATGGCCGTCTGCGGCAACCGCAACAAGGCCAAGCGCCACTATCACCGCAACAGGGAAGAGGCAGCCTCATGACAAGGACATTCGGGATCATGGCCACGCTTGCCATCGCACTCGCCGCCAGCGGATGCCAGCGCGAGAGCGGCCCCGATCCGCTGAAGCTGACGGGCAAGATGTTCGTCTTCAACTACCGCCTCGCCTATGCGACCTACATGGTCACGCTGACCAAGGCGGAGGCGGTGCCCGACGGCAGCGTCGTCGTTGCCCGCTTCGAAAACCCAGCTGGCGGCGACGCGCTGACGCTGGAGCGCAAGCTTTTTCCGAAGCTGGAAAAAGTGGTGCTGGAAAGCCCCGATATTACCTGCGTGAAGAAGGACCGCCCCTATACGGTGTCGATCGAGGTCAAAGGCCCAGAAGGTCAGTCGCTGCAGAAACTGGAAACGACCGTGGTCTCCGATGTCGACCAGGACATCATGCCGGCCAAGCCGCTGGTCGAGGGCCCGGCCTACGATAAGAACCCGGCGGTCTTCAGCGGCGGCAAGGCACCGGCGCACTTCGAGACCGCAAAATGCCCCGTCTGAGAGACCGGGCAACAAAAAACCGGAGCGTTTCCGCTCCGGTTCAAATCTCGAGTCAATTCAAGCCGCTACGGCTTGAACCGAAGATTTTGAATCAGCCGACGATCTCAGTGCCCGAGAACCAGTAAGCGATTTCTTCAGCAGCGGTTTCCGGAGCGTCCGAACCGTGAACCGAGTTTTCGCCGATGGAGAGAGCGTGAACCTTACGGATCGTGCCTTCGTCAGCGTTTGCCGGGTTGGTGGCGCCCATGACTTCGCGGTTCTTGGCGATTGCGTTTTCGCCTTCGAGAACCTGAACGATCGTCGGGCCGGAGGACATGAACTCAACCAGTTCGCCGAAGAACGGACGTTCCTTGTGAACGGCGTAGAAGCCTTCGGCTTCGCGACGGCTCATCCAGACGCGCTTGGAAGCGACGACGCGCAGGCCGGCATCTTCGAGCATCTTGGTGATGGCGCCGGTCAGGTTGCGCTTGGTCGCGTCCGGCTTGATCATCGAGAAGGTACGTTCAATAGCCATTGGCTCAAATCCCTTGTTTCTTGAGAAGTGGCGGTTCATTAGCCGCCAATTCCGCGCAAAACAAGGGGGTTCACCGATGATTCGGCTTGGGCCAGGCGGGTTTCACGCAGCCGTCACACTGCGCCCGAGCCCGTCATGGAGATCGAGGCAGCGTTCGAACCAGGCGGTGACGGCGTCACCCGGCTGAAGCAGGCGTTGCGGCGAAACGATGCGCGCCCACTGAAACGCCCCGAAGACGATGTAGTCGGCGAAAAGCGGCGTTGCACCACCCAGAAAATCCTGAAACTTCAGCAGATGGCGCAAAGGCTCGAGCTTTTCCGAGAAGGTTGCGAGCGAGGGTCCGCCGCTTTCGGCCACCGCTTCGAGCGACGTGCCGAAGCGCTTTTCCCGGCTCTCGCGGAAATAGGCCTGATCGACGGGATCCAGCCGGTCGTGAATATCCCTTATGATGATGCGGGTGATGGCCGGGTGCAGGGTCGTCTGCGACCAGCCTTCCACGAAGCGGGAGATCGCCTTCGCCCCCTCGCCGGCGAAGAGCGCCGGCCGGTCCGCATAGGTCCGTTCGAGATAGAGGGCGATCTCGAAGCTGTCCTTCACCAGCGTTTCACCGTCCCGCAGCAACGGCACCAGGTTCGTCGCCCCGTCCTCGACCGCCCGGATTTCGGTGAACCCGATCGGCACGGTGTCGAAGTCGAGCCCCTTGTGGGCCAGCGACATCGCGATCTTCCACACATGCGGCGAGAAGGGACGCGCCCTGTCGGACCCACACAGCGAATAGAGCTTTCTTGTCATGCGAACCCTCCGGGACGATTGTCATTCCCTTGAACGACATATCCGCCGCGTCATCAAATCAGTAAATTTCATGAATGATATCAGCCACAGGAATGCGGTTCCGGGTTAGCGTCGCCACCCGCAAACCGCATCCACCAGAAAGGTAGCCGATGCTCGATCACTTTCGCATGCTCGCCGACTATAACCGCTGGGCGAACCGCCTCGTCTATGCCGCCGCTGCGGAACTGACCGATGCCGAACTGCGGGAAAACCGCGGCGCCTTTTTCGGCTCGCTGCTTTCCACCCTCAATCATATCCTCGTTGCCGACCGCATCTGGATGAAGCGCTTCACGGGCGAAGGTGATACCCCGGCTTCGCTCGATACGACCCTGCACGAGGACCTCGCCGCCCTCACCGCCGCGCGGGCGGTCGAGGACGAACGCATCATTGCCTGGATCGATAGCCTCAGCGACGCGCGCCTTGGCGCTGTGCTCAGCTACAAGACGCTCACCAATCCGACGGCCGTCACGCAGAAGCTGGCGCCGACGCTCGGGCACTTCTTCAACCACCAGACCCACCATCGCGGTCAGGCGCACGCGACGCTTACCGCGCTCGGGCGCCCGTCGTTGATACTGGACCTCGCCCAGTTTCTAAGGACACAAGGGTCACAGTGGGCGTAGCGGCGAGCGCAACGCCTCGATGCCGAACAGCCGCAGTGGCCGGATCTCACGCCCTCGCCACGCGGCGAGCGCCTTCAGGAGCTGGCGCTGGCCGAACCACGCGGCAAGGCCGAGCGCGACGCCGCCAACAATCGACAACAGCGAAAAAGCAGCCGGCGGCAAGGCAGGCTGCAACGGCAAGATCAGCAATTCCGGCACGAAGCGGTGCAGGATGTAGATGTGGAAGCCCGCCGCCGACAGGGGCAAGATGAGCTGGGCCGACCAGCGCGGCAGACTGACGCGCGGAAGGTAAAGCAGCGCTGCCAGGACGCAGATCTGCAGGAGATACTTGATCTTCGTGCCGATCCAGACCCCTTCGTAGAGACCGAAAAACAGGAAGGCGGCGGTCCCAGTCAGCATCAGCAGCAGCCGCTGCCTGGCTGTTTCGGCAACGGCAGTGCACCAGCCTATTACAGCGAGATAGAAGATCCATGGCAGCGTGAAGATCTGGCGGTTGCCGATCGGCCAGACGAGCGGCAGCGCCAGCCGGGCGACAAGCGCGGCCAGCAGCAGGGCCATGCCGGCAGCGAATGGTCGTGCCGACACGAACCGCCGGAACTGCGGGATGGCAAAGAGCCCGACGAAGACGAGCATCATCTGGCAATAGGCTTCGATGAACCAGTAGAGATAGGGCACCATGCCGTGTGTCTCCGGCAGGGCCAGGCCGAAATTGCCGACGAGGAAGACCGAGGCCCAGGGCACCTCTCCCCAGGCAACCGCATAGGCCGCAACGATCAGGTAATAGGGGATCAGCACCTGCGTGAGCGGCCGCAGGATCGCCCAGCCGTCGCCTGCAAGCAGCGGTCCCATCTGGAAGCGTGCGAGGCTGAAGCCGGCGAGGACGACCATGGCCGCCGACCCGCCGGGGATCGGCCACAGGAGCTCATGGTGCAGGACGACCAGAAGAATGGCAAGCGCGCGGACCAAGAGGTCCGTGCCGATCCGCCGCGTGGTGGTCTCGCGCCGTTCCTGGAGCGATAGCGTGGCGATCGGCAAGGTCTCCCAGGCATCTGGAACTTGTCCGAGCGCCTTTTCCAGGCCGATCGACAGCTGAACGAAGCGCAGGGAATCGCCACCGAGCGAGACAAAGCTGTCGGAGCGTTTCACCCGCTTCGGATAGAAGACCTGGGCAAAGAGCCCTTCGATCCCGCCGCTGTGGTCGTCGTCGCTGGCAGCCGCCTGGCGGGCCGCCATGTTCAGCGCGTTGTAGTCGATCTTGCCGCTGGCAAGCCGCGGCATCTCGGCAAGGGGCGTCGCCTTCAGGTGAGCCAAGGTCAGCCCGCTGGCCTGCGCCAGGTACCGCCTGATCTCTTCGGCATCGCGGCTGCCGGCGTAAAAGGCGTGAAGGCCGGCATCGTCGCCGACGACGGCAGCGGTAATGCCGCGCGCTTCGAGCCCCGCTTCCAGCACGTCGTGCGCGATCCTGAGCCCGGCGATCTTGGAGATGCGCTTCATCCGGCCAACGATCTGGAACAAGCCGTCGGCATGGCGCATCGCAAGATCGCCGGTGCGCAGTTCGGCAAGATCGGCACCGCGGCTAAGATCGTTCCGAGACGTGGCATAGCCCATCATGACGTTCGGGCCACGATAGACGAGCTCGCCGGCCACGCCGTCGCTTTCGATCGGCGCGCCGCTCTCGTTTTCGATCAGAAGGCGTCCACCGGGAATGGCGACGCCGATCCTGTCCTCGTTGCCGGCAAGCTCAGCCGGCGGCACATAGGCGATGCGGGCGGTGGCTTCGGTCTGGCCGTACATGGCGAAGAAAGCCGCCCCCTGGGTGCCGAGATGCTCGTTGTAGAGACGGATGACACCAGGGCTCATACGGCCACCGGCAACGGTCATGAAACGCAGGTGCGGGAACCGCCGATCGCGGAAGCCCAGCTTTTCCAGCAGCTCGTAGGAATAGGGTACGCCCGAAAGGTTCGTGCTGCCGCTTTCCGCCAGGCCATCGAGAAAACCGGCATCGAGGATGGAGCCGCCGGGAATATAGAGGCTGGCGCCAACGGCGAGGTGAGAATTCAGCACCGACAGGCCGTAGGAATAATGGAGGGGCAGGATCAGGCAACCGCGATCTTCCGCCGTCAGGCCCAGATAGTCCGCGATCGCCACCGCGTTGGCCGAAACGTTTTCCCGAGAGAGGCGCACAGCCTTGCCGCAACCGGTACTGCCCGAGGTCGAGAGCATGACGGCGAGTTCGTCATGGGGCGCCCTGTCGCCTTGTCGCAGATGCTCCGTGCGCCAGCGGCCATCGATGCGACGGAAGCCGAAGTCTGGCTCGAAGGCATCGACCCAGGACCCGGCTGCACCTTTCTTCGGGGCCTGCATGGCGACGGCATGCCCGGCCGCGAGCGCTGCCAGATAGGCGACGATCGCGTGTTCGCAAAGCTCGGCCTCGATCGTCACCAGCCCGCGCGGGCCGCGAAAGGCAAGCGCCTGGCGGGTCACCCGCTCGAGGAGTTCGCGATAGGTGACGATCCGTTGCGCGGAAAACACCAGCGCCGGCCGATCGCCCCATTTTGCCAGATCCGCAATGAACGAGAGGGACATGCTTGACCGTCGCTGTTTGCCCGGGCTCGATGCCCGATTTAGCAGCGCCGAATATAATTGGTGACTAAAGGCGTCAAGTATAAAGATGGCGACGGTTGATGACCATCCAGTGCCCTGCGACATGCGGTTGCGAACCACCGCGGGCGGATGGAATTTAGCAACCATACCGGGCGGGAATCGCCCGCGGTCCAAAATCTTCAGACTCCCTTAAATGCGGCCTTCTCATAGTGGCAGCTTATCGAGCGAGAGATCGAGACGGCAGCGGGGGCCAAGACAGAATGAACAGGCAAGTTCCAGCGGATGCCAGCCGAACGCAGGCGAGGCAGGCGGCGATCATTCTGAAGGTGGCGCATGCGATGTCGGCGCACGGGATCGCGGCCCTGCCCCGCAACTACGAGCTTTTCTACGAGGCACTGTCCGGCCGCCTGCCGCAGCTTTCCCGGGAACTCGCCGCGCTCGGAAACAATCCGCAGCAGGATGCACTGGATGCCGTGGGCCTGAGGCATCACCTCGTCTCCCATGCTGCACTTGCTGCGGACCGGGCAAGAGCCGCCGGCCAGCAAGCGCTAGCCGAGATCGCCGAAAAGCTCAGGCTCTCCCTGTTGCAGAAGCAGAGCTTCAAGGATGAACTCGATCATTTCGCTGGGCGCCTGGCCACTGACCCCGTTGCTGGCATGTCCGAATTCGCCGACGACGCCGCGCGACTGCGGGAAGCGGCCGGTCGTCTGACCAATGAAGAAGGCGCTCTCCAGCAGGCGCTGGAAACCAGCATGACACATCTCGCCGAACTCGAAGGCGAGCTTGCCGAAAGCCGGCGATCCCTGACCCGCGACCCGGCCACGGGCCTGCCAAACCGCGTGGCGCTGACGACCAAGCTCGACTCGATCCTCGAAACGGAGCGGACGGACCAGCCGGTCGCCCTGCTTCTCGTTTCGGTGGAGGGGCTGCGCGAGGTGGCGGAGCACCACGGCGGCACGGCCGCCGCCAAGGCGCTTGCCAAGCTCTCGGCGCTGTTTCGCAAGTCGATCAAGAAGGACGATTTCGTCGCTCGCGTTGGCCAGCAGGAGTTTGCCTTCCTGTGCCGCGATGTCAGCGCCGAAAATGCCGAGGCCATTGCCCGGCGGCTGCGGCAGTCCGTGCAGGAGCTGACAGTCACCCTCCCCGGACGGGCGCACACCGCCGAGACGCTTTCGCTTGCGGCCGGTATCACACTTGCGCAACCGGCATCGACCAGCGCCGATCTGCTGTCCCAGGCGGAACAGGCCCTTACCGGCGCACGCGATGGCGCCGGCATCCTCTGCTATTCGGCGGCCCTCGGCCGCGGCAGGGGCTACGGCCAGAGCGCCGCTTGATGCTTGCGAATCACGCGGCGACCGGGTGACGGCTGTCGTCGATCTCCGACGCCTTCTCGCGCAGACAGCCGAGCAGGCGAAAGAGTTCGGTGCGTTCGCAATCGTCGAGCGCCGAGAACAGTTCATCGATCGTGCGATGGCGCGGCTGCAGTGCCGCCTCCAGCGCCAGCCGGCCGCGATCGGTGATCGAGATGATCTTCGCGCGGCGGTCTTCCGGATCCGGTTCGCGCAGGACCATCCCGTCCCGCTCCAGGCCATCGATCGCTTCGGTGACGGTTCTGGCCGCAAAGCCGAGCGCCGAGGCGATATCCGCGCAGCGACAGGGGCCGAGCGTGTTCAGATAAAACAGGAATTTGCTGCGCGCGAGCGAAACGCCTTCCTCCGACATCGACGCATTCACCAGGCGATGAACGCAGTGGTAGAGCTCGAAGAGCCGCTCGGCGACTTCGACTTTTTCTGTCATGGCAATGTACCTCATTTGGCAACGCCAAAAACGAAACAACCCGGCCCCGCGTGGCGGGACCGGGTTGTTCGGTCAACCGTCTGGCGTGACTTACTGCTTGTTTTCGTCGGCTTGGCCGAAAGCCTTGGCGCCGCCATTGGCGATCGCGCCGGTTGCCGTCGTGTCGACGGCTTTGTCTTCAATGCCGGCATAATAGTCGC
This sequence comes from Ensifer sp. KUDG1, assembly GCF_050434285.1. Lineage (NCBI taxonomy): Bacteria > Pseudomonadati > Pseudomonadota > Alphaproteobacteria > Hyphomicrobiales > Rhizobiaceae > Ensifer > Ensifer sp. KUDG1. The sequence continues at coordinate 258,195 of NZ_JBNDIG010000005.1, forward strand.
CGCGGCTTGCGGTCGCGGACGCACCGGCGCCGGCGGAAGCCTCGGCGCGACCGGTAAAGAGCGGCGTGGAGCTCACACCCTCATAGTAGCTGCCGCCGGCAACGGCCGCAGACGCGCCGCCGAGCATGGCGGCCGCAACGAGGATTGCGGCAAAGGACTTCTTCATCGATCTGTTCCTTGGTGGAGATTTAAGGTTGGGGCTGAGCCCCTCTAGGCGCTTGGGATCGCCTCATAGGATCATCACGGTGATCCATCAAATCCCTTGAAATGGGGTGCGGGCGAAAGCCCGCGCCCCCTCATTCATCGCGGTTAGCGCGAAATGCCCTGGTAGTATTCGCCTTCGCCGCCGATCACGCTCTTCGGCGCGACGCTGAAGTTTGCGACCGAGCCGGTGTTGGTGCGATCGACATAGCCGGCTTCAGAGCTGCCGATGGTGAAGGACGACTTGCCGGTAACGGCAGGCGTGCGCTCAGTGTAGAGCGGCGTCGGGCTGACACCTTCATAGTAGCTGCCGCCGGCGAAGGCAGCGGAAGCGCCACCGAGGATAGCGGTTGCAACGAGAGCGGCGGAAAGAGCGGTCTGGATTGCGGTTTTCATGGTCTTCACTCCTGGGAGGCTCGTTCGGCTGAACGAGGTTTCATCAAAATGTCCTTGGCCGGATCGGTCGTCCCTCGGAACGCGGGGCCTCTGCCACTGGCGTTCGGTCGATCGAGGCGGTCAGAAGAGCGTTCCCCGCCCTTCCGTTATTGAAATGGTCCCTCACGATGAGGATGTGTAGTATCGATAGTCGGAACGCCTTGTTCAAAAATCGATAACAATGGCCTCTTGAATTCCCGGACCGCCACAGCGGTGGCAGCAGCACGCCGACGCCTCTTGCCTTCAAGGCCAAGTCCGGGCAAAAGGCCGCAATGATCCAGATTTCCGGCCTTTCCGCCCGCATCGCGGGACGTCTCCTCATCGAAAACGCATCCGTGACGCTTCCGGCGGGCACGAAGGCGGGGCTCGTGGGCCGAAACGGCGCTGGCAAGTCCACGCTGTTTCGCATCATAACCGGCGAATTCGCGTCGGAAGCGGGCACGATCGCGCTACCGAAGAACGCGCGCATCGGCCAGGTCGCGCAGGAGGCGCCCGGTACCGAGGAGCCGCTGATCGAGATCGTGCTCAAGGCCGACAAGGAGCGCACTGCGCTGGTCGCCGAAGCCGAGACCGCGACCGATCCGCACCGGATTGCCGAGATCCAAACCCGGCTTGCCGACATCGGCGCCCACTCGGCCGAAGCGCGTGCTGCGAGCATTCTCGCCGGCCTCGGCTTCGACCACGAAGCACAGCTGCGTCCGGCCTCGTCGTTTTCCGGTGGCTGGCGGATGCGGGTGGCGCTTGCGGGCGTGCTCTTTTCCGAGCCGGATTTACTGCTGCTCGACGAGCCGACCAACTATCTCGACCTCGAAGGCACGCTGTGGCTGGAGGATTACATCCGCCGCTATCCGCACACCGTCATCATCATCAGCCACGACCGCGACCTCTTGAACACCGCGGTCAACGCCATCGTGCATCTCGACCAGAAGAAGCTCACCTTCTATCGCGGCCCCTACGACCAGTTCGAGCGACAGAAGGCGGAAGCCGACGAACTGCAGATGAAGGCGAAAGCCAAGAACGACGCGGCTCGTAAGCACCTGCAAAGCTTCATCGATCGCTTCAAGGCCAAGGCCACCAAGGCACGCCAGGCGCAAAGCCGCGTCAAGGCGCTGGAGCGTATGGGAACGATTGCGGCTGTGATTGAAGACCATGTTCAGGGCTTCTCCTTCCCTGACCCCGAGAAAGAAGCCGCTTCGCCGATCATTGCCGTCACCGGCGGCACCGTCGGCTACGAGCCCGGCAAGCCGATCCTCAAGCGTTTGAACCTCCGGATCGATACGGACGACCGCATCGCCCTGCTCGGCTCGAACGGCAACGGCAAGTCCACCTTCGCCAAGTTCATCTCCGGTCGCCTGGCGCCGGAATCCGGCGAACTGAAGATCGCACCCAACCTCAAGGTCGGCTTCTTCGCCCAGCATCAGCTCGACGACCTGATCCCGACGCAAAGTGCTGTCGAGCACGTGCGCCGGCGCATGCCGGAAGCACCCGAAGCAAAGGTGCGCTCGCGCGTCGCGCAGATGGGGCTTGCGACGGAAAAGATGGAAACGCCGGCCAAGGATCTCTCTGGCGGCGAAAAGGCGCGGCTGCTGATGGGCCTTGCCGCCTTCGATGCGCCGAACCTGCTGATCCTCGACGAGCCGACCAACCACCTCGACATCGACAGCCGCAACGCACTGATCACCGCGCTCAACGACTATTCCGGTGCCGTGATCCTGATCTCGCACGACCGGCACCTGATCGAGGCGACGGCAGACCGGCTGTGGCTGGTGCGCGACGGGACCGTGACGAGTTATGACGGCGACCTTGAGGACTACCGCAGCCTGATCGTCGGCGGGCCCAAGGCGAAGGACGAGAAGCCGAGGCCGACGGGCGTCGATGACAGTCTTTCGAAGGCGGACCAGCGCAAGGTCAATGCCGACAAGCGTGCCTCGCTGGCACCGCTCCGCAAGAAGATCAATGAAATCGAATCCTTGACCGGAAAGCTGGAGAAACTGATTCAGGCACTTGATGTGGAACTTGCCGATCCGGCGCTCTACGAAAAGTCGCCGGCCAAGGCAGCGCAGAAGGCCAAGGAACGCTCCGACGCGGCAGCAAAGCTCGCGCAGGCCGAAGAGCAATGGCTTGAGCTTTCCGCAGAATATGAAGACGCGATGGCCGGCTGATAAGCCGGCCCGGTGGTCGCCTCGCCTCTGTCACCCCAGCTCGAAGGTGGTGATTCCGTAGATCCGCGCCAGCGGTAAACCGGGATCCGGTCCACGATACATACGCGCGGTTTCAAACACGGGCTTCAGATTGTAGCGATCGCAAAGTGCCTTGGCCGAGGCATTCGGTTCGGGGATGTCGAGATAGACGTCGCTGCCGTTGACGCCGGCGGCGAGCTTGCGAAAGACCAGATCGGCACCGGTCTCGGTGTCGGAAAACAGCGGCCCGATCTTGAAGCCGTTGCGGCAGGCCCGGATCGTCCCGTAGGCCGCAACCGCGCCGTCGCGCAGCAGCAAGACGCTGCGCCGCCCGTCGCTCGACTTTAGCCACTCGCGCAGAAAAACTTCGCGACGCGCCGGGACGAAACGTCGATCATAGTCGACGAGGAGCGGCATGTGCACCGGCGCGACCTCCAGGAGATCCGCGCCCGGCGGCTCGACCACGTCGATGATGCCGCCGTAGCGGATATTCGCGTGGGCGTAGGCGAAGCCCGACCGGCTATAGCCCTCCTGCTGCGCGACCACACCGTCCAGGCCGACGATGCGCCGATCGGCAGCCGAGATCGCCTGTTGCCACAGCTGCCGGCCGATGCCCCTGCCGCGGTGATCCGGCCGGGTGATGTAGAAGCCGAGGAAGCCGTAATTTTCGTTGTATCGCACCAGCGAGATCGCTGCGACCGGCCCCTCCTCTCCATCCGCTACCCAATACCCCTCCGGGTCGGCCGCCCAAAAAGGCCCTGCGTCGCCGAGACCGGGGTTCCACCCCTCCTCCGCGGCCCACTCGATCATGACGTCGAGGTCGGCTCGGCTTGCCCGACGGATCTGCTGCTGCATCGTTCACTCCCCTTTCAAGCGGTGAGACCGCCCCATCGTCCGTTCGGCTGACGCAAGGGCACCGCATGTCCGCCGGTAAAGTTAGTGCGGCGGCGTTGAGAGGGAATGACAATCTGTCGATTTCGTCGACATAGATGTCTTCGTCTGGTCGGTGGGCGGCCGCTTGCTCCCGGTGCGCAATCTGCTACAAGAACCGACAATAAGTCATACAAATCGAGCGGAACACCATGGCCCCCATCAAAATTGCGCTTGTCGGTATCGGCAAGATCGTTCGCGACCAGCACCTGCCCGCGATCGCCAAGAACGGCGACTATCAGCTGATTGCCGCCGCGAGCCGGCATGGGACGGTCGATGGCATCGACAATTTCAAGTCGATCGAGGCGATGCTCGAGGCCGTGCCTGCCATCGAAGCCGTGTCGCTCTGCATGCCGCCGCAATATCGCTACGAGGCGGCGCGCGTCGCACTCGACGCCGGCAAGCACGTGTTCCTCGAAAAGCCGCCGGGCGCGACCCTCAGCGAGGTGGCGGACCTCGAGGCGCTGGCCGCATCGAAGGGGCTGTCGCTTTTTGCAAGCTGGCACTCCCGCTACGCGCCGGCGGTGGAAGCGGCAAAGTCCTTCCTGGCAAGCACGACGATCAAGGATGTCCAGGTCATCTGGAAGGAAGACGTGCGCCACTGGCATCCAAACCAGGAATGGATCTGGGCGGCCGGCGGCCTCGGGATCTTCGATCCGGGCATCAACGCGTTGTCGATCGTCACCCACATCCTGCCGCGGCCGCTGTTCGTAACCTCGGCTGTGCTCGAATTCCCCGAGAATCGCGATGCGCCGATCGCCGCCAGCATCACCTTCACCGACGGCCAGAAGCTGCCGGTCGTAGCCGAATTCGACTGGCGCCAGACCGGCAAGCAGAGCTGGGACATTGTGGCCCGCACGGCGGCTGGCGAGATGGTGCTGTCCGAGGGCGGCGCCAAGCTCTCCATCGACGGCAAGCTCGTGCATGACGAACCGGAGCAGGAATATCCGATGCTCTACCGGCGCTTCGCCGAGATCGTCAAAGCCCGGAAATCCGACGTCGACCTGGCGCCGCTGCGCCACGTCGCCGATGCCTTCATGCTCGGCAAGCGCAAGTTCGTCGAGGCCTTTCACGACTGACCTTCCGGACAGGCCGGAAACAAAAAGCCCGCGGTCTCGGCCGCGGGCTTTTTTGTCGTAACGCTTGTAAACTCAGGCCTTCTTTTCCCAGCGGCCGTCGCGGTTCTGCTGCCAGTAGGTCAAGGTGTGCCCCTCGCCCTTCAGCCGCTTCCAATGACCGCGCGCGCCTTCGAGCTGCTCCTGGTCGTAGCCGTCAAACATGAAGACGATGCGCTCATAGGCCGAGACGTCAGGCGGAGCTGCGCCATCGATGACGAAACGCACCGTCGCCGCATTGGCGTTACCGTCGTCAGCGACGAGCAATACCGGCTGGTCCGCCGCAAAATCGCCGGCGTCCGTGCCATGCGGCAGGAAGCTCTCGTCGCGATAGACCCAGAGATGCGTGTCGAGCGCGTCGCGCCGCTCGGCATCGATCGTCTGGACGACCACCCGCCAGCCACGCTCGACACTCTTGTCGAGCAATGGCGGCAGCGCGTCTTCCAGCTTCGATTCCGTCAGGTGATAGAACAGGATCTCGGTCATGCCGACTTCTTCCCGCCTTGCGTCACGTCCGGCATTGGCGATCAGGCCTCGTAGCTCGCCCGCACCAGTTCATCGAGCAGCCGTACGCCGAAGCCCGAGCCCCAGGACTGGTTGACCTCGTCGGTCGGCGCGCCCATGGCGGTGCCGGCGATGTCGAGATGCGCCCAGGGCGTGTCCTTGACGAAGCGCTTGAGGAACTGCGCCGCGGTCACCGCGCCGCCGTGGCGGCCGCCGGTGTTCTTCATGTCCGCGAACTTGCTGTCGATCATCTTGTCGTATTCTCGGCCGAGCGGCATGCGCCACAGGGGCTCATGCGTCGCAATGCCGGCAGCAAGGAGCTGCCCCGCCAGGCGGTCATCGTTGGAGAACAGGCCGGCATGATGCGTCGCGAGCGCCACCATGATGGCGCCGGTCAGCGTTGCAAGGTCGATGATCGCCTGCGGCTTGAAGCGATCGTTGCAGTACCAGAGCGCATCGCAAAGCACGAGACGGCCCTCGGCGTCGGTATTGATCACCTCGATCGTCTGGCCGGACATGGAGGTCACGATATCGCCAGGGCGTTGGGCGCTGCCGTCGGGCATGTTTTCCACAAGGCCAATGATGCCGATGGCGTTGACCTTCGCTTCGCGGGCGGCGAGCACGTGCATGAGGCCGGTGACGGCCGCGGCGCCCCCCATGTCGCCCTTCATTTCCTCCATGCCGGCTGCCGGCTTGATCGAGATGCCGCCGCTGTCGAAGACGACGCCCTTGCCGACGAAGGCGAGCGGACGATCCTTCGACTTGCCGCCCTTCCACTGCATGATGACAAGCCGCGGCGGGCGGTTCGACCCTTGTGCGACGCCGAGCAGCGCGCCCATGCCGAGCTTCTTCATTTCCTTTTCGGTGAGGATCTCCACCTCGACGCCGAGCTTTTCCAGCTCCTTCGCCTTGGCGGCAAACTCGACCGGGCCGAGCACGTTTGCCGGTTCGTTCACCAGATCGCGGGCGATAAACACGCCTTCGGCAACGGCCTGCGCCGCCGTGAACGCCTTTTTCGCCGCTATGACCGTGCCGGTGACGATCGTCACCTTGGTCGGCTTGCCGGACGATTTCGCGTCGTCCTCGGCCTTCTTGGTCTTGTAGCTGTCGAAGGCGTAGGCATTCATTTCCATGCCGAGCGCGAAGTCGGCGGCCGCCTTGCCGGTCACGTTGACGTCGTCCGCGTCGATAAAGACCGTCACCCTGTCGACCGAGCCGAGCTTCGCTGCAACGCTACCGCCGGCCTTCAGCCAGTCATGGTCCGTCAGCGCATCCGCGTCTCCAAGACCGAGCACGACGATTCGATCGGCGGGCGAGCCATGCGGCGCGACGATGTCGAGGGTGGAGAACGCCTTGCCGGTAAACTTCTTGATCTTGGCCGCCTTCGCCACCACGTTCTCGGGGTCGGCGACATCGGCGCCGGCAGCCGCCGACGCGCTCGCGGTCTTCAGCAGAACGGCGACGCCGCCGCTCGGCTTGTGGGACTTGGCAAAGGTGAACTCAAACTTCATCGACATTGAAAACTCCGGGTATTTCCTGTCTGGACGCAACCCTTTGGATCGAATGGATCTTTCCGAGGGATCGAGCGCCAGCCCAAGGGGATCGAGGCCGCACAACGCATCCGGGCGACACGGCAGGGCTCATGGCAAGCCGGCCTGTTACCGGGCGGTTACAGTGGCAAATATTCGCATCGTTCGCCACCGTCAAAGCTGTGGCCGGCACCCTTCTCGCTTTTCAACCGCTTGGCAAGATGCCCGCAGATGTTTACATGCGGTTAACCGAGGTTCTTCGCCTTAAATTATCCCTGTTGCTACACAATTCGAGCAGCAGGGATGGCTGGCAAAGGACCGGGCCTCGGTTTACGGACATGGGCGGGACCCGGTTCGACAATCGCCGCCGGAACAGAAACATGAGCAGGATTTTGGACCGGACACGGGCATGAAGCTGATCGAACGCTACATATTCCGGCGTGCCGTGATCATGTTCCTCGCAACGCTCCTGCCGTTGCTCGGCATCGTCTGGACGACTCAGGCGCTGACCAACGTCAACCTCGTCACCGACAACGGCCAGTCCGTCTTCGCCTTCGCCAAGGTGGCGACCCTCATCCTGCCCTCCGTCATCACGATCATCCTGCCCTTTGCGCTGGTGATCGGCGTCACGCAGACGCTGTCGACGATGAACACCGATTCGGAGCTGACGGTGCTCAATGCCGCCGGCAGCTCGCGCATGGCGATCATCCGGCCGGTGATCTACCTGGCCTTGGGCCTCAGCGTGCTTTCCTTCGTGGTCGACAATTTCGTCGAACCCTATTCGCGCACGGCGCTGCGCAAGATGCTGGCAACCGCCAACGCCGACCTCCTGTCATCCGTCGTCCAGGAGAACACATTCCGCAAGGTCGCCGACAATCTCTACGTCCAGGTTGGCGCGCGGCGGGGCGGCGGCGTGCTGCAGGGCATCTTCGTCGCCGATTCGCGCAATCCGAGCTTCGAACTCGTCTACTACGCCCGCGAAGGCGCCATCGACGACAAGAGCTCGGCGCTGGTGATGAAAGACGGGGAAGTGCAACGCAAGCTCCCCGACGGCAGTGTGTCGATCATCAAGTTCGACTCCTACGCCTTCGACCTCGCCGACATGACCAAGACGACGCGCGAGGCAACCATCCGGGCTAAGGACCGCGACCTTCCCGGCCTGATCAATCCGGACCCGGAGGATCATGTCTACAAGAACAATCCGCTTGCGTTTACAGCCGAGCTCAACCGTCGCTTCACGGAATGGACCTTTCCCCTGCTGTTTGGCCTGATCGCGCTCGTCTTTAGCAGCGACGCACGCTCCCACCGCGAAGCGCGGCTTCATCCGATGGTCAGCGCCCTCGGTATGGCGCTGCTCATCCGCTGGATGACGTTTTACGCCGGTAACAGCGCCGAGGACTCCGTTTGGTTCGTACCTTTGATGTATGCGGTGCCGCTGCTTGCGGGCGCGCTCTGCATTCACCAGCTCGTCAGCAACAGGCGGCTGGACATTCCGATGACCGGGCAAGAAAAGCTGCAGGAGCTCCTGGTTCGCCTGCGCCTGATGCGGCCCGATGCCGAGAAAGGGCAGCCGTCATGATGGGCACGCTCGGCCGCTACTTCTTCATGCGCTATGTGATCACGACGTTCTGGTTCCTCGTCGGGATCTTCTCGCTGGTCTTCATCATCGACTTCAGCGAACAGGCGAGCCGGTTGGCGAACCTGCCGCGCTACAGCATCTCCGGCGCCCTTTTGATGACCGCGCTTCGCATCCCGCTGATCCTTCAACAGACGATACCCTTCGTCGCGCTGTTTTCGGCCATGGCGGCGCTGATCTCGCTCAACCGCCGCTACGAGCTGGTCGTGACCCGCGCAGCCGGCATTTCCGTCTGGCAGTTCCTGCGGCCCTTCATCCTCGGCTCCTTCCTCTTCGGCGTGCTGGCGGTCGTAGCGCTCAACCCGCTCGCGGCTTGGGGAACCAAGCGCGGCGAGGCACTTTTGGCCGAATGGGGCTCCACGCGGAACGCCGATGCCGGCTCGATCCCGTGGCTCCGGCAGATCTATAACGGCACGGACACGATCATCGGCGCACGCTCGGTTCAGGACAACGGCACGACGCTTCTCAACGTCACCGTCATCCACTTTGATCCACAGGGCACGATCATTCTGAGACAGGATGCGGCGTCGGCGAAACTCGAAGATGGTTACTGGCTTCTTAACGAGGTCACGGAAACGCGCAACGGACAGCTTCCGCAACGTTTGAAAACAGCACAGCTGGCCACCAATCTTAAGCCGGAGTTTGTTCAGGAACGTCTTGCAAAGGCTGATTCCATTCAGTTTTTCGACCTGCCGCGCAAGATCGAAGTGGCCCGCTCCTTCGGTTTTTCGACCAACGGCATGGAAACCCAATTCCACTCAATGTTGTCGTTGCCGCTACTGCTCGTCGCCATGACGCTGATCGCCGCATGCGTGTCGCTGAAATTTAGCCGGTTTAACCAATCGCGCTCCGTAATTCTCGGTGGCATCCTTTCAGGCTTCGTGCTTTATGTCGTCACCGTGCTTGTCAAAGCATTCGGGAGCAGCGGCATTGTGCCTCCTTTCGTTGCAGCCTGGTTGCCAGTTGTTGTAGCGATGGCGCTGGGCTCGACGATTCTTTTAAATCAGGAGGATGGCTAGTGGCGGTAGTGAACCGCAAACGTATAAGGCTGATCAACGCCGCCCTGCTCGCAGGCGTGGCGCTGCAGACACTTGCCATGGGAATGAGTGCGCCAGCGATGGCGCAGCAGGCTTCGGAGCGCCTCGATTCGTTGCGCCCGAACATGCCGGAAGACGCCAAGCTGCTTCTGTCCGCCAATGAGCTCGTCTACAACAAGGACGCCGAAAAAGTGATCGTGCGCGGCAACGTGCAGATCGATTACGGCGGCTACAAGATGGTGGCCCGCCAGGTCGAGTACGACCAGAAGAAGGGCCGCATCTATGCATCCGGGGAAATCCAGTTCGTCGAGCCGGGCGGCAATGTCGTCTACGCCGACAAGATGGATATCACCGACGATTTCGGGGACGGCTTCCTCGATCAGATGCGCATTGAAACCACCGATCTGACGCGGCTTGCTGCCACGAGCGGCGAGCGCCGGAACGGTGAGGAATTCATCCTGAACGAGGCCGTCTACACGGCCTGCACGCCCTGCTCGACCAAGCCGGAACATCGCTCGCTGTGGCACATCAAGGCCCAGCGCGTCATCCAGAACGGCCGTACGCGGACAATCCGCCTGGAGAACGCCCGCTTCGAACTGTTCGGCAAGCCGATCGCCTATATTCCGGTGATGGAGCTGCCCGACCATACGGTCAAACGCAAGAGCGGCTTCCTGTTCCCGACATTCCGCTCGGCCCAGAAGCTCGGCGTTGGCGTCGGCGTCCCCTACTACTGGGCGATCTCGCCCTATATGGACGCAACGGCAACGCTTACCGGCCTGACGCGACAGGGCTTCCTGCTGGAGGGTGAATTCCGCCAGCGGTTCCACAACGGCTTCCATACGCTGAACTTCGCCGGCATCAGCCAGCTCGACAAGGGCAAGTTCACGCCTGGCACCGTCGACGCGATGCACACCAACCGTGGCATGATCGCCTCGAAGGCGGAGTTCGAGATCAACCCGCGCTGGACCTTCGGCTGGAACGTGCTCGTCCAGTCGGACGCCAACTTCGCCAAGACCTACGAACTGTCGAATTTCGACGGAACGACCTACGTCAACCAGGCGTATCTGAGCGGGCTCGGCAAGCGGAACTACTTCGATCTGCGTGCCTTCTACTTCGACATTCAGGACGCCGACCCCAACAGCATCGAGGAAAACCAGCAGCCGGCGGCGCAGGTGCTCGACTATTCCTACAAGGCACCGGACCCGGTGCTTGGTGGCGAACTTTCCGCGACGTTCAACTTCACCAATGTCAAGCGCAACCGCCTCGACGAGTTTACGCAGGGGGGCGTGTCCCGCTTCCGTGGCCTCGAAGGCACTTCGCATCGCCTGACGGGCGAACTTGAGTGGAAGCGCACCTACATCGCCCCGGGCGGCCTCGTCCTTACGCCGCTGCTGGCGGCGCGCGGCGATGTCCTCGGGCTGAACATGGACAATCCAGGTCCGGCCTACACCGGCGACTTCAACACCAGCGACGCGGCAACGCGGCGCATGTTGACCGCAGGTCTCGAAGCCCGCTACCCGATTCTGTTCGTCGGCGAGGACAGCAGCCACGTGCTCGAACCGATCGCGCAGCTCTATGCACGCCCGAACGAGCAATATGCCGGCGGCCTGCCAAACGAAGACGCGCAGAGCTTCGTGTTCGACGCGACCAACCTCTTCGACCGCGACAAGTTTTCCGGCTTCGACCGGATCGAGGGCGGCACGCGCGCCAATGTCGGTTTCCGCTATACCGGAACCTTCGACAGCGGCTACGGCCTGCGCGGCATCGTCGGCCAGTCGTTCCATCTGGGCGGCCTCAACTCGTTTGCGACGGACGACCTGGTCAAGGCCGGGGCGAATTCCGGTCTCGAGACCAGGAGTTCCGACTATGTTGCCATGTTCGGCATCGATGCACCGTCCGGCCTGATGGCGAGCATTTCCGGCCGCCTCGACGAAAAGGACCTGTCGCTGCGCCGCGCCGACACCACCGTCGGCTATCTCGGCACGACGTGGCAGGCGGCGATGACCTATACGCGCATCGAAGCGCAGCCGCTCTACGGATCTCTGTCCAACCAGGACGAAATCCAGACGGCTGCCGCCTACCGGTTCCATGATTACTGGTCGGTGTTCGGCGCGATCACCTATGACATCAACAAGGATGTCATCTCGCGCAACGGTTTCGGCATCACCTACGACGATCAGGACACGCTGTTCTCGATCGTCTACAAACAGGAACGCGATACCGACGCCAATGTGGCGAACGACTGGTCGATCGGCGCGAGAATCAGCTTCCGTACGCTCGGCGACGTGAACGTCGGCGACACCAAGTTCGAAGAGCTGGACTATTATTGATATCGTCAAGCGAGTGGGCGGGCCAAAAGTTCGCCCATTCGTCGATATCGGCACGGTCAAACGGTCTTGTCATCGTTTGGCCGCATGTATTATGCATTCCCTCCGACAAGATAAGGCAACGGCGCAAGGCCGACAGGCGGACAAAGCCTGTCGACGGTGATAGTCCGGGATATAGGAAAAGATAATGGGCGGGAAAATGTCGATCTTGAGGACACTGTCGGTGCTGGCTTTGGCCGGCACCTTGAGCGTTGCCGTATGCTCCGGAGCTCAGGCAGCAGCGAGCACGGTCAAGGTAACGGTCAACAACACGGTGATTACCTCCGGCGACATCGCCAAGCGCGTGGCCTTCCTTCGCCTGCAGCGCCAGAAGGGCGGCAACGACGAAGCCAAGAAGCAGCTCGTCGACGAAGTTCTCAAGCGGGCCGAGATCGCACGCATCGGCCAGTCCGTCAGCACCCAGGAAGTCGATGCCGCCTATGCGCGCTTCGCCTCGGGCAACAAGCTTTCGACCGAGCAGCTCGGCAAGATCCTCGATCAGGCCGGCGTCGGCGCCGAACATTTCAAGCAATTCATCGCCGTGCAGATGAGCTGGCCGCGTGCGGTCAACTTCCGTTACGGCAGCTCTAACCGCCTCCAGGGCGCCGACCTCGTCAAGCGCATGATGGCAGGCGGCGGACAGAAGCCGGTGACCACCGAGTATTTCCTGCAGCAGGTGATCTTCGTTATTCCCGAGAAGAAGCGCGGCGCGATCACCGCGAAGCGGCAGGCGGAAGCCAACGCCTCGCGCGCTCAGTTCCCCGGCTGCGAAACCTCCAAGGTGTTTGCCGCCAACTATCGCGACGTGTCGATCCGCAGCCTCGGCCGCATGCTTGCCCAGCAGCTGCCTGACGAATGGAAGCCGCTGATCGAGAAGGCCGGCGAGAACGGCACCACCGGAACCCGCGTGACGGAAAAGGGCGTCGAGTACCTGGCGATCTGCAAGAAGCGTGAGGTCAACGACGACACGGCCGCCGAAATCGTCTTCCGCGCCGAGGATATCGGCAAGAAGAAGGCCGGTGGCGAAGACCCGAACAGCGAGAAGTACCTCGAGGAGCTGCGCAAGAAGGCGCAAATCGTCAACAAGTAATCACGACGGAACCATGCGCGAAACAACCGGCGGGCCCCTCGCCCTGACCATGGGCGACCCGGCCGGTATCGGGCCGGACATCAGTCTTTCGGCCTGGCTCGGCCGCCGCGACCGCGCGACGGCCCCCTTCCTCTTCATCGGCGACCCCGCGGTTCTTGCCGCACGCGCCTCGATGCTCGGCTACACAGTGCCCATCCGCGAGACCGATTGCGCCGGCGCGCGCTCCCTCTTCGATACGGCGTTGCCCGTGCTGCCGCTTACCTGCCCTGCCCCGGTCAAGGCCGGTGATCCTGACACGGCCAATGCCAGCGCCGTCATCGGTGCGATCGACACGGCCGTGCGACTGGTGAACGCCGGTCAGGCGTCGGCCGTGGTCACGAACCCGATCGCCAAGGCGGTTCTCTATGACGCCGGCTTCCGCTTTCCGGGCCATACCGAGTATCTCGCCGATCTTGCCGAAAAGGCGACGGGACAGCCGGTGCTGCCGGTGATGATGCTGGCCGGACCGAAGCTGCGCTCCGTTCCAGTCACCATCCATATCCCCTTGAAGGACGTGCCGGAGCAACTGACGCCGGACCTCATCTATCGCACCTGTGCGATTACTGCGGCAGACCTTCGCAATCGCTTCGGACTTCGGCAGCCGCGGCTCGCAATCGCCGGCCTGAACCCGCATGCCGGCGAAAACGGTGCGCTTGGGCTCGAGGACGACGCCGTGATCCGACCGGTCGTCGACCGGCTGCGCGCTGAAGGCATCGATGCCGTTGGACCGCTGCCGGCCGATACGATGTTCCACGATCGCGCACGCGCCACCTACGACGTTGCCATCTGCATGTATCACGACCAGGCGCTGATCCCGGCCAAGGCGCTCGGCTTCGACGACAGCGTCAACGTCACGCTCGGTCTTCCCTTCATCCGCACCTCGCCCGACCACGGCACGGCCTTCAGCCTTGCCGGCAAGGGCATCGCCCGCGACGACAGCCTTCGGGCGGCCCTCGACCTTGCCGCATCGCTTGCGGCCAATATGCCAGGAGATACCCGCTGATGGCCGCCCTTGACGGTCTTCCTCCGCTACGCGACGTCATCCAGCGTCACGGCCTCGATGCCAAGAAGGCGCTCGGCCAGAACTTCCTGCTCGACCTCAACCTGACGCAGAAGATCGCGCGGACCGCCGGTTCGCTCGAAGGCGTGACGGTCATCGAGGTCGGCCCCGGACCGGGCGGCCTCACCCGCGCCATCCTCGCACTCGGCGCCAAGAAGGTCATTGCGATTGAGCGGGACTCGCGCTGCCTGCCGGCACTTGCCGAAATCGGCGCGCATTATCCCGATCGGCTGCAGGTCATCGAAGGCGATGCTTTGAAGACGTCGTTCGAGACGCTTGCCGACGATGGGCCGGTCAAGATCATCGCCAACCTGCCCTACAATGTCGGCACGCAGTTGCTCGTCAACTGGTTGCTGCCCGATCGCTGGCCGCCCTTCTGGCAGTCGCTGACGCTGATGTTCCAGCGCGAAGTGGGCCTGAGGATCGTCGCAGATGCTGATGACGACCACTATGGCCGCCTCGGTGTGCTCTGCGGTTGGCGTACGAAGGCACGGATGGCGTTCGACGTGCCGCCGCAGGCCTTTACGCCACCACCGAAGGTGACGTCGTCCGTGGTCCATCTGGAGCCGGTCGAAAACCCGATCCCCTGCTCGGTCGCAGCCCTCGAGAAGGTGACGCATGCAGCCTTCGGCCAACGCCGCAAGATGCTGCGCCAGAGTCTGAAGCCGCTCGGCGGTGAAGCTTTACTTGCCAAGGCCGACATCGACCCGCAGCGACGTGCCGAAACACTTTCGGTGGAAGAATTCTGCCGGCTGGCAAACTGCCTCTGAGCAGGCATGTGGATCGCAAGGCGCGCGCTACAAACGGACATGAATCAAAAATGGCTCCTCACGGAGCCATTTCTTTTTTGAGCCTTAGAACGGGTTTTCGGTCAGCAGCCCGTTGACGAAATCGAATAGGCCGGGACGCCGGTCGCGGCGCAGGCGTTCGGCCTCGACGATCGCCCGCACGGACGCAAAGGCGCGGTCGAGGTCGTCGTTGAGCACGATGTAGTCATACTCCCGCCAGTGCTCGATCTCGGCGCGCGAATTGGCAAGGCGCGTGGCAATCACCTCTTCACTGTCTTCGGCCCGGCGATGCAGGCGCGACTGCAACTCGGCCATCGACGGCGGCAGGATGAAGATCGAGACGACGTCTCCCGCCATCTTTTCCTGAAGCTGCTGGGCGCCCTGCCAGTCGATATCGAACAGCATGTCCCGGCCTGCGGCCATGGCCGCCTCCACCGCGTCGCGCGGCGTGCCGTAGAAATTGCCGTGCACCTCCGCCCATTCGAGCAGCGAGTCTGTGGACCTCAGCGCCTCGAATTCGCGGATGGACTTGAAGTGATAGTGCCGTCCGTCAATCTCGCTTGGGCGCCGCTGACGCGTCGTCACGCTGACCGAAATGCTCATCTCCGGATCGGCTTCCAGGAGATTGCGCGCAATGGTCGACTTGCCTGCGCCCGACGGCGAGGAAATAACGAGCATCAGCCCACGACGGGCGATCTTGATGGGCGAAGGGGTCGCCGGGTTCATACCTTACTCCAGATTCTGGACCTGTTCGCGGAACTGGTCGATGACGACCTTCAACTCGATGCCGGCCGCAGACACAGCGGCCGCGTTCGACTTGGAACAGATCGTATTTGATTCTCGGTTAAATTCCTGTGCGAGGAAATCGAGCTTGCGCCCGACCGGGCCGCCCTTCGACAGAAGCTCCCGGGCGGCAACGATGTGGGAGCCAAGCCGGTCGATCTCCTCGCGAAGATCTGCCTTGGTGGCGAGCAAAGCGACTTCGGCATGGAGCCGGTCCCGGTCGAGCGACGAGCCGTTGTCCATCACCAGAGCCACCTGCTGCGCCAGCCGGTCGGCAATCGCCGCGGCGCTACGTGACGGGTCGGCCTCGACCGTCGCCGTTAGCCGCTCGATCGTCTCGACCTGCGCCAGCAGGATCTGACAGAGCGCCGCGCCCTCGTCCTCTCGCATCTTGCGCAGATCGGCGAGCGCGCCCGCCAGCCCGGCCAGGATATCGGCGTCGAGCGCCGAGCGCTCTTCTTCGCTCTCCTCCGGCTCGCGGAAGTCGACGATGCCGCGGATCGAGAGAAGCGTGTCGAACCGGAGCGGCGCGGGATCGACGAGATCACCGAGCTGGCCGCGCAGGTTCAGCACCGCCGTCAAGGCTGCCTGGTTGACCACCGCCTCGACGGCCGCCTCGCCGCCACTGACGGAGAGGCCGATCTGAAGATTGCCGCGGGAAAAATACTCTGCTGCGAGCTTGCGCACCTCGGGCTCGAAGCGCTCGAGCCCCTGCGGCAGGCGCAGCCTGAGATCCAGGCCCTTGCCGTTGACGGAGCGCAGCTCCCAGGCCCAACGACGGCGGCCGCTGCTGCCTTCTCTCCGGGCAAAGCCGGTCATCGATTGGAGCGGCATCATCACCTCCGTTGCGGTTTCAGCAGAAGCAATAAGGCGACGGCGCGGCATCCCGCAAGGGATATCCGCGCCGTGATTCGTCCGTCCACAGTGCAAGCATCGCTAGGCGGCGCTGCCGCCCGCGAGAGCGCCGGCCTATTGCGGCTGCGTAGCTGCCGGTTCAGCAGTGCCGGCGTCAGACGCAGCCTTCGCCGCTTCGGCTGCCCGCTCCGCCTCAACCTTGCGCCAGCGGCGGACATTGGCATTGTGTTCGTCGAGCGTTTCGGCAAAGACGTGGCCGCCCGTGCCGTCGGCAACGAAGTAAAGCTCCGGCGTGCGTGACGGATTGGCGACCGCTTCCAGTGCTGCACGGCCAGGGTTGGCGATCGGCGTCGGCGGCAGGCCCTTGATGATATAGGTGTTGTACGGCGTCTGCTTGTCGATATCCGACTTCAGAATCGGCCGGTCCGCCGGCTTTCCGTCACCGCCGAAAATGCCATAGATGATCGTCGGGTCGGATTGCAGCCGCATGCCCTTGTCGAGCCGGTTGATGAAGACCGAAGCGACGCGCGGGCGCTCGTCGGCGCGGCCGGTTTCCTTCTCCACGATCGAGGCAAGCGTCACAAGTTCTTCCACCGTCGAAACCGGCAGATCGGGATCGCGCTTCTCCCAGATCTGGCCGACCAGGATCTTCTGGGCTGCGGCCATCTGCTGGACGATCTCGCCGCGCTTGGTGCCGCGCGTGAACTTGTAGGTGTCAGGCATCAGCGAGCCTTCGGCCGGCAGTTCCGACGGCAGATCGCCGACGAGCACCGGATCATCGGCGAGCCTGTGGAACATCTGCTTGACGGTCAGGCCTTCGGGCAGGGAAACGGAATAGAGGATCGACTTGCCCGACTTCAGGAGCTGCATGACCTCCTGCATCGACGAGCCTGCCTTGATCTCGTATTCGCCGGCCTTCAGCGTCTCGTTGTCGAGATAGGCTTCGGAGACGAAACGGAAAACACGCGCATCGGTGATGATGTTGCCGCGCTCAAGGCCGCTTGCGATCTCGCTCATGCCGGCGCCGCCGCGGACGATGAAGTTTTGGTTCGCCTGCAGCGGGCCCGGCTTTTCGTACTGGTGCATCGCATAATAGACCGTGCCGGCGGCGGCGAGCGCTGCAAACACGATGACGGTCATGACGAAGTTCAGGAAGATCACGACCTGGCTGCGTGCTTTGCGCGATCGTTTCGGCGGCTGCGGCACCTTTTCCGGACGCAGCGCTTCGTTTGCCGATTTCGGAATGATCGGTCCGTTGCTCGCGTTTTCACTGCGGCCGAATTGCGCCGCGCCGTTATCGTTTGAGTCGCTCACGATTATCCCGAACCCGAAATTCGCGGCCTCATTCTCTTCCTGCTTCCGGTGCGAATTTCGGACTGGACCGTGGCAGGCATAGGTCAAATTTATAGAACGGTGCCGCCCAGAAGGCCGGCGTCCGCAGTTACTCAAAAATCCGCGGCCGGTGCAATCTCACCGAAGAACCACAGAAATGTGTCGAATCACCGTCCGTTCAAGGGAACGCGGCGGACGACCGACACTTTAATCCGGAACCTCGGCCCGCGGCAAAAACCGGGCAAACCGTCGTTCCAGGCAATGGCTGAATGGCAATCTGACAGATATGCCTTGCGCGAACATCGCGGTCGGCGAGCGCCATCTTCCATGACGGCGCCTCCTCCCAACACATGCTTGTAGCGAGCAATACGGCAAAAGCTGGATCATCGCGCCGCCTTCTGCGGTCGGCGCAATGATTGGCTCAGGCGACGCTCCGGGCGCGCGATCAGGCGCCGGTGTAGCGACGCAGGACCAACGAAGCGTTGGTGCCGCCGAAACCGAAGGAATTCGAGAGCGCCACGTTGATTTCACGCTTGCGTGCGACATGCGGCACGAGGTCGATCTTCGTCTCGACCGATGGGTTGTCAAGGTTCAGCGTCGGTGGCGCGATGTTGTCGCGGATCGCCAGCGCCGAGAAGATCGCTTCCACCGCGCCGGCAGCGCCGAGCAGGTGGCCAATGGCCGACTTGGTCGAGGACATCGAGATCTTCGACGCGTGCTCGCCAACCAGACGCTCGACGGCGCCAAGCTCGATCGTGTCGGCCATGGTGGAGGTGCCGTGGGCGTTGATGTAGTCGATATCGGCAGCCGTCAGACCGGCGCGCTTCAGCGCCATCTGCATGCAGCGATAGGCACCGTCGCCGTCTTCCGACGGGGCAGTGATGTGGAAGGCATCGCCCGAAAGGCCGTAACCGACGACTTCCGCATAGATCTTGGCGCCGCGCGCCTTGGCATGCTCGAGCTCTTCGAGGATGACGACGCCGGCGCCCTCGCCCATGACGAAGCCGTCGCGGTCGATATCGTAGGGGCGCGAGGCCTTCTGCGGATCGTCGTTGTGCTGGGTCGACAGCGCCTTGCAGGCGGCAAAGCCGGCGAGCGAGATCCGGCAGATCGGCGATTCCGCGCCGCCGGCCACCATGACGTCGGCATCACCGAGCGCGATCAGACGGCTCGCGTCGCCGATCGCATGCGCGCCGGTCGAACAGGCGGTGACGACAGAGTGGTTGGGGCCGCGCAGCTTGTGGCGGATCGACACCTGGCCAGAGGCAAGGTTGATGAGGCGGCCAGGAATGAAGAACGGCGAGATGCGGCGGGGGCCCTTGTCGCGCAGCGTGTAGCCGCCTTCGACGATGCCCTCGAGGCCGCCGATGCCTGAACCGATCAGCACGCCGGTCGCGATCTGGTCCTCGTCCGTCTGCGGCTTCCAGCCGGCATCGGCGAGCGCCATGTCGGCAGCCGCCATCGCATAGACGATGAAGGCATCGACCTTGCGCTGCTCCTTCGGTTCCATCCAGTCGTCGGCGTTGAACGTCGCGTCCGGACCGTCGCCGAAGGGAATGCGGCAAGCGATCTTGGCGGGAAGGTCCTCGACCTCGAATTCGGTCACCTTGCGCGCGGCATTCTGTCCGGCAAGCAGGCGCGCCCACGTCGCCTCAGTTCCGCAACCCAAGGGAGATACCATGCCGGTACCGGTGATAACGACACGTCTCATAGTCCGCGACCCACCCTGATCTTTTCAGTTTCAGAGCCGGATCGGACCACGTGTAACGAACCCGATCCGGGCATCCATTTTAAGGTTCTTATTCACGATCAGAGGGAAATGCGGAAAACGCTTGCTGATCGAAATCCCCGCTCAGCGCGGGATAGCCCACTTCCCTGGGCTGAAACGGGCCGCTTTAGGCGGCCCGTCCACGGCCGAAGCCGCTTCAATATATTAGGCCTGGGCCTTTTCGATGAACTTGACGGCGTCGCCGACAGTCAGGATCGAGTCAGCAGCGTCGTCCGGGATTTCAACGCCGAATTCTTCTTCGAAAGCCATGACCAGTTCGACGGTGTCGAGCGAGTCCGCGCCGAGGTCGTCGATGAAGCTTGCGCCTTCGCTGACCTTTTCGGCGTCGACGCCAAGATGATCAATAACAATTTTCTTTACGCGTTCTGCGATATCGCTCATGTCGGAGTTCCTCGACCTTCGTTTCTGTAGGCGCCTATTCCGGCACCGGTACTCTTCTGTAAGCCTGATAGACCAAGACGGCCCACCCGGCAATCCATCCAACCGGAACTGCGGCAAACCCAAGGCAGCCAAGGCTGCCGGACGCCTGGCGGGACCGGTCGACTGCTAACAGTCATGGCCCGATTAACACGGTTTAACGCTGTCGCAAAGTCCGAAAATGCCTGTCATTCGCTTGCTCAACATTGAATTTCAGGCATTTGGCAGGCGGCATCCCGGGACGTTGAAGATCGCCCGCCGCACAATCTCGGCGGGCGGCCCATCCCGGAAACCGGATCAGATCATCGCCATGCCGCCATTGACGTGAATCGTCTGGCCGGTGACATAACCAGCTTCGTTGGAAGCGAGGTAAGCGACCGCCGAAGCGATTTCGGCGCCGGTGCCCATGCGCTTCATCGGGATCGCGCCCATGATCGCGTCCTTCTGCTTGTCATTGAGCTTGCCGGTCATCGCGCTTTCGATGAAGCCCGGAGCCACGCAGTTGACCGTGACGTTGCGCGTCGCGATTTCCTGGGCAAGCGACTTGGAGAAGCCGATCATGCCGGCCTTGGAGGCGCAGTAGTTCGCCTGGCCAGGGTTGCCGGTGACGCCAACAATGGAGGTGATGTTGACGATGCGGCCGAAACGGCGACGCATCATCGGATGGGTGAGTTCGCGCGTCAGGCGGAATACGGCCGTCAGGTTCACTTCGAGAACGGCATCCCAGTCCTCGTCGCTCATGCGCACGAAGAGGCCGTCCTTGGTGATGCCGGCATTGTTGACGAGGATGTCGACGCCACCGAGTTCGGCTTCAGCCTTTTCGCCGAGCGCCTTGACTTCGGCGCGGTCGGAAAGGTTTGCCGGGAAGAGCTGCACGCGATCGCCAAGTTCGTTGGCAAGCGCTTCGAGCTTTTCGACGCGGGTGCCGTGCAGGCCGACGATGGCGCCCTGAGCGTGCAGCATGCGGGCGATTTCTTCGCCGATACCGCCGGATGCGCCGGTAACGAGAGCCTTGCGGCCGGAAAGATCAAACATCTCTTTGATTCCTTATAACTGGAGCGCCTAGGCGCTCGCTCAGGCGAGCAAGGCGGCGAGTGCTGCGTCGATATCGGCGGGCGTATTGACGGCGATACCGTTGACGGTCTTGTCGATACGGCGGGCAAGCCCGGTCAGGACCTTGCCGGAACCGAGTTCATAAAGCGTCGTGACGTTGTTGGCGGCAAACCACTCGACCGTCTCGCGCCAGCGGACCTGGCCGGTGACCTGCTCGACCAGCAGACGGGCGATCTCTTCGGCATCGCTGACGGGGGCGGCAAGCACGTTGGCGATGACGGGCACCACCGGATTGCGCTTTTCGACCTTGGCCAGCGCCTCGCGCATCGCGTCGGCAGCCGGCGCCATCAGGGCAGAATGGAAGGGTGCCGAAACTGGCAGCATCAGCGCGCGCTTGGCGCCCTTTTCGGAAGCGAGTGCCGCGGCCTTCTCGACGGCAGCCTTCTCGCCGGAGATCACCAGTTGGCCACCGCCATTGTCGTTGGCGATCTGGCAGGAACCGAGGGCCGACGCTTCGCGGCAGACGGCTTCGACGTCCGCATGTTCGAGGCCGATGATCGCCGCCATCGCGCCCTTGCCGACGGGAACCGCCGCCTGCATGGCGTTGCCGCGGATGCGCAGCAGGCGCGCCGTGTCGGCAATGGAGAACGTACCGGCGGCACAGAGCGCCGAGTATTCGCCGAGCGAATGGCCGGCGACGAAGGAAACCTTGGACTTGAGGTCGAGGCCCCTGGCTTCGAGCACGCGAATGACGGCCATCGATACGGCCATCAGCGCCGGCTGCGCGTTCGCCGTCAGCGTCAGCGTTTCCTCGGGGCCGTTCCACATGATCTCGGACAGTTTCTGGCCGAGTGCTTCATCGACTTCGGCAAAGACGGCTGCCGCTTCCGGAAAAGCGTCGGCCAGATCCTTGCCCATGCCGACAGCCTGGCTGCCCTGGCCTGGAAACGTGAATGCAATGCTCATGGGATCGTCCCTTCCCTAGATCACTAGGATTTCGGGTCAGCGCGACACGAAATCCTAGTGATCGGTTCTTATGAGTTAGAGCGGGATGCAGGCAGAAACCATACATCTCCGGTTTCCTCTCCATTCACATTCCTTACCGACGAGTCAAGCTTGGAGGGCGGCGGGGACGCGGCCGACAGGCCCTTTTGCCCTTGATCTTCAACAATCAAGGCGTAAGTTTGCCGCCCGATGTCGCTCTGCCCTTTCCCCAACCACTGGGGCTGAGGCGACCGCTCCATTCCCGGTGCCGGCGCCCCTTCCCTCCCCAGGTCGGCGCTCGCCCTTCACAAGGATACTTATCTAGATGCGCTACAACACGCTTGGCCGCACCGGCATCAAGGTTTCGGAAATCTGCCTGGGCACCATGACCTGGGGCTCGCAGAACTCCATCGCCGAGGCGCATGAGCAACTGGACTACGCCTTCGACAAGGGCGTCAACTTCATCGACACCGCCGAACTCTATCCGACCACCCCGCTGTCGCCGGAGACCTACGGTGACACGGAACGCTTCATCGGCGAATGGCTGGCCAAGCGCGGCCGGCGGGATGACGTCGTTGTCGCGACCAAGGTTGCCGGTCCCGGCCGCCCCTATATCCGCAATGGCAACCCGACGACACCCGAAGGCATCGATCAGGCGATCGACGCCAGCCTCAAGCGGCTGAAGACCGACTACGTGGATCTCTATCAGCTTCATTGGCCGAACCGCGGCCACTATCATTTCCGCAACGCCTGGTCCTACGACCCGTCCAAGCAGGACAAGGACCATGTCGCGAGCGACCTCCGGGCGATCCTCGACAAGCTCGGCGACCTCGTAAAAGCCGGCAAGGTGCGCGCCATCGGCCTCTCCAACGAAACGGCGTGGGGCACGATGAAATTCATCGACATGGCTGAGCGTCATGGCCTGCCGCGCGTCGCTTCGATCCAGAACGAGTACAACCTGCTTTACCGCACCTACGACCTCGACCTTGCGGAACTGTCGCACCATGAGGATGTAGGCCTACTCGCCTATTCGCCGCTCGCCGCCGGCCTTTTGAGCGGCAAGTATCTCGACGGCGCGAAGCCGAAGGGCTCTCGTCTCTCGATCAACGGCGATCTCGGCGGCCGCTTCACGCCGCACCAGGAGCCGGCCGTCGAAGGCTATGTCAAACTGGCACGCGAGCACGGCCTCGATCCGGCGCAGATGGCCATCGCCTTCTGCCTGGCGCGGCCGTTCATGGCGTCCGTCATCATCGGCGCGACGTCGATGGAGCAGTTGAAGACCAACCTCGGCGCCATCGATCTCACGCTGTCGCAGGACGTCGTGAACGGGATCCGGCGTCTGCACCGAATCTATCCGATGCCGATCTGAGTGTGAGAGCAGATCGCCGATGCCGGTGCCCCAGACGAAAGCCGAACTGCTTGAGGCAATCGACCTCCAGTTCGCCAGGCTGATGCGCGAGTTGGAACGGGTTCCTGACCAGCGCTACCGCGAACCTTCGCTCGAGGGCCACGCCAAGGGCACCGTGATGAGCGTCGGCGATCTCGTCGCCTACCTCATCGGCTGGGGCGAACTGGTGATCAAATGGATCGATCGCGATCAGCGCGGCGAGCCGGTCGACTTCCCCGAGACCGGCTATAAATGGAACGAACTCGGACGGCTGGCGCAGAAATTCTATGCGGACTTCCAGGCTCTTTCGCCGGGCGAGCTTGTCGCCAGGCTGAAGCAAAGCAAGGAGGCGATCGAAGCACGGATCAGGGATCGCGACGAGCAGGCGCTCTACGGGCGGCCATGGTACGGAAAATTCACGCTCGGACGCATGATCCAGTTCAACACGTCCTCTCCTTATGCCAATGCCCACGGCCGCCTGCGCACATGGAAGAAGGCGAACGGGCCGACGTAAAAAGCGGAAAAGATGTGGCAAGCCTTGCCTTCCGCGGAAAAATGCGTATAAGCGCGCTGTTCGAAATGCCCGGTCTTCTGGCTGGTGGCTGAACGGAGGGCCGGCTTCCTCGAGGGGAGCCGTTAGGATTGCACGTCATTCCGGCCTCCCGTGTCTCCGCTCTCGACCGTCTCGATACAACACTTTCTTGCCGGCTGCCTGTCAGCCCCTAAGAACAGTCGTTGAGGCTTAGCCGCCGAGGTCCGGGCTGATTAACGCAAGAAAGGCAAGCCACAATGGCTCTTTATGAACACGTATTCCTGGCCCGCCAGGACATCACGCCGCAGCAGGTCGACGGTCTCGTCGAGCAGTACAAGGGCGTGCTCGAAGCAAACGGCGGTAAGGTCGGTCGCGTCGAGAACTGGGGCCTGAAGTCCCTCACCTACCGCATCAAGAAGAACCGCAAGGCTCACTACGTTCTCATGGACATCGACGCTCCGGCAGCGGCTGTTCACGAAATCGAGCGTCAGATGCGCATCAACGAAGACATCCTGCGCTACATGACGATCGCCGTCGAGAAGCACGAGGAAGGCGCATCGGCCATGATGCAGAAGCGCGACCGTGACGACCGTCCGCGCCGCGATGGCGACCGTCCGGAGCGTGGCTTCGGCGACCGTGGTCCGCGTCCGGACCGTGGCGACCGCGAAGACCGCCCGCGCCGCCCGCGCGAAGACCGCGCGTAATCAAGAAACTTTAGGAGATTAAGACAATGGCTGAAGTTTCTTCCGCTCCGGTTCGTCGCCCGTTCCACCGTCGCCGCAAGACCTGCCCCTTCTCGGGCGCAAACGCTCCGCGGATCGACTACAAGGACATCCGTCTTCTGCAGCGCTACATTTCCGAGCGCGGCAAGATCGTTCCGTCCCGCATCACGGCCGTTTCCCAGAAGAAGCAGCGCGAACTCGCCCAGGCGATCAAGCGTGCACGCTTCCTCGGCCTGCTGCCCTACGTCGTTTCCTAAGAACGGCTGACCGTCCGTCCGTCTTCTGACTCGACGGAACCCGACGTGTTGGGAGAGGCGCTCCCCTAAGGTGAGCGCCTCTTTCACTCCCTTCCGCGATGGGCGCGGATCGGAACCGGCGCGATGCGCCAAAATCCCATGCTGGGGACAAGGCTTCGGCCATCCCCTAACTGCACGAAGCAGGACAGCGAACGTGACGAATTTGAACAGGACATCGCTGCTGACCGGCGTTCTCGCCGGCTTTACCGCCGCCCTCTTGTCGATGGGCGCGAATACGCAGTCGTCTCTTGCGATCGTCCTTTACGCCGCCTCGGCCCTTCCGATCCTGATTGCCGGCCTCGGCTGGGGCAATGCCGCCGCGATCACCGCGATCGTCACGGCCGGCGCCACCGGTGCCGTTCTCGTTTCGCCCTATTTCTCGCTGCTGATCCTCGTCGTCACGCTGATCCCGGCCGGTTGGCTGAGCCACCTCGCCAATCTCGCCCGCCCGGCGTCCGAACTCGGCGGTCCGGACGAGGCGCTCGCCTGGTATCCGCTTTCCGATATCCTGAGCCATCTCGCTGGTCTGGTGACCGTCGGCATGATCATCGTCGGCGTCATCGTCGGCTATGGCGCCGATATCTCCGATCGCATGGTCGATATCGTCATTCAGGCGGTGAAGGCGCAGGACAGCGCCTATAACCCCGATGCAGCCGCCATCGCCCAGATCAAGTCGCTCTTCACCCTCGCCTTGCCGCTCGTCCAGGGCGCGATCTGGGTGCTGATGCTGTTTACCGCCTACTACCTTGCCACCCGCATCGTGCAGATGTCCGGCCGGTCGTTGCGCCCGCGCGAGGATATTCCTTCGACGCTGCGCATGCACCGCAACGCGATCTTCATCTTTCTCGGCGGCCTGGTCCTCACCTTCCTCGGCGGCGCACCCGCAACGATCGGCGCGCTGATCTGCGGAACATTCGGCGCGGGCTTCCTGCTTGCCGGTTTCGCCTCCTTCCATTTCCGCACGCGCGGCAAGTCCTGGCGGCTTCCCGTGCTGTGGATCGCATACCTGTCGGTGCTCGTGTTCACGATCCCGGCATTCTTCTTCCTCCTGTCCGGCCTGATCGATACGCGACGCACCATCGCGGTCACGCCGGTTGGAAAAAACTGACCAACGAACTGGAACTCTGAAAGGAAACCAACATGGAAGTCATTCTTCTCGAACGTATCGCCAAGCTCGGCCAGATGGGCGAAACCGTAAAGGTTCGCGACGGCTTTGCTCGTAACTACCTCCTGCCGCTCGGCAAGGCGCTGCGCGCCAACGCTGCCAACAAGGCCCGTTTCGAAGCTGAGCGTTCGACGCTCGAAGCTCGTAACCTCGAGCGCAAGTCGGAAGCCCAGGCTGTTGCCGAGAAGCTCGACGGCAAGTCGTTCATCATCGTTCGCTCGGCTGGCGAAACCGGCCAGCTCTACGGTTCGGTTGCTGCCCGCGACATCATCGAAGTGCTCGCTGCCGAAGGCTTCAACGTCGGCCGCAACCAGGTCGACCTGAACCAGCCGATCAAGTCGATCGGCCTGCACAAGGTCACGCTGCACCTGCACTCGGAAGTCGAGATCTCGGTTGAAGTCAACGTTGCCCGTTCGGCCGAAGAAGCCGGTCGCCAGGCCAAGGGCGAAAGCCTGACCTCGGCCGACGCCATCTACGGCGTTGACGAAGACGCCCTGAAGCCGGAAGACTTCTTCAACCCGGAAGCCGAATTCGAAGGCGAAGAAGAATAAGCCTCAAAGGCCATTCAACACGCGAAAGCCCGGATCATCGATCCGGGCTTTTTTCTTGGCCGCTGCACGGCCCGCTCTGGCAATGACCTCCGAGAAGTCCAGCCCCTTATCCGTGAGCGGCAACGGGCGTGCCGCCCTTGTTGGCCTGATCCGGTGCAACATGCACCGGCGCATCCTTGTCGACGCGCACGACGACCGAGAGACCGGGTGAGAGCATTTCCGCCAGCGGCTGGCCGGGATCGACGGCGATGCGCACGCCGACGCGCTGGGCCACCTTGGTGAAGTTGCCGGTGGCGTTGTCCGGACGGATGATGCTGAACTCCGAACCGGCGGCGGGCGAGAACCGCTCGATATGCCCCGTCAGCTCGTTCCTCTGCAGGGCGTCGACCGCGATGGTGACGGGTTGGCCCGCCTTCATGCCGTCGAGCTGCGTTTCCTTGAAATTGGCGACCACCCAGACGTCGTTCGGCACCAGCGCCAGGAGTTGCGAGCCGGCCGTCACATATTGACCGATCCGCGCGCCGATCTCACCGAGCCGGCCGTCCCGCGGCGCGACGATGCGGGTGTTGTCGAGATCGATACGCGCGAGTTCGACGGCCGCTTCCGCCCCGCTCACCGCGGCCTGCAGTCCGGAACGCGCGCCGAGCGTCGTCGCCAGTGCCTGCTTCGAGACTTCCAGCCCAGCTTCTGCCTGGCTCACGGCAGCGTCGGCCTGCTCGAAGCCCGCACGCGCCTGATCGGCGTCGCTGCGGGTCGAAACACCCATTTCCGCAAGCGGGCGAATGCGGTCCCAGGTCGCACGCGCCCGGTTGAAGGCGGCCTTGGCGCTGTCGATCTGCGCCTGGCTTGCGGCGATACCAGCCTTGGCCGAAAGCTCCTGCTGGAAGGAATTGGCAAGGGCTGCCTTCTGACCGGCAAGCGTGGCTTCCGCCTGCGCCACCTTCTGCGCATAGATGCGGTCGTCGATCTTCACCAGCAGTTGCCCGGCTTTGACCGTCTCGTAGTCGTGCACCGGAACGTCGGCGACATAGCCCGCAAGCTGTGGGCTCATGATCGTGACAAAGCCACGCACATAGGCGTTCTCGGTCGATTCGACCGAACTGTGGAACGGCGGCAGCCGCCAAGCGTAGAGCACGAGGGCGATACCGGCAATGCCGGCGAGAAGAACGATGATGCTCGTGGGGGAGCGCAGGGATTTCAACATGGTCGTCAACTCTGTCAATCAGGTGGCCGGCATCGGCGCAGGCGCGGACAATCTCTGCCTGAGCCAGTTGTAGAAGATGTGCAGCAGCAGCCCGGCGAGCGCGAAGAGCGCGACCGCCGAGGCAAGCAGGAAGGCGTCGTTGTAGGCGAGGATGTAAGCTTCGCGGGTCACCTGCTGTGACAACAGCACGGTGCCCTCGCCGCCGAGCAGGGTCTTGTCGCCCATCACCTTGGCGTAGGCGGCGGAAAGCTGGTTGACGCGCTGGGCAACCAGCGGGTTCGAGAGCACGATCTGTTCGGCGAGAATGTTGGAGTGAAACTTTTCGCGGATCGTGACGAAGGTGCCGAAGGCGGCAGAGCCGATCAGGCTGCCGATGCTCTGGGTGAAGAGGAAGATCACGATGAAGCTCAGGATATAGCTCGGCCCCTTGGCGAGCGCCGCCTTGAAGCCGCGCGCCATCGCCGGGGGCAGGAAGAGCGCCGTGCCAGACGCAATCATCGCCTGGCTCAGATACATCTGCTCCGGCCGCGTGAGGCTGGTCGCCTGGCTATCCATATAGGCGCCGGTCGCCAGAAGGCCGAGCGCCAGGATATGCACGCGCTCCGCATGCTGAGGGTTCATCAGCGCGGCGCAAAGCAGGCCGCCACCGATCGCCGCGGCAAGAATGATCCAATAGAGCGTCGCGACCTGCTCGAACTGGAGACCGAGCTGCTGGTAGAAGTTCGCCGCGACCGTCGATTGTTCGGAGGCCACCAGGCGGAAAATGAGGAGAACGGCGGCAAAGTGCACGATCTCCTTGGAGGCGATCCAGCGCACGTCGATCAACGGTACCGGGCGATGGAGCTCGATCAGCACCGCGGTCGTCAGCGTCGTGATCGAGACGATCAGCAAGACACCGAGCCATGGCGCCTCGCCCCACCAATAGAGGCGCCCCATGGTCAGGACCACGGCGAGGCAGCCGAAGGCGACGGCGACGAGCAGGTAGCTCAGGATATCCATGCGCTGGATGACCTTCGCATGCGGGACCGGCGTCAGCGGCAGCAGGTAGATGATCGGCAGCGCGATCAGCGCCAGCGCCATTTCCAGCGTGTAGAGCGCGTGCCACTGGCCGTATTCGATCAAGGTCGGCGAGATCAGGCGGGTGACCGGCGCGGAAATCGTCGTGCAGGTGAGCGCCAACGCCAGACCGACGGTCAGCTTGCGCGCCGGCGGAAAGGCTTCGAGCATGTAGAGAAAACCGAGCGTCGACATCGGTGCGGCGGCAATGCCGCTGATGAAGCGCACGACGATCGCCGAATGCAGATCGGAAACGAAGACGTTCATCAGCGAGACGACGACGAAGCCGGCGATGCTGATTTCGGCAAAACGGCGCAGCCCGTACTGGGCGCGGATCTTCACCAGCGCAATCGACAGGCTGACATTCGGCGCCATGTAGGCCGCCGAGAGCCAACCGGCCTCGATGGCGGTCGCCGAAAGCGAGCCCTGGACCTGCGTGAGGTTGGCGAGCGCCAGGTTCATGCCGAGCCCCTGCGTCAGGAACAAAAGCACAGAGCCCAGGACATAGACCGCCGAAAGCAACAGGCCTTTCTCGACCGGGGCCGGTACGGGCGCTGGCGCCGGTTCTGGCGCAATCGCGGTTTCCCCGCGTTGATCCTCGTCGATGGTCTCCGCAGCCTCAAGCTCGATGGCGAGGCGATTGTCGTTTGCGGCGGCCGTCGCGCCTGCACCCATCGCCGTCACTCCCGCGCCAGCGACTGGACATTGTCGGCGATCGCCCGGATCACCCGCTTCGTCACCGCAAGCTCGGCTGCGTCGATGCCTTGCAGCACTTCGGCCCGGATCTCATCGGCAAGCCTGAGGATCTCGTCGGCAACCGTGCGGCCGAGTTCGGTCATATGGATCTGCTTGGCGCGGCGGTCGGAGACCTCCACCCGCCGCTCGATGAAGCCCTGCTTCTCCATGCCGTCGAGCAGGCGCACCAGGGTCGGGGTCTCGATGTCGAGCTCGTCGGCGAGCTCCCGCTGGTTCAGGCCGTCCTTCTTCGTCAGGGCAAAGAGCGCGCGGGCGCGCGACAACGTCAGCCCCCTCTCCTTCACCCGCGCATCGAACACGGCGCGCAGCTTGCGATTGACCAGTGACAAGGCATCGAACAGTTCGCGGTTCACGGTTGGCTGATACATTGGTATCTTTTCCATATTACTAGCATGCTAATTATATTGCCTCTATCTAATCCAAATGCGGTGGATTTTCAAGATGCGGATTTGAGGCAGAGGAGGACGGCGTTACACTTCGGCCTGTCGGGAAGGTTCGGGTGATTCGCGGCGTCAACGACCAAATTTGTGACGACGGCATAATCCGCACATTTGCGAACCCCCGCCTGTGGATCAGTCGAACAACGGGAACAGCGCCGGGTGCGGTGACGTCGCTCTGCGACTGTGTCCCTCGTGCACTTGACCCGGCCCGCGCTTAGACGCAAACCGGTGCCACACCAGACAGAGGCAGAGATAATCGAATGAACGAAGCGTCGCGAAAGCTATCCCCTATCGGCAAGGATCAGGCGGACCAGCACTACCGCGAGGCCCCGAACAACCTCGAGGCCGAGCAGGCGCTGCTTGGCGCGATCCTCGTCAATAACGACGCCTACTACCGCGTCTCGGACTTCCTGAAGCCCGTGCATCTGCACGAGCCGCTGCACCGCAAGATCTACGAAGTCGCCGGCGACATCATCCGCATGGGCAAGATGGCGAACCCGGTCACCATCAAGACCTTCCTCAAGGCCGACGAGAAGGTGGGCGACGTCACCGTCGCGACCTATCTTGCGCGCCTTGCCGGCGCCGCCGTGTCGATCATCAACGCAGAAGACTATGGCCGGGCGATCTATGACCTGGCGCTGCGCCGCTCGCTGATCACCATCGGCGAGGACATGGTCAACATCGCCTATGACGCGCCGCTCGACATGCCGCCGCAGGGCCAGATCGAAGACGCCGAACGCCGTCTGTTCGAACTGGCAGAGACCGGCCGCTACGACGGCGGCTTCCAGTCGTTCAACGACGCCGTGGCGCTCGCCATCGACATGGCAGGCCAGGCCTTCGAGCGCGACGGCAGCCTTTCGGGCATTTCAACGGGCATCCTGTCGCTTGATGGCCGGATGGGCGGCCTGCAGCGCTCCGACTTGATCGTGCTTGCCGGACGTCCGGGCATGGGCAAGACCTCGCTTGCCACCAACATCGCCTACAATATCGCCGCCGCCTACGAGCCGGAAGTCCAGGCGGACGGTTCGTTCAAGGCCAAGAACGGCGGCGTTGTCGGCTTCTACTCGCTCGAAATGTCGTCCGAACAGCTCGCTACCCGTATCATCTCCGAGCAGACCGAAGTCTCCTCGTCGAAGATCCGCCGCGGTGACATCTCCGAGGCCGATTTCGAAAAGCTCGTCGCCTGCTCGCAGATGATGCAGAAGGTGCCGCTCTATATCGACCAGACCGGTGGTATCTCGATCGCCCAGCTTTCAGCCCGCGCGCGTCGCCTGAAGCGCCAGCGCGGCCTCGACTGCCTGGTGGTGGACTATATTCAGCTCATGACCGGTTCGGGCAAATCCAGCGACAACCGCGTGCAGGAAATCACCCAGATCACCACCGGCCTCAAGGCGCTCGGCAAGGAGCTGAACGTTCCGATCATCGCGCTCTCGCAGCTCTCCCGTGGCGTCGAAAGCCGCGAAGACAAGCGGCCGCAGCTCTCCGACCTTCGTGAATCGGGCTCGATCGAGCAGGACGCCGACGTCGTGCTCTTCGTGTTCCGTGAGGAATACTACGTGAAGAACCTGGAGCCGCGCGACGAGTTCGACCCGAAGTACGAAGAATGGAAGATGAAGATGGAGCAGGTGAAGGGCACGGCCGACGTGATTATCGCCAAGCAGCGTCACGGACCGACCGGCACCGTGAAGCTCGCCTTCCAGTCGGAATTCACGCGCTTCACCGATCTCGCCGATCCATCCTTCACCCAGTACGAAGAACACTAGACAGTTTCATTGTTTCGTCGAAACAGCGAAACAATCCATCACTTGAAGAACGCAATTCCGGACGGAAAACCGTTTCACACGTTTCCTGGGATTGCTCTTAAGTTCCGTGGGGGCGGCCGGAGCGGGCTGGGAAAAATGTTTGCGGTTTCCCAGCCCGCTCTCAATTTCAAAGGTACGTGACCTTCTCGCTGAAGCGCCCCGCCCGTTTCAGCACAAACTCTCAGAATACGAGGCGCAGCAACGCCACCGAGACGACGCCGACGGCGACCGACACCAGGAGCGGCAGCCGCATGGCGGCCACCGCCGTCGCGGCAGCGGCGATCGTTTCCGCTGGACCGGTCACGAAGGCAGTCGGCGCGATGACCGCCATCAGCACGGCCGGTGGGATCGCCTCCAGCGCGCGCTTCTGGTTTTCCCCGATCGTCACATAGCGAATCAGCACGAGGCCGCCGATGCGAGTCGCGATCGTCGCAATCGCCATGGCAAGGATTGCGAGCAGCGTATTGAGATCGACGGTCATGCATGGGCCTCCTTGCGGGCGCCGGAGAGAAGTGCCACCACGACGCCGGCCGCAGCCCCGGCAGCGATGTACCAGACCCCCGGCAGCAATTGATGCGTCAGGACCGCGGCGAGCGCGCTTGCAGCCAGAACGGCCCCGGTCTCGCGCCCCTTCCAGAAGCCCATGACCAGCACGATGAAGACGGCGGGGAACGCAAAATCGAGGCCCGTAACCTTCGGATCGCCCAGGAAGGCGCCGAGCAGCGCGCCGCCAAGGCTCGTCAACACCCAAAGGCAATAGAACGGCACCGCAAGGCCCGCATACCAGGCAGGCGTCAGCTTGCCGTTGCTCGCGCGCATCTCGGCCATGGCCCAGATCTCGTCGGCCAGAAGCAGCATCGACGCATAGCGCGCCGGCCCGGAGAAACTGTCGAGCTTGCCGCCGATCGAAGCGCTCATCAGCACATGGCGAATGTTGACGAGCAGGGCCGAAAAGCCAAGCGCTGCCCAGGACGCCGGATGCGTCCAGATATCCATAGCGACGAACTGCGATCCGCCGGCAAAGACCAGCGCGCTCATCAGCGCCACCTCGGCCGGCGTGAGCCCCTTGCTCGCAGCCACCGCGCCGAACACGAGGCCAACCGGCATGACCGCAACGATCAGCGGCGTCATGGCGACTGCCGCGGCCCGAAATTCCTGAAACGCACTTCTTTCCTGCAACGTCCACGTCTCCATTCGCGCGATGCGCCGCCTTTCCACGCAGGCGCGCCATCGCAATCACCCGCGTGTTCTAGGTCTCGGGTTGAGGATCGTCTTGAACGAAAGTGATCAGCCGGCGCGGAAGGCCCCGGGGGTGACGCCGGTGCGCGCCTTGAAATGACGGCTGAAATGCGCCTGGTCGGCAAAGCCGCATTGATAGGCCGCGTCCACCGCCGACCAGCCGTGCCGCAGCAACGTCTTTGCCGCCCGCACGCGCTTGTCGGTCAGGTACGCGTGCGGCGTGATGTGGAACTCCTTACGGAACGCGCGGATGAGGTGGGCGCGGCTGAGGCCGGCGACTTTCGCCAGTTCCTCGAGCCCGACATCCTCGGCATAGTTTTCCGCCAGGAAGTCGCGCGCCCGGTGCACGGCCGATTGCTCCCGCGTTTCGATCGGCGTGATGATCGTGCTGCCATGGCGCTCGAACATCGTGGCGAGAACACTGAACATGCTCTCTTCCGCCTCGAGGGTGCTGCCATTCAGCTCGAGCATGCGGTGCGCGTGATGAAAGGCTATCGCCAGGTCCGGCGCCTGCAGCACGCGCCTGGAAAAGGACGGCGTGCCCTTGAAGGCGCGGCCGGTCACGTCCTCGATGATGTTCACCAGAAGCTCGGCGCTCGGGTAAACCATGCGATAACGGTAACCGCTGCCACCGGGATGGCCGTCATGGATCTCGTCGGGGTTGATGAGATAGAAAAAGCCCGGGCCTGCTTCCGAGCGCTCGCCCTTGATCTTGCTGATCTGCGAACCGGCCTCGATGGCGCCGATGCTGAAAGTCTCGTGCGCATGCGGCGCGAATTCGTGGGTGATAAAAGTCGCCGTCAGACATTCCATGCCCATGAAACGGGGATCCCGCCAGAAGCGCGTGCGCTCGGCGCCCTCAATCGGCGTGTCATCGATGGCCTGCTGCTGCGAAATCGTCTGCATGGGGAGAGAATAGTGATGCCACGCGCCCGCGTCTTGCACAAAAGTGCTCGTTCAAAACCGAGGCGCTTTCAATCGGTGCGACAGGCCGGCATTTGCGACAGTGGGCGCTAGGCTGTATTGCTCTTGGATCGTCCACGGCAGAGTACCCGGCATGCTCCCTCCAGAATTTCTCGCCGCCTCCAACCGGCTCACCATCGACCTCGGCGCCCTCACCGACAACTGGCGCGCGATGAATGCCCGCTCGGGCAAAGCGCGGGCGTCGGCAGTCTTGAAGGCGGACGCCTACGGCCTTGGAATCGATCAGGCAGCCACTGCCCTCTATGCCGCTGGCGCGCGCGACTTCTTCGTCGCCAATGCCGAGGAAGGTGCCGATCTCCGCCCCCTGGTTCCGGACGGCCGGATCTACATTCTCGCCGGCATGTGGCCCGGCAACGAGGCGCTTTTCTTCGACAATGACCTGGTGCCGGTCATCAATTCGGACGAGCAGCTGGCCGTGTTCATGGCCGCACTCTCCGAACGGGGCGACCACCCTTGCGTGCTGCATGTCGATACCGGCATGAACCGGCTCGGCCTTACGGTCGAGCAGGCCGCTGCGCTTGCGACAGACCCGGCGCGGCCGGCGAGCTTTTCGCCGGTGCTGATCATGAGCCACCTCGTCTGCGCCGACGATCCCGACCACCGGCTGAACGGCATTCAGCTCCGGCGCTTTCACGAAGCGACCGCCGCCTATGAAGGCGTCGATGCGAGCCTTGCCAACTCCGGCGGCGTTTTCCTCGGGCCCGACTATCATTTCGACCTGACCCGGCCGGGCATCGCCGTTTATGGCGGCGAGGCGGTGAATGACGTCCCCAACCCGATGAAGCCGGTGGTGACCGCCGAAGCGCGGATCATCCAGGTGCGCGATGTGGCCGCCGGCGGCACAGCGAGCTATGGCGCATCCGCCCGCTTCGACCGCGACAGCCGTATCGCGACCGTCGCAGTCGGCTACGCCGATGGATACCACCGCTCGGTCTCCGGCGGCGGCGTAACCCTCAGGCAGGCAACGCCATCAGGGGCCTTCGGCTTCCTGCATGGCCGGAAAGTGCCGCATGTCGGCCGCGTCACCATGGATCTCAGTCTTTTCGACGTCACCGACCTTCCCACGGGTACTGTGCGGCCGGGCGATTACATCGAGCTCTTCGGGCGGCACGTCGCCATAGACGATGTCGCGCGCGCCGGCGGTACGATCGGCTACGAGATGCTGACCAGCCTCGGACATCGCTATGCCAGGCACTATGTCGGCGGCGCGTGACGCCGTCCCTCATATCATTTTTCAGTCATTCCCACTGAAATTCACCTTTTGTTCCGCGTTTCGCGGCATTATGTGACGATACAAGTGATTCTTTTCCGCCGACGTCCGATCGCGACGTCGGCGGTCTCACATTCCGAAAGTCGATGCCGATGGCGAAAGCGCGTACCCAATTCATCTGCCAGAACTGCGGCACGGTCCACACCCGCTGGGTGGGCAAGTGCGAAGGCTGCGGCGAGTGGAACACGATCATCGAGGACAATCCGACGGCAGGCATCGGTGGCGGTCCGTCGCGGGCGCCGAAGAAGGGACGCCCGGTGGCGCTCACCACGCTCTCGGGCGAGATCGAAGACGCGCCACGGATTCAGACAGGCATCTCGGAGCTCGACCGGGTGACCGGTGGCGGCTTCGTGCGCGGCTCGGCGCTGCTCGTCGGCGGTGATCCCGGCATCGGCAAGTCGACCGTACTGATGCAGGCAGCGGCAGCACTTTCGCGCCGCAATCATCGCGTCATCTATGTCTCGGGCGAAGAGGCCGTGGCGCAGGTGCGCCTTCGCGCCCAGCGGCTCGGCGCTGCCGACAGCGACGTGCTGCTCGCCGCCGAGACCAATGTCGAGGACATTCTGGCAACGCTTTCTGAAGGCAAGCGCCCGGATCTGGTGATCATCGATTCGATCCAGACGCTCTGGAGCGACATCGTCGATTCGGCGCCGGGCACGGTGACCCAGGTTCGCACCGGCGTGCAGGCGATGATCCGCTTTGCCAAGCAGACGGGAACTGCCGTCGTGCTCGTCGGCCACGTCACCAAGGAGGGCCAGATCGCCGGTCCGCGCGTTGTCGAGCACATGGTCGATGCCGTGCTCTATTTCGAAGGCGACCGCGGCCATCACTACCGCATCCTGCGCACCGTCAAGAACCGCTTCGGCCCGACCGACGAGATCGGCGTGTTCGAGATGTCGGACAAGGGCCTGCGCGAGGTTGCCAACCCGTCGGAGCTCTTCCTCGGCGAACGCAACGAAAAATCGCCGGGCGCCGCCGTCTTTGCCGGCATGGAGGGCACCCGCCCCGTCCTCGTCGAAGTGCAAGCGCTGGTCGCGCCGACCTCGCTCGGCACGCCGAGACGCGCGATCGTCGGCTGGGATTCCGCGCGGCTCTCGATGATCCTCGCCGTGCTCGAAGCCCATTGCGGCGTGCGGCTCGGCCAGCACGACGTCTATCTCAACATTGCCGGCGGTTACCGCATTTCCGAGCCGGCAGCAGACCTGGCTGTGGCTTCCGCACTGGTTTCATCGCTTGCCGGGCTTGCCCTTCCGGCGGATTGCGTCTATTTCGGCGAAGTCAGCTTGTCGGGTGCCATCCGGCCGGTTGCGCATACCGCACAACGCCTTAAGGAAGCCGAGAAGCTCGGGTTCTCGCAGGCGGTCCTGCCGTCCGCTTCGACCGAACTGCCGAAAAACGGCAATGGCCGCTGGAGCGAGATGGAAAGCCTGCCCGATCTGGTGGCGCGCATCGCGGGGTCGCGAAACGCACTGAGACCGGCGGAGGACGAAGACTGAAGATGCGGATGTCGCAGGCCGCCCTTTAAGGGCCGCAAACAGGCTGAAAATGCCCTGAACTCAGGGCCGATGGCGGATAGGCTTGAGGAGACCCGGACGAACCGGGTCCGGAGTAAGGACAAAATGCCCATTACAATTCTCGACGGTATCGTTCTCGGCGTCGCCCTGTTTTCCGCAATCCTGGCCATGGTTCGAGGCTTCTCGCGCGAGGTGCTCTCGGTCGCGAGCTGGGTGGGTGCGGCAGCTGCCGCCTACTTCCTCTACCCGCATCTCCTGCCCTATGCGAAGCAGTACACCAACAGCGACACGGTCGCGATGATCGGATCGGCGGCGGTGATCTTCCTGATCGCGCTGATCATCATCTCCTTCATCACCATGCGGATCGCCGATTTCATCATCGACAGCCGCATCGGCGCGCTCGACCGCACGCTCGGCTTCCTCTTCGGCGCCGCCCGCGGCATCCTGCTGGTCGTCGTCGCCATGCTGTTCTTCAACTGGCTCGTCGCGCCGCAGCAGCAGCCGACCTGGGTCACCCAGGCCAAGTCGAAGCCGCTGCTCGACAACCTCGGCAACAAGCTGATCGCTCTGCTGCCCGAGGAAGCCGACGCCACCATTCTCGATCGCCTGCGCGGCAAGGACACGACCGGCGAAGGCGAAGGCGAAGCGCCGGCGACGACGCCCGGCCAGGCACCTGCGACGACGCCGGACCAGGCGCCCGCCGACGACGCCCCGGCCACCAACGGCTGAGACAGGAACGATTTGCCGACAAAGCCCGCCCCGCGGGCTTTGTCCTTTTGGGGAATAACGCTTGCAGCCGTTTTCAGCTAAGATTGCTTGAAGACGGCGGGCCTGATCACGATATGCGCACCGGTACGGAGCAAAGGCGACTGTGATGACCGATAGATCCATCGAAATCCGCGATGAACTCGAAGGCGACGAGCTGCACGAAGAGTGCGGCGTCTTCGGCATACTGGGGCACTCGGATGCGGCGGCGCTGACAGCGCTCGGCCTGCACGCGCTCCAGCATCGCGGTCAGGAAGCCGCCGGCATCGTAACCTTCGACGGCAAGCAGTTCTGCACCGAAAAGCGCATGGGCCTCGTCGGCGACCACTACACAGATCCGGCGACGCTCGCGAAACTGCCCGGCTTCATGTCGATTGGCCACACCCGCTATTCGACCACGGGAGAAGTGGCGCTGCGCAACGTGCAGCCGCTCTTTGCCGAACTCGAAG
This sequence comes from Ensifer sp. KUDG1, assembly GCF_050434285.1. Classification (NCBI taxonomy): domain Bacteria; kingdom Pseudomonadati; phylum Pseudomonadota; class Alphaproteobacteria; order Hyphomicrobiales; family Rhizobiaceae; genus Ensifer; species Ensifer sp. KUDG1. The sequence continues at coordinate 296,450 of NZ_JBNDIG010000005.1, forward strand.
TCGGCGGCATCGCCGTCGCCCATAACGGCAACTTCACCAACGGCCTCACGCTTCGCCGGCAACTGATCGCCGACGGCGCCATCTGTCAGTCGACCTCGGACACCGAAGTCGTGCTGCACCTGATCGCCCGCTCGAAGCAGACCTCCTCCTCCGACCGCTTCATCGACGCCATCCGCCAGATGGAAGGTGGCTATTCGATGCTGGCGATGACCCGCACGAAGCTGATTGCCGCGCGCGACCCGATCGGCATCCGCCCGCTCGTCATGGGCGAACTCGACGGCAAGCCGATCTTCTGCTCGGAAACCTGCGCGCTGGACATCATCGGCGCGACCTATGTGCGCGACGTCGAGAACGGCGAAGTCATCATCTGCGAAATCCAGCCCGACGGCTCGATCACCATCGATGCACGCAAGCCCGAGGTTTCGCAGCCCGAGCGGCTGTGCCTGTTCGAATATGTCTATTTCGCCCGGCCGGATTCGGTCGTCGGCGGCCGCAGCATCTATGTGTCGCGCAAGAACATGGGCATCAACCTCGCCAAGGAAGCGCCGGTCGAGGCCGACGTCGTGGTTCCGGTGCCGGACGGCGGCACGCCGGCTGCGCTCGGCTATGCCCAGCAGAGCGGCATTCCCTTCGAATACGGCATCATCCGCAACCACTATGTCGGCCGCACCTTCATCGAGCCGACGCAGCAGATCCGCGCCTTCGGCGTCAAGCTGAAACATTCGGCCAACCGCGCGATGATCGAGGGCAAGCGCATCATCCTCGTCGACGATTCGATCGTGCGCGGCACGACGTCGGTGAAGATCGTACAGATGATGCGCGACGCGGGCGCGCGCGAAGTGCACGTGCGCGTCGCCAGCCCGATGATCTTCCATCCGGACTTCTACGGCATCGACACGCCGGATCGCGACAAGCTGCTCGCCAACCAGCATGCAGATCTCGCCTCCATGTGCCGCTACATCGGCGCGGACTCGCTCGAGTTCCTGTCGATCGACGGCCTCTATGAGGCGGTCGGTGGCGAGAAGCGCAATCCGAAGGCGCCGCAGTTCACCGACCACTATTTCACCGGGGACTATCCGACCCGCCTCCTCGACCAGGAAGGCGCCAGCAATGTCCGCAAACTCTCGGTTCTCGCCAGCAACGGATAATCAGACACTAAAATGACGATCGATCTCAAAGGCCGGGTGGCCGTGGTCACCGGCGCATCGCGCGGTATCGGCTATTTCACCGCTCTCGAACTGGCCAAGGCCGGTGCCCATGTCGTCGCCTGCGCGCGCACCGTCGGCGGTCTCGAAGAACTCGACGACGCGATCAAGGCGGCGGGCGGTTCTGCGACGCTGGTGCCCTTCGACCTCGCCGACATGCCGGCGATCGACAAACTCGGTGGCGCGATCAACGAACGCTGGGGCAAGCTCGACATCCTCGTTGCCAATGCCGGCGTGCTCGGCACGATTTCGCCGATCGGCCATGTCGAGGCGAAGGTGTTCGACAAGGTGATGAACATCAACGTCAACGCCACCTGGCGGCTGATCCGTTCGCTGGAGCCGCTGCTGATCAAGTCGGATGCCGGCCGTGCGCTGATCCTGTCGTCGAGCGCTGCACACAAGTGCAAGCCCTTCTGGGGGCCCTACTCCGCATCGAAGGCTGCCGTCGAGGCTCTGGCCCGCACCTGGGCCGGCGAGACGCAGCGCCTGCCGCTGCGCATCCTCTCGGTCGACCCCGGCGCCACCCGCACCGCGATGCGCGCGCAGGCGATGCCCGGCGAGGATCCGGAGACCGTGCCGCATCCTTCGGAAGTCGCAGCCAAGCTGCTGCCGCTGGTCGGCCCTAACCAGACCGAAACCGGCAAGCTCTACATCGTGCGCGAAGACAAGATCGTCGATTACCGGATGCCCGAATAAGCTTCGGCACACCGCTCAAAAGAGAAAGGCCACCGTGTCGTCACGGTGGCCTTTCTCTTTTTGCGTGTCGTTTTGGTCTCGGTCAGTCCTTGTCGCCGGGCAAGCCGTCGCCGCCGGTCGAAGGATGGACCGGCCAGTCGCCGCCATACTTGCGCTGCCAGGAGCGCGCGCCGAAGGGCAGCGTGATCAGATAGCCGAGCGCCGTTACCGCCATCGTTTCCCAGGTATAGGTCATCAGCGTCGCAACGTAGAAGACGACGCCGAGGATGGCCGGCAGGACGAGGTCGCGGCGAACGCGGCTGTTCTCCGACTTGCCGGACCAGACCGGCAGGCGGCTGACGAGCAGGAAGGCGATCAGCACCGTATAGGCCGACGCGATCAGCGCGAAGGTGCGCTCGGGAGCAAGGCCCAGGAGACCCAGGTAAACCGGCAACAGAACGAGCATGGCGCCGGCCGGCGCCGGCACGCCGACGAAGTATTCCGACTGCCAGGACGCCTTGACCTGGCGCTCTGCCATCACGTTGAAGCGCGCGAGCCTCAGACCCATCGCGATTGCGTAGACCAGAGCCGCGATCCAGCCGATCGAGCGCGCCTGATCGAGGATGAAGACGTAGAGCACGAGAGCCGGCGCGACACCGAAGTTGATGATGTCGGCAAGCGAATCCATCTGGCCGCCGAAGTTCGATGTCGCCTTCAGGGCGCGCGCGACACGACCGTCGATGCCATCGAGAAAGGCGGCGAGCAGCACCATCGCAACGGCAAGCTCGATGCGGTTTTCAAAGGCGAGCCGGATGCCCGAAAGACCGGCGCAGATCGCGAGCACCGTAATGAGATTGGGGATCATCAGCCGCAGCGGAATCTCCCGCAGCCGTGGGCCGCGCGCGGTATCGCTCGAACCGTTGGTGTCCTCGGACACCTGCGGCGCTTCGATCGGTTTTTGCTGTTCAGAGCCTTCCATGGACACTCCTTATGCGCGGCGGCTGATGACCGGGCCCTTGGCCGAGCCAAACTCGGCAAGCACCGTTTCACCGGCAACGGCGGTCTGCCCGACGCTGACACGCGGCTCGGCGCCGGCCGGCAGGAACACGTCGAGGCGCGAGCCGAAGCGGATCAGGCCGAAGCGCTCACCGGCCTCCAGCGAGCCGTTCTCATACTTCCAGCACAGGATGCGGCGGGCAACGAGGCCGGCGATCTGAACGACGCCGATGGCACCGTGCTTGGTATCGATCACCAGACCATTGCGCTCGTTCTCCTGGCTGGCCTTGTCGAGCTCGGCATTGACGAACTTGCCGGCGCGATAGGCGACGCGGGTGATGGTACCGGCCATCGGCGCGCGGTTCACGTGGCAGTTGAACACATTCATGAAAACGGAGATGCGCAGCATCGGTTCCGAGCCGAGGTTCAGTTCTTCCGGCGGCAGAACCGTCGCGATCGACGAGACGCGGCCGTCAGCCGGGCTGATCACCAGATCGTCGTCAAGCGGCGTCATGCGCTCGGGATCGCGGAAGAAGTAAGCGCACCACGCGGTCAGCACGAAGCCGATCCACATCAACGGCTCCCACAGGAAGCCAAGCACCAGCGACACGACGAAGAAGATCGCCACAAAGCGGTAGCCTTCCTTGTGCACCGGGACGAGCGTGTTGCGGATCGTATTGACCAGGCTCATGAACTCTACTCCAGATTTTCCGTGGAACGTGATCGTTTTCTATAAGTTAGCGCGGGATGCGGACGGAAAACCGCAAACGCATTTCCTGCCCCCGCTCTAGCGCGAAATGTCCCGGCGGGCAACGCCGCCCGCCCGGTAGCGACAAAACGCGTCGCGCTCAGCAAAGAAAAAGACGCCATCAAACCGCCGGCTCGCCGCGCGTGACGATGCCGAGATCGTCGCTTTCGCGCACGCGCTTCAGTTGCTCTTCGGCCTGCGTCGCTTCGCGCTGGCGGCTCCACATCGAGGCATAGAGGCCGTCGCGGTCGATCAGTTCGCCATGGGTGCCGCGTTCGGCAATGACGCCGTCCTTCAGCACGATGATCTCGTCGGCGTTGATGACGGTCGAAAGCCGGTGCGCGATGACAAGCGTCGTGCGGTTGCGCGACACGACGTCGAGGGCCGACTGGATCTCCTGCTCCGTGCGGGTGTCCAGCGCAGACGTCGCCTCGTCGAGGATCAGGATCGGCGGGGCTTTCAGGATCGTGCGGGCGATCGCGACGCGCTGCTTCTCGCCGCCCGAAAGTTTCAGGCCCCGCTCGCCGACCATGGCCTGGAAGCCCTCCGGCAGCGTGCGGATGAACTCGGCGATCTGCGCGGCTTCGGCCGCCGCCTCGACTTCGGCTTCGCTCGCCGAAACGCGGCCATAGCGAATGTTGTAGGCGATCGTGTCGTTGAAGAGCACCGTGTCCTGCGGCACCATGCCGATCACCGAGCGCAGGCTCTTCTGCGTCACTGTGCGCACGTCCTGGCCATCGATGGTGATCGCCCCTTCCTGCACGTCGTAGAAGCGATAGAGCAGCCGCGAGAGCGTCGACTTGCCGGCACCGGAGGGGCCGACCACGGCAACCGTCTTGCCGGCGGGCACCTCGAAGGTGATGCCCTTCAGGATCGGGCGCGCCGCATCATAGGCGAAATGCACGTCCTTGAAGGCGATGGCGCCCTTGCCGATGACGAGTTCGCTTGCATCCGGGCGATCCACTACTTCGGCACGAACGTCGAGCAGGTCGAACATATGCTCGATGTCGGTGAGCCCCTGACGGATTTCGCGGTAGACGAAGCCGATGAAGTTGAGCGGGATCGCAAGCTGGATCAGCATGGCGTTGATGAAGACGAAATCGCCCAGCGTCTGCTCGCCGCGCTGCACGGCCAGCGCCGACATGATCATCATCACGGCCGTACCGGCGCCGAAGATCAGCGCCTGGCCGAAGTTGAGCCAGCCGAGCGACGTCCAGACCTGGGTCGCCGCCGCCTCGTAGCGTTCCATCGACTTGTCGAAGCGACGGGCCTCCATCTCCTCGTTGCCGAAATACTTGACCGTCTCGAAGTTCAGCAGCGAGTCGATCGCCTTGGTGTTGGCGTCGGTGTCGCTGTCGTTCATCGAACGGCGGATGGCGATGCGCCAGTCGCTCGCGCGCACGGTGAACCAGATGTAGAGCCAGACGGTGACAGCGGTGACGAGGAGATAACTGAAGCCGTAGCCCCACCAGAAGATTACCGCTGTCAGCAGGAATTCGATCAGGGTCGGCACGCTGTTGAGGATCGTGAAGCGGACGATCGTTTCGATGCCCTTGGTGCCGCGCTCGATGACGCGCGAAAGCCCGCCAGTGCGCCGCTCGAGATGGAAGCGGAGCGACAACTGGTGCATATGTATGAAGGTCTTATAGGCGAGTTGCCGGACGGCATGCTGGCCGACGCTTGCAAACAGCGCGTCGCGCAACTGGTTCAAACCGGCCTGCAAAAGACGGGCAAGGTTATAGGCAAGCACCAGCATGACCGCGCCGGTCATGAGCACGGGCAGAAAGCCCAGGACATCCGGCTTGCCGTTCAGCGCATCGGTTGCCCATTTGAAGGAATAGGGAACGAGGATCAGCACGACCTTGGCGATGATCAGAATGACCGTTGCCCAGATCACCCGGAGCTTGAGATCGGCCCTGTCCGACGGCCACATGTAGGGCCACAGATTGGCGATCGTCTGCAGGGGATTGCTGGTATCGGCCGAAACGGTTTTCTTCTGGGGTGCCACGTTCTGATCCGCTCTTACGTTTGCGCGCTTGGAGGCAGGTTGTCGCGCATCCAAGCTCTGCGCCGAGCCCTCCCTGTAAACGAAGACCTCAGGCGCCGTCATCACCGTTCAATGAAAAGCGGCGCCCTGTCGAAGGCGCCGCCCTTGGTCGGGAGATAGGCATCCGCCGCAGCCGCCGCAATGTCGGCGGCCGCAGATCGGCTGCTTATTGCTCTTGTTTCATGTGCTTCTTGTGAATTTCCCGCGATTCTTCGTCCGGCAGCGCCTTGTCCGGTACACCGAAGACCTGGCCAGGACGAATGCGGTCCGGGTCCTCGATCTGGTCCTGGTTGGCGAGATAGATCGTGGTGTAACGCAGGCCCGCGCCGTAGACGCGGCGCGAGATCTGCCACAGCGTGTCGCCGCGGCGGATGATCACCGAACTCTTGCTCTCCTTGAGCGGAGCCTGCTCGAGTGTCTGGGGCTGGTCGGGCGAGGCTGCAACGGCTGCGGTTTCGGTCGCCGGCTGTGCCGGTGCGGCATCGTTTACAACCGCGCTTCCGGCACCCATCGCCTTTGCCAGTTCACCCGGCGCCGGGGCATTGTCCTTCGGCTGAGCCTTCTCGGGTGACGCCGGCGTGGCGCTGCCCTGCTCGGCCAGGACCGCACCGACGGTCGCATCAACCTTGGTAAGGGCCGTCGCCACGCTCGACGGGTCCTGAGGCGCTGCCTTCAGCGCCGCGAGCGCGCTGGCCGCGGCCTTTGCGGCCCGCGTCGCCGAGGCGACGAGCGTCTGGTCGGAATTGTCGGCAAGACGGAAATCCGCAAGCGACTTCAACGCGATCTCGGTCGCCGAACGGGCGGCAGCCAGCTGCTCGCCGTTCGGAACCTTGCCATTGGCATAGAGCCCCTTCAAGAGCGCCAGCGCCTTTCCAGCTTCCGCACGCAGGCCATCGAGACCCGCGGTTGCCGACGGCGTGCCCGAAGGCGCAACGGCCGCAACCTGCGATCCTGCGGGCCGGTCGAAGGGAACCGAGGCGCGCATCACGACCTTGGTGCCGTCCTCGTTCAACATGTCCGCCCGGATGATGTGGCTGCCAACCGTCAACTCGATCTCACCGTCGACGACGAAGTGGCCCTTGTCGTCGGCCTTCATTTCGCCGACGAGCCTGTCGTCGGCATAGACGCGCACCAAAGCACCGGCCTTGGCGCTGCCGGCGACGAACATCTTGCTGCCTTCGATCTCGACCGCACTCACCTGCAGGCCCGGAACGCCGGAAAGCTGCGCCGGCGACGTGGCGGCATCGACCGCCTGCGGCGTCGCGGAGGCAACCTCGGCCGGCTTGAGGTCCGCAGCCGCGACTTCCTCCGCCGCACCCGGCGTCGTGATCAGACGGCTCGCCGTACCCGGCTTCGAGACCATGGCAAGCAATTGACCGGACGGATCCTTGGGAACGGAAACGGTCGCAACTTCCTCGGAGCTCTTCACCGCACCGTTTTCACCGGTGCTGCGCAGCGTGAGCTGATGGTCACCCGCCGGAAGGGGATTGTCGAAGACCGCGGCGAAGTCGCCGGTCGCGCCGACATCGGCGGTGCCGACCACGGTGTCGCCGCTGAGGATCTCAAGCTTCGAATTCGGCTGGGCGTGGCCGGCGATCACGGTCGAGCCATCGGGCTCCACGCGCAGCACGTCGAAACCGGGAACGGCCGGATCGGTCGCAGGCACGTTGGCGGCGGTCGCCGCTTCGGCCTTCGGCTGCTCCTGCTGCGGCGCAGCATCCGTCTTGGCGGTCTCGGCAGAGGCGCCGGTCGCCTGCGGTCCACCGGTCGCGGGCGTCGCCTCGGTCGACTGCGTCGCGGTGCCTGCCGCCTGATCGGCTGCCGGCTTCTTGCCGTCGCCGCGCAAGTTCGGTTGAATTACGAATACCATCAACGCTGTTGCTGCCACGAGGACAGAAATGGCCACCCAGCCGGCCTTATTTTTGATCATGCCACTCTCCACACGGAGCGGAGCAACGCTCCGCGCATGCCCTCTCATCGGCCTGCGGTGCGGGCTTGCGCCGTCATTATAGCGCAACAGCAAGCAACTCGTCCGATTTCTTCAATCAATCACTGAAATTGCTAGCGATTCGCGATTCGGCATACAAGCAGCCGAAGGGGCGGCAACCCGCAGAAAACCGGGTTTCCCCTCATTTTTCTTGACCCATGCTGCGCTGCAATGTTTTTTGAGGGCATGAGCACCGAGAACAGCACGATTCGATCCATCTGCGTCTACTGTGGTTCACAGCCGGGACGTGACAATGCCTACATGGAAGCCGGGCGCGCGCTTGGCCGATCCATCGCCGATCACGGGCTTCGCCTGGTCTATGGCGGCGGCACCCGCGGCATTATGGGAGCGGTCGCCAGCGGTGTGCTTTCCAACGGCGGCGAAGTCACCGGGATCATCCCCGAATTCCTGATGGACAAGGAAGCGACCCGCCATTCGCTCGGCCAGCTGAACGAGCTGATCGTGACGGCCGACATGCACGAGCGCAAGCACACGATGTTCGAACGTGCCGACGCTTTCGTGGCGCTGCCCGGCGGCATCGGCACGCTGGAAGAGATCGTCGAGATCATGACCTGGGCGCAGCTCGGGCGTCACCGCAAGCCGATGGTCTTCGGCAACATCAACAATTTCTGGAGGCCGATGATGGACCTCCTGCAGCACATGCGCGAGGAAGGCTTCGTCCACACGGCGCATCTCGTGCAGCCGCTTGTCGTCAATGACGCGGCCGACATCGTGCCGACCATCCTGGCGGCCGCTGGCGGCGGCAACGGCCGTGAGGGCGAAACCGAAATCATCTCCAAGCTTTAAGAAACGCATTCGGCCAACAAAAAAGGCGCGCCACCCGGCGCGCCTTTTTTTGTTTCTATCGCAACCGGCCTTATTCGGCCGGGCTTGCCTGCAGGGCGCGGCGCGCCCTGCTTTCCGCCAGCATGGCGCCGGTATAGATCACCAGCGCCGCCCAGATCAGGCCGAAGGCGATGAGCTTTGCCGTGCCGAAGGGCTCGTGGAAGACGAAGACGGCGATCACGAAGATCATGGTCGGCGCGATGTACTGCATGATGCCGATCGTCGACAGGCGCAGGAGCTTGGCGCCGTTGGCATAGATCATCAGCGGCACGGCCGTGACGATGCCGCAGGACAGCAGCCACAGGACGTCCGCCATGCCGGTATCGCCGAAATGGCCCTGCCCCGTCGTCTCCAGCCAGATGATGTAGCCGATGGCCGGTACGCTCAAAAGCAGGACTTCCAGGAAGAAGCCCTGGTTGGGGCCAACCGGCAGGGTCTTGCGGAAGAAGGCGTAGAAGCCCCACGACAGGCAAAGACCGATGGACACCCACGGCAGACCGCCGGCGTCGAAGGCAAGCACGGCAACGGCGGAGGCAGCGAGCGCGATGGCAACCATCTGCGCCGGGTTCGGCCTCTCCTTCAAAAGCACGGCGCCGAGAAAGATCGAGAAGAGCGGATTGATGTAATAGCCGAGCGCAGTTTCGATGGCGCGGCCCGCACCGATTGCCCAGACATAAATGCCCCAGTTGATGGTGATGAGCACGGCGGTCAGTGCGGCCATGCACAGCATGCGCGGCGAGCGCAGCGCCGCCTTGATGTCGTCGGTACGCCCGAGCCAGAGCAGCACGAGACCCGCGAGCGGCACCGACCACACGATCCGGTGCGCCACCACTTCCGGCGCCGGGATATGGGCGACCGCCTTCATGAAGAAGGGCAGGAAGCCCCAAAGCAGATAGGCGGTCAGCGCGAAGGCAAAGCCTTTCGCGGAATCGGTATTTTCGGCGGGTGCTTTCGGCTCGGCCATATCATCTTTTCCTGGTGTTTTGCCGGAGAGCCCTGGCGGCAATGGCCGCTCACCGGTCAGAAGGGAGGCACAGCCAGTCGGCCGGCACAATCTCCCATCGATGCGTCCTACCCCAATGGCCGGTGATGCACCAATTCATTTCCGTGAAGGGAGAATGAGTTTTGCTCACCCTCCCCCAGGCCCAGTCCATCAACGTTTCTGGACCGATCGCCGGAGATTACTCGGCGGCGATCAGTCCGACGTGGTCGCGGTTCTTCAGCAGCTTGAAGACGATACTGTCCATCAGTGCCTGGAAAGACGCATCGATGATGTTGTCGGAGACCCCCACGGTCCACCAGCGCGCGCCCGTGCCATCGGTCGATTCGATCAGAACGCGGGTGATCGCCTCGGTCCCGCCATTGAGGATACGGACCTTGTAGTCCGCAAGCTCCAGGTCTTCGATTTCCGACTGGTACTTGCCGAGGTCCTTGCGCAGCGCCAAGTCCAGCGCGTTGACCGGGCCGTGGCCTTCGGCGACCGACATCATCGTCTCGCCGTCGACAACCACCTTCACCACGGCTTCCGACACCGTCTTCAGATGACCGTTGGCATCGAAGCGGCGCTCGACCATCACCCGGAAACTTTCGACATGGAAGAAATCCGGCACCGTGCCGAGGATGCGGCTGGCGAGCAACGCAAAGCTCGCATCCGCGCCTTCATAGGCATAGCCGGTCGCTTCGCGTTCCTTGACGATGGCGATCAGCTTGTCGAGCTTCGGATCGTCCTTGCTGACAACGATGCCGCGACGCTTTAGCGCGTTGATGAAATTGGCCTTGCCGCCCTGGTCTGACACCATGACCTTGCGCAGGTTGCCGATGCTTTCAGGCGCCACATGCTCGTAGGTGCGCGGATCCTTGAGCAGCGCTGAGGCGTGGATACCGGCCTTAGTGGCAAAGGCCGACGCGCCGACGTAAGGGGCCTGCTGATCAGGCGAACGGTTCAAGAGTTCATCGAAGGAATGGGCGAGCTTGGTCAGCTCCAGCAAGCGGTCGGCGTCGATCGCCGTTTCGAAGCGGCTGGAATACGTCTCCTTCAGCGCCAGCGTCGGGATGAGCGTGACGAGATTGGCGTTGCCGCAACGCTCGCCAATGCCGTTCAGCGTTCCCTGGATCTGCCGCACGCCTGCCTCGACCGCGGCAAGCGAATTGGCGACCGCCTGGCCCGTATCGTTATGCGCATGGATGCCGAGATTGGCACCGGGCACGCCGGCAGCGATCACGGCGGCGACGATCTCGCGCACCTCCGGCGGCTGCGTGCCGCCATTGGTGTCGCAGAGCACCACCCAGCGCGCGCCGGCGTCAAAGGCCGCCTTCGCGCAGGCAAGCGCATAGGCGGGATTGGCCTTGTAGCCGTCGAAGAAATGCTCGCAATCGACCATCGCCTCGCGACCCGAGGCGACCACCGCCTCGACCGAGGCGCTGATGTTGTCGAGGTTCTCCTCGTTGGTGCAGCCGAGCGCCACTTCGACGTGATAGTCCCAGCTCTTGGCGACAAGACAGATAGCGTCGCTTTTCGCCGCCAGCAGTGCCGCGAGGCCTGGGTCGTTCGACGCGGAAACCCCGGCGCGCTTGGTCATGCCGAAGGCGACGAAGGAGGCCTTCTGGGTTCGCTTGCGCCCGAAGAACTCCGTGTCGGTCGGGTTCGCGCCGGGATAGCCGCCTTCGATATAGTCCATGCCGAACTGATCGAGCAGGCCGGCAATCGCAATCTTGTCCTCGACGGAAAAGTCGATGCCGGGCGTCTGTTGCCCGTCTCTCAGCGTCGTGTCGAAGAGGTAGATGCGTTCCCTGGTCATGGCTCTCGTCCAAAAATGCTCTGTTTAGTTTTGCTCGGTCTTGCCTGCGAACTGGTCCGTGGTGCGGATCAGCCGATCGAGGATGCCCGGCTCGGAATAGGCGTGGCCTGCGCCTTCGATCAGATGAAGCTCCGATCCCGGCCAGGCCTTGTGCAGTTGCCAAGCGTATTTCGCCGGGCACGGCATGTCGTAGCGCCCATGGATGATGACACCTGGAATGCCGTGCAGCCGGTGGACGTCGCGCAGCAATTGGCCATCCTCCATCCACCCGGCATTGACGAAGAAGTGGTTCTCGATCCGCGCGAAGGCGTCGGCGTAATCGTCCTCGGCGAAGGGCGCGCTGGTTGCGAGTTCCGGCAGAAGCGTGATCGTCTCGCCTTCCCAGATGCTCCAGGCCTTGGCGGCCTCAAGGCGCGTCGCCTTGTCGTCGCTCATCAGGCGGCGGTGATAGGCCTGCATCATCTCGTGGCGCTCGTTCTCGGGAATGGGCGCAATGAAACGCTCCCATTTGTCCGGGAACATTTCCGAGACGCCGAACTGGTAGTACCAGTCGAGCTCGGCCTTGGTCAGCGTGTAGATGCCGCGCAGCACCAGTTCGGAAATCCGTTCCGGGTGCTTCTCGGCATAGGCGAGCGCCAGCGTCGATCCCCAGGAACCGCCGAAGACCAGCCACCTATCGGCGCCGGCCATCTCGCGCAGCCGCTCGATATCGGCGACGAGATGCCAGGTGGTGTTGGCTTCGATCCTGGCATTCGGCGTCGACTTGCCGCAACCGCGCTGGTCGAACAGCGTTACGTCGTAGAGCGCCGGATCGAAAAGGCGGCGATGGTTCGGCGAGATCGTGCCGCCGGGGCCGCCATGCAGGAACACGGCGGGCTTGGCGCCTGGCGTGCCGACCCTTTCCCAATAGATCACGTGCCCGTCGCCGACGTCGAGATGGCCCGAGGCATAGGGTTCGATTTCCGGGTAGAGGGTACGCAAAGCAGTCGTCATTTTCAGTCTTTCGTGAGCGGCCAGTGCACGGTGTCGTAGTCGGGATGCTGGCGGTTCGTTTCGAGTATGATCAGATGCCGGGTCGCCGCAGCCTCGCTGCCGTCGTCCGTTTCCTTCTCCTTGAGCCCGGCAAGCCTGGAGAACCAGATGACGCGCGACTCGGTGCCGGACTGGTAGATCGGCTGCACGTCGTCGGGATCATCAAGCGACCCGAGCGCGATGTTGACGAAATCTGCGTCCGGCATATCGTAGAACAGCGGCGTGCCGCAATCGCTGCAGAAGCCGCGGCGCACCAGATGCGACGAGCGGAACCAGGACGGCTGGCCGCGCGTGATGTCGAACGTGTCGCGGGACGCATTGGCGAGCGGCATGAAGTAGTTGCCGGTCGCCTTCTGGCACATGCGGCAATGACAGATATACGGGTCCGAAAGCACGCCCTCGGCGCGGTAGCGCACGGCGCCGCATTGGCATCCGCCCGTATAGATGCGCGCGATGGTCACCGGAATGCTCCCGAAGGATGCCATTGGTCTGTCTCGTGGTCCGGGTGCTGGAACGAGATGATGCTTTCCTGCCTGGCGTAGAAATCCTGATCCTCAAGCACCGGCTGCTCGAAGATCGTCTCGACCCAGGGCAAACGCGAGGCGTGGTTGACCTGGATTTTCGGCGCAAGATCGGAACGATCGTCGAAGGTGCCGATGGCGATCTCAAGGCCACCCGGATGCCGGTAGGTCATCGGCGTTCCGCATTTCGGGCAAAAGCCGCGGTCGATGTTGACCGAGGACTGGAAGTAGCTCGGCTCGTCCCGTACCCATTCGACTCCATCCTTCGGCGCCGTCACCAGCGCCGAGAAGAACGAGCCGAATTGTTTCTGGCACATGCGGCAATGGCAGATCGACGCGCGCCCGAGTTCCCCCTTGATCCGGAAGCGGACCGCGCCGCATTGGCATCCACCTGTTCGAACGTTTTCGGTCATCGCTTCTCCTCCGGGGGCCAGGTCTCGGTGTCATGGTCGGGATGCTGATAGGAAACGAGTTTCTCCAGGAATTCCACCGCGTCCGGGTCTTCCATCGTGTGAACACCGGGCAGCGCAGCCACGTGATCGGTATAAGGCAACTTGCTTTCGATGGCCCATTGCACCGTTGGCGTGATGCCCTGCGGTTCGTCGAAGGCGGCAATCGCCAATGCCATGCCGTCCGGCGCCTCATAGGTCAGCGGCGTGCCGCAATCGCCGCAAAAACCGCGCCAGCCGAAATTGGACGACTGGTAGCGCTTGCGCTCGCCGCGCGTCCAGGTGACATGCGCGCCGCCGACGGAAACCAGCGGCAGGTAGAAGTTGCCACTCGCCTTCTGGCACATGCGACAATGACAGACCGACGCATCGCCGAGCCTGCCTTCGATGCGAAAACGCACTGCGCCACACTGGCAACCGCCTGTGTAATAGGGCCTGTTGTCCAGACTCATCGCGATTTCTCCTCAACCCGAGCAAACGGCTTCGATATTGTTGCCGTCGGGATCGAACACGAAGGCACCGTAATAGTCCGGGTGGTAGTGCGGTCTCAGCCCCGGCTTGCCGTTGTCACGCCCGCCGGCGGCCATTGCCGCTTGATAGAAGGCATCGACCTCGGCGCGACTGCGCGTCGAAAAGGCGTAGTGCCGGCCCGGCCCCGTTGCAGCCGTCTCATGCAGCCAGAAGACCGGCCGCTCGCGGCCATAACCACCCACCTTGAGACCACCGGTGTGTTCCAGCGGCACCATCATCAAAAGCGAGGCGCCAAGCGGAGCAAAGGCCTTGTCGTAGAACGACTGCGCCCGCTCGAAATCCGCGACGGGAATGCCCGTATGGTCGATCATCGCACGAACTCCTCTTTCATGCATGCGCTCCGCTTTTCGCCGCCCTTTCAGATACCCTGCCCGAACCGATCAGAAGGATTGGACAGGGCTCGATAGCTAGGCAGCCGTCACCGTTTGATATCCCAGGTCGTCACCCGCTCGCCGGTTGCCGGATCCTTGCCGTCCTTGAGCTGAACGCCGCGCGCCAGCAGATCGTCGCGGATCTTGTCGGCCTCCGCGAAGTTCTTTGCCTTCAGCAGTTCCAGACGGGCCCGCACGCGGCTGTCGATGTCGCGGACCAGCCCCTCGTCGAGTTCGACCGCCTGCGGCACCACGCCGATCAGCGCGGCACTTGCGGCAAAGGTCCCGAGCAGCTTCGGATCGGCCGCCGCCTTCTGGGCGAGCGCATGGACCGCCTGGACGGCCGCGACCGTGTTGAGGTCGTCGGCAAGTGCAGCGACCACGGCCGGATCGGCCTCACCCTTGGCGTCACCCGGGACCGGCCACTTGGAGAGCAGATGCTCTGCTTCTTCCAACCGCTTCACCGAAAAATCGATCGGTTCGCGATAGTGCGTCATCAGCATGGCGAGCCTCAGCACATCGCCCGGCCACTGGCGGCCGGCGAACTTTTCCGTGTGCAGCAGTTCGTAGATGGTGACGAAGTTGCCCTCGGACTTCGACATCTTGCGGCCTTCGACCTGCAGGAAGCCGTTGTGCATCCAGACATTCGCCATCACCTCGGTGCCGTGAGCGCAACGGGACTGGGCAATCTCGTTTTCATGGTGCGGGAAGATGAGATCGAGCCCGCCGCCGTGGATGTCGAAGACTTCGCCGAGGTAGCGGCTGCTCATGGCCGAGCACTCGATGTGCCAGCCGGGACGGCCCCTGCCCCACGGACTTTCCCAGCCCGGCTCGTTGTCGCCAGAAAGCTTCCACAACACGAAGTCGCCCGGGCTCTTCTTATGCGCCTCGACGGCGACACGGGCGCCGGCCTGCTGTTCGTCGAGATTGCGCTTCGAGAGCTGACCGTAATCGGCCATCGACTTGGTATCGAACAGCACCTCACCACCCGCCTGGTAGGCGTGGCCTTTGGCGATGAGCTTTTCGATGATGTCGATCATCTGCGCGATGTTGTCGGTGGCCCGCGGCTGGACATCCGGGTCAAGGCAGCCGAGCGCCTTAGCATCGTCAAGAAACTGGGTTTCTGTCTTCTCCGTCACCCGCCGGATCGCGTCGTTGAGCGGCAGGGTCGGGTAGTCCCGCAGCGCCCGCGCGTTGATCTTGTCGTCGACGTCGGTGATGTTGCGCGCATAGGTGACGTGATCCGCGCCATAGACATGACGCAGCAGCCGGAACAGGACGTCGAAGACGATGACCGGCCGGGCATTGCCGATATGGGCATAGTCATAGACCGTCGGGCCGCAGACATACATGCGAACGTTGTCGGGATCGATCGGCTTGAACTCGACCTTCTCCCGCGTCAGCGTGTTGTACAGCTTCAGTGTCGGCGTTCCGCCCATTGCCATTCTCCAAGATGCATACGACCGTAAAATACCGCGCCCGGGAGGCCCGCGCGTTTGTCATCTTGGATTTTAGGAGACGAAAACGGCCAGGCCAGCGGAGCGCTAGCGAATAATGTTCCGGCAGATAATGCAGATAACCGTTTTCATGGCCTCACTTATCGCGCGTCACCCGATTTCGGTCAAGAGGTCAGCCGCATGCAAGCACAGCCGACTATCGAAAGGATTCCGCGGTCATGGATTTGTCATGATTAGGCTTATCTGAGATCGCCATGCGGAAAACAGATTCGCGGTGTAGTTGGTAACGCACCACGAAATCCTGTCTCCGGAGAGCAAGGAGGAGCGTCGCTTTCGTGAAGACGTGCGAAAGCGGCAGTGTATCCGGTTCGGGAAAGCATCAAGGAGTGAGTGCAAGTGAAAGCCGCAAAGACCAAAGACATCGTCAAATCCGCCAATCTCGTCGAACAGTATCGCCCGCTCGGCCTGAAGGCCGTGCTTGCCGCAGCGCTGCAGGCGAAGGCGAAGCCGGCTGGCAAGCTGGCCAAGCGGCCGGCCTGACGCTTCCGGCGCTCTTTTCCTTAAAAGAGAGACATCTGCCCGCCATCCGGCTCGGTCGGCTTGCTCTTGCCTTTTAGCTGGGCATCCGCGACCGGCCTGGGTGTGACGGCGTCCTGGATTTCGGGCCCGGTGTTGACGACCTTGTTGACCTTGTCCGAAACCGGGATCGCCTCGAAGTAGTCCTCCGCGACCGGGCCGAAGAGATCGGCAACCTCGCGCGGCTCCTGCGTCTTGCAGTCCAGCCAGCGGGCAAAATCCTCGGGCTGGATGACGACCGGCATGCGGTCATGGATCTGCCGGATCGAGGCGTTGGCGGCCGTCGTCAGGATGGCCGCGGTATCGACCTCGGAGCCGTCGGCCGAGGACCAGGTTTCCATCAAACCGGCGAAGGCGACGATGCCGCCCTTCCTCGGGCGCACCCAATAGGCCTGCGACGGCTCGCGGCTACCCTTCGGCGGCCGGCGCCATTCATAGAAGCCGGAGGCCGGCACAAGGACCCGCCGGTGCCGCATGGCTGCACGGAACGACGCCTTTTCGATTGCCGATTCGACCCGCGCATTGATCAACAGTGGAAAGTCGCGCGGGTCCTTGACCCAGCCCGGCGTGAAGCCCCAGCGCACGAGCAGCGCCCTGCGCTCCGGCAGGTTGCTGCCTGGTGCCGCACGCTCGCCGGCCACGACGACCATGATCGGCTGGGTTGGCGCGATATTGAAGCGCGCCGGAAAGTCGTCGCTTTCCAGCAGGCTGAACAATTCCATTATTTCATCGGGTGTCGCCGTCAGCGCAAAACGTCCGCACATGACATCGATGTGGCACTTCACGTAGGATGGGTCAACGCTACCGAGACGATTTGATTCCCTGATGCCGACCAAGCCCGAACTTGCTTCCTCCGTCATTCTCGAACGCGACGGCCGCTATCTGCTCGTCCGCCGGGCCAACCCGCCGTCGGCCGACATGTACGCCTTTCCGGGCGGCCGGGCGGAAGCCGGCGAGACGCCGGCGGAGACAGCACTTCGCGAATTGCTCGAGGAAACCGGCATCAAGGCGCGCGATCCGGTGCTGTTCGAAGTCTACGATCTGCCGGGCAAGGAGTCCGAAGGGCGCCACTTCCTGCTGTCGGTCTTCAGGGCCGAGGCCGATGCCGACGCAGTTGCCGTCGCCAGCGACGACGCCGCAGGGCTCGGCTGGTTCACGGCTGAAGAGATCTTCGCCTTACCGATCCCCGACAGCGTGCGCGAATGTGTGGAAAGGCTCTCCGGCGCCGGAGCGAACGCTGCGACATCGGGCGACGGCCTTGAAACCGCCGCCAATTCGGGCTTGGTGAAATCATGATCCCTGTCCCGATCCTTACAAGGCTTACGCTCGCCGGCATCGCCTTGACAGTCGCCACTGGCGCGGCAGCGCAAAAATCACCGACGAAAGAGCCGGCCAAGACCGAGACCGCAGCCCCTGCCCCGGCCGCCGTGGAGGAAAAGCCGACGCCCTATGACCAGCGGCTGGTCCGGCTCTCCGAGATCCTCGGCTCCGTGCACTACCTCCGCAATCTCTGCGTCAAGGAACCGGAGGATGTCTGGCGCCGCTCGATGCAGGAACTGATCGACAAGGAAACCGCCACCGAAATCAAACGGCGCGAGCGGATGACGGCCGCCTTCAACCGCGGGTATCGCACCTTCGCATCCGTCTATACGAGCTGCACGGGCCCCGCGATCGTCGCCGAACAGCGATATCGTGCCGAAGGCGCAACACTTGCGTCAGAAATCGTCGCCCGCTTTGGAAATTAGCAATAAATTAACCTCTTTTCTCACGACCCCGTGTCGTTTCGGGAAAAGGCTGCTAAGTTCGTTAAGAGAGTGGTAAGAAGTGGCGAGTCCGTCACGGCCGTTCAGTCGGAGTTCAGCCGAACGGCCATAAAATGAACCGCTTGCACAATGGAAGTCGCATGGAACGAATGATGGAACCAAGCCTGACCGACATCGATGACATGATCGTCCACGAGAAAATGCAGGCTGCGCTGGAACACCAGAGCGAGGCCTGGGCGGACGGAATGGCCGACGGTATCGAGCCGGAAATCATCGCCGATGCAGCCATTGCCCTTGCCATGCGGGAAACCGTTCGGCTTCATGGCGAAGACGGCGCCGAAGCAATGCTCAATTCGCTTCGCGAGCGCGTGCTCGCCGGCGAGTTCTCGCCCCAGCGCACGATTCAGTAATATCAGGACTGCCCGATGCATCGGAATCTCGCAAACCGGACCCTTCCGGTTCGCCTCGCTACACTGCTGTTGGCCGGTGTCGCCTTGACCACCCCGGCAGCGGTTTCTCCCGCCTTCGCTCTCAGCGAATTGCAGGGCGCGCCGCAACCCGTCCCGACCGAGCAACAGCCTGCCGCGGGCGACCAGAAGGCGACTCCGCCCGTAGCCGAACCCGTTGCCGAAGAGCCGGATGAGGAAGAGAAGCTTCCGCTCGAAATCCCGATGCCCGATCCGCTGATCAACAAGTCGGCGACAGCCACCAAGGAAGACGCTCCCGAAGCCGAAGAGCCGGAGCCGACCGGGCCTGTCGAAGTGCTGACCGATGTCTCCAAGATCCCTGCGCCGGTCGCCCGCATGCGTGAGCTGATCGTCGAGGCAGCGGCTTCCGGCGATATCGAGCGGCTGCGCTCGCTGCTCGGCAAGGGCCCGAACCAGACCCAGGTCACCGGCGTCACCGGCGACGAAGACCCGGTCTCGATCCTGAAGAGCCTTTCGGGCGACCAGGAAGGCGTCGAAATCCTCGCGATCCTGCTCGACGTGCTGTCGACCGGCTTCGTGCTGGTGGACAAGGGTACGCCGCAGGAGGCCTATGTCTGGCCCTATTTCGCGGAAAAGAAGCTTTCGACCCTGACGGCACCGGAAAAGGTCGACCTGTTCCGCCTGGTCACCGCCGGCGACTTTGCCGACATGGAAGAATTCGGCAGCTACAACTTCTATCGCGTCGGCATCATGCCGGATGGCAAGTGGAAATTCTTCATCGCCGGCGACTGAGCGCCGGCGACCTGCTTGCCGATGACAGCCGAACATCCTACCTCTTCGCCAAGAGATCACCGGTGGAACCGGGGCCTGAGTCGGCCGCGGCCATTCAGGTGATCGTTTGCTAGGTTAGCGCGGGATTCTCCCCTCCCGTCGAACAGGATTCGAACGATGCCCAGAGTTCGCCTCGACGATCGCGCGATCGTCGCCATTTCCGGCAAAGACGCCGAAGATCTTCTCCAGGGACTGATCACCACCGATCTCAACGCGCTTGCACCCGACGAGGCGCGTCCCGGCGCTCTGTTGACGCCACAGGGCAAGATCCTGTTCGAGTTCCTGATCTCCCGCGACGGCGACGGCCTACGGTTGGAAACGGCACATGACCAGGCCGAAGCGCTGCTGAAGCGCCTGACGATGTACAAGCTTCGCTCGGCAGTGGAGCTTTCGATCAAGGCATCCGACGCCGTCACCGTGATATTCGACGAAGCAGCACCCACGGGTGCCTATCGCGACCACCGTTTCGAGAAGGCGGGCATTGCGCTCTTTCGCGCCTATGGGGAAGCCAGCGGCGACACGGCCGGCGCAGAAGACCTCGAACGGCTGCGGATCGCGGCGGGCATTGCCAATGCCGGCGCCGATTATGCGGTGCAGGACGCCTTCCCCCATGATGTGCTCATGGACAAGAACGGCGGCCTTTCCTTCAAGAAGGGCTGCTATGTCGGCCAGGAAGTGGTGTCGCGCATGCAGCACCGCAGCACGCCGCGCCGCCGGGTCGTGATCGTTTCTGCCCACGCCGCCCTTCCCCCGACGGGAACGACGATCACCGCGAACGACAAGTCGATCGGCACGCTCGGCACGGTACAGGGCAAGTCGGCGCTCGCGATCGTGCGCATCGACAAGGCCGGCGAAGCGATGGCGAACGACATCCCGCTGCTTGCCGGCGACGTGCCGGTGACATTGGTCCTGCCCGAATGGGCCGGGCTCACCTTCCCGACGTCTGCCGACGAGGCGAGCGCGTGACGACGGCCCGCGCCTGGCAGCGCATGCTCTCCGGCCGCCGGCTGGACCTGCTCGACCCGTCGCCGCTCGACGTCGAGATCGGCGATATCGCCCACGGTCTCGCGCGCGTCGCCCGCTGGAACGGGCAGACCGCCGGCGACCATGCCTTCTCGGTCGCCCAGCACAGCCTGATGGTCGAGGACATTTTTCGCCGCAGCAACAAATGCAGCAGCGACGATTGCCTGCTGGCGCTTTTGCACGACGCGCCGGAATACGTGATCGGCGACATGATCTCGCCGTTCAAGGCGGTGGTCGGCGGTGGCTACAAATCGGTCGAAAAGCGGCTGGAAAGCGCCATCCATCTCCGTTTCGGCCTGCCGCCGCATTGCTCCAAGGAATTGAAGGACAAGATCAAGAAGGCCGACCATGTCGCCGCCTATTTCGAAGCGACCGTTCTTGCCGGCTTCTCCGTCGAGGAGGCGCGAAAATTCTTCGGCCAGCCGCGCGGCATCACCCGCGAGACGCTGCTGATTGACCCCGTGCCAGCGGTCGAGGCGCAGCGGTTGTTCACCGAGCGGTTCCTGGCGCTGGAAGCGCGGCGCCTGCCTGCGCGGGCGGAAATTTGACATGCCCGACATCATTGTTTCACCACTTTCCCGCATCGCCGAAATGGCCGTCCGCCATGGCTGCACAGAGATGATCAGCCTCGTCGCCAAGGGCCAGGACTTTCATCGCCCCGGCGTCATCGCCAAGGCGCGGCATCTCACGCTCGGCATGAACGACATCACCTTTGCCGGCACCGGCGACCTCATCGCGCCGCAGGAAGACCATGTCCGGCAGATCGTCGCCTTTGCGCGCGAATGGGACCGCGCACGGCCGCTCCTCGTTCATTGCTGGATGGGCGTCTCCCGCTCGCCCGCAGCCGCCCTCATCGCCGCGCTTGCGGCCGAGCCGAACCAAGACGACACGCAACTGGTGCAACGGCTGCGCCGAGCCTCGCCCTTTGCGACCCCCAACAGCCGGCTTGTCGAGATCGGTGACGCCGTACTCGAGCGCAACGGCCGGCTCGTCGCAGCCGTTCGCGCGATCGGTCGCGGTGCGGATGCCGACGGCAACGCACCGTTCCTTCTGCCGCTTGCTTCCGAAGGAGCAGCCGTTGCCGATTGAGACACAGCCGACAACGGTCGAGATCGGCCTCAATGCGGCGATCGTCGCCGTGGTCAACCGCAGCCCGCGCATCCTCGCCGTCAGCGAAAGCGACGGCGACGCGCGCGACAGCCTGCCCTTCGGCCCCTTCGATCCGGCGCTCCACCGGACGTTTGAGACGAGCCTGCGGGATCGCGTCGAAAAGCGCACGGCGTTGAAGCTCGGCTATATCGAGCAGCTCTACACCTTCGGCGATCGTGGCCGCCAGCGGCTGCCAGGCGAAGAAGGCAAGCACATGGTCTCTGTCGGCTATCTGGCGCTGACCAGAACCGATGCCGAGAATACCGAACGGCTGGCCGAAGCGGGCGCGCACTGGCGCGACTGGTACGGTTACCTGCCCTGGGAAGACTGGCGGCAGGGACGCCCGGCGGTGCTCGACCAGGCCATCCTGCCGGCGCTTGCCCGCTGGGAAACCGGCGTATCCGGCGAGGAGCAGGCCGCCCGGATTGCCGGGCGCCGGGCGCGCATTCGCCTGGCCTTCGGCCTCGGTGATTTTCCCTGGGACGAGGAGCGCGTGCTCGAGCGTTATGAGTTGCTGTACGAGGCAGGGCTCGTGCCGGAGGCGGCGATCGACGGCCGCGGCAACGGCAGCGACATTCTGACCGTCGGGCTGGCAATGCGCCACGACCATCGCCGCATCGTCGCCACGGCGATGGCGAGGCTGCGCGGCAAGATCAAGTATCGGCCGGTCGTCTTCGAACTGATGCCGCCCGAGTTCACGCTGACCGATCTGCAGGCAACCGTCGAGGCGATCTCCGGGCGCCACCTGCACAAGCAAAATTTCCGGCGCCTCGTCGAAGGGGCCGAACTGGTAGAGCCGACGGGCATGACGCTCTCTTCCACCGGAGGACGGCCGGCCGCCCTCTTCCGTTTCCGCCGCCAGATCCTCGACGAACGCCCTGCCCCGGGGCTCAAGGTCGGCGGGCGATGATCGCAGCCACCAATCCCTGAGCGGGACCGGCACCTAAAAACATCCGGCGGCACGCCCTACATAGGAGGGATGGTGCTATGATCGGTGCTGCGGGACGAGGCCGAATAGTCGCCACCTGCCGCCGAGCGACCCGATATCTACGACCGAGGTGACAATCATGCTGCTCGCACTGGCCTTTTTGACGTCGCTGCTCGGCACCTCACCGCAATCGGGAACCGACGAGAAGCCGAAGATGCCCGACTACTTCAAGAACCAGCAGGGCGGCGGCATGCAACCCCAGACGACCATCTGCAATCTCAACAGTCAGGACACGAACGGACAGTTCAAGACCTGCCGTTATGATTGCGGTACGCAGATCACCGTCGGCGAGCGCTTCTCCTGCCCCTTCATCATGCAGCGTTGATCGTGTCTTCGACTATTTCTTGATGGCGATGTCGAGACCGATGTCGAGCGTCGGGGCGGCCATCGTGATCTTCGAGGTCGAGATGTAGTCGATGCCGCTCTCGGCGATTGCCCGCACCGTATCGATATTGACGTTTCCTGAAGCCTCCAACCGCGTCCGGCGGGCATCGACCGCATAGGCATCGGTGGAAAGCTGCCAGAACGCCTGGTTGACTGCGACGGCTTCGCGCAGCAACTCCGGCCCCATGTTGTCGAGCAGGATGACGTCGGGCTGGGCGGTGAGCGCCTCGCGCATCTGATCGAGACCGTCGACCTCGATCTCGATCTTGACGAGATGGCCGCAATAGGCGCGCGCCGCGTTGACGGCGCTCGCAACACCACCGGAAACGGCGATGTGGTTGTCCTTGATCAGCACCGCGTCGTCCAGCCCGTAGCGGTGGTTGGAGCCGCCACCGAGGCGCACGGCATACTTCTCGAGCGCGCGCAGGCCCGGGATGGTCTTGCGGGTGCAGCAGACTTTGGCGCGCGTATGGGCGATCTCGTCGGCGAATTTCGCCGTGTAGGTGGCGATGCCCGAGAGATGCATGAGGAAGTTCAAGCCGACACGTTCGGCCGACAGCAGGCCGCGAGCGCGACCGGAGATCCGGGCGATCGCCATACCCGGTTCGACCCGGTCGCCGTCCGCCACCAGGGCCTCGAAGCGGATCGACGGGTCGACCAGACGGAAGGCTGCACGCGCGAGCTCCAGTCCGGCAATGACGCCGGGATCGCGCGCATTCATACCGGCCGTTGCCGTCAGGTCCGGCCCGATCGTCGAAAGTGTCGTGATATCGCCGGCGCGGCCGAGATCCTCAAGCAGTGCCGCGCGCACTTGATCCTCGATCATCAGTGCGGGCAGTTCGGGGCGGAGGGCTGCTGTCATCGTGTCACTCATTCCAAAGGTTCAATTCGAAAGCGGCCGACCAGGCTGCCTCAGGCTGCTTCCGTCTCTGCCAGTTCACGCGCCAGGCGATTGGCTTCAGCGAGCGTCAGATAGGTGCGGCGACGCCATTCCGGGCGTTCCTGCGGGCAGTCGGCGCGGAAGTGACCGCCGCGGCTTTCGGTGCGGCGAAGCGCGCCGACGGCGATCAGCTTGGCTGTCGTGATGATGTTGGTGAAGCGCATGCGGGTGTTGTCGCGCTCGAGCTGCTCGATCTCGCGGATCGCCCGCACCAGGCTTTCGCGCGTGCGGATCACACCGACGCAGTCGCTCATGACCTTGCGCAGGATCGTCAGCTGCGGGCTGTCTTCGACCGTCACCGGATCGTCGTTCTCGCCGGCATTGTCGCCCCATTCGGTCAACTGCGGTGTCGGCAGCGTGCCCTTGATGTTTTCGGCAATGCGCGCGGCAAAGACCACGGCTTCGAGCAGCGAGTTGGAGGCAAGGCGGTTTGCGCCGTGCACGCCGGTCGAGGTCACCTCGCCGGCTGCCCAGAGGCCATCGATCGAGGTGCGGCCTTCGGCATCGGTGAGCACGCCGCCCATGTGATAGTGAACCGCCGGCACGACCGGGATGGCTTGCGTCACCGGATCGATGCCGGCCGCCATGCAGGAAGCATAGACGGTCGGGAACATCTCAGGAAAATGCTTGCCCACGGCCTTGGTGCAATCGAGGAAGGCGCCGCGGCCGGCCTGGACCTCGGCAAAGACACCACGCGAAACGATGTCGCGCGGCGCAAGCTCGCCGTCCGGGTGGATATCGAGCATGAAGCGATGGCCGGCGGCGTTCAGAAGCTGGGCGCCGTCACCGCGCAGCGCCTCGGTCGCGAGCGGCGCCGGATCCTTGCCGATGTTGATGGCGGTCGGGTGGAACTGCACGAATTCCGGATCGGCGATGATCGCGCCGGCGCGGGCGGCCATGCCGAGCCCCTGCCCGCAGGCTTCCCACGGGTTGGTGGTGACCGCATAGAGGTGGCCAACGCCACCGGAGCAGAGCACGACGGCGCGGGCCGGAAAAGCCACGCGCTTCTTCGATTGTCCGGCATCCGGGCGCGCGATGACGCCGGAGATGAAGCGACCTTCGCGCACCAGCTCCTCGACCACATAGCCTTCGATCACGCGGATCGACGGCGTCCGGCGGACGGCGGCAATCAGCGCTTCCATGATCGCCTTGCCGGCCATGTCGCCCTTGACGCGGACGATGCGGCGCTCGGAATGCGCCGCCTCACGCGAGAGCAGCAGCTTTCCTTCGAGGTCACGGTCGAAGGGCACGCCATAGTCGAGCAGGTCATGGATGCGCGCCGGGCCTTCGGCCACCATCATGCGCGTCATCTTCTCGTCGACGATGCCGGCACCGGCGGCAAGCGTATCGGCGACGTGTTTTTCGAAGGTGTCGCCGGGGCTCATGGCGGCGGCAATCCCCCCTTGCGCCCAGGCCGACGAGGCGCCATGGCCGATCGGGGCTGCGGCAAGGATCGTCACCGGCCTCGGGCTCAACTTCAGCGCGCAGAAGAGGCCGGCCAGGCCGCCACCGACGATGACGATGTCGTCAATCCCGTTGAAGGATTGCGGGCGGAAATGGTCGGTCAGCATGATTCATTCTCCTCCAATGCGCATGCCTGCATCCGGTGTGAGCCGGTTGAAATTGTTACTGCTTGAGGTTCACCATGCGCTCGACCGCAAGGCGGGCGCGATCAGCAATCGCGGGATCGACGAGAACCTCTTCCGTCATGGTCAGCAGGCTGTCGAGGATCTTCGGCAGCGTGATGCGCTTCATGTGCGGACAGAGGTTGCACGGCTTGACGAACTCGACGCCTTCGATCTCCGCCTGGATGTTCGACGCCATCGAGCATTCGGTGACGAGCAGCACCTTCGACGGGCGGTTGTCCTTGACGTAGTTGATCATGCCCGACGTCGAGCCGGCGAAGTCGCAGACAGCGATTACGTCCGGATGGCATTCGGGATGGCCGATGATCTCGATGCCCGGATTGGCTTCCTTGTAGGCGAGCAGTTCGGCGGCGGTGAAGCGCTCGTGCACCTCGCAGTGGCCCTTCCAGGTCAGGATCTTCTTGTTGGTCTGGCGCGCCACGTTCATCGCCAGGTACTCGTCGGGAATGCAGAGCACCGTGTCGGATTCCAGGCTCTCGACGACATCGAGCACGTTCGACGAGGTACAGCAGATGTCGGTCTCGGCCTTCACGTCGGCAGACGTGTTGACATAGGTGACGACGGGAACCCCGGGGTAGCGCTGTTTCAACAGGCGGACATCGGCGCCGGTGATCGATTCCGATAGCGAGCAACCTGCCTTGGCGTCGGGGATCAGCACGGTCTTTTCCGGGCTCAGCAGTTTCGACGTTTCGGCCATGAAGTGCACGCCGCACTGGATGATGATCTCGGCATCGACCTTGGCGGCATCGCGCGCCAGCTGCAGCGAGTCGCCGACGATATCGGCGACGCAGTGGAAGATATCCGGTGTCTGGTAGTTATGCGCGAGGATGACGGCGTTGCGCTCCTTCTTCAGCCGGTTGATGGCGTGAACATAGGGCGCATAGACCGGCCACTCGATCGCCGGAATGAAATCCTTGACCTTCTCGTAAAGATGCTCGGTTTCGCGCGCGACCGCCGGCGTAAAGGCAAGCTCGGGTCTTTCGATGATGCCGAAGCGCTCAGCGGCGCTGACAAAAACCGGTTTCGCCACGGTCGCGGTGCGGGGTGCAAGGCGCGTCATCGACATCTCCTCTCCGCCCCTCTTCCTGGGCGGCTCTTCAATTATGCTCAATCTGAGCATAATTGAACCAAAACAAAAGCGGCAAAGCCGCATGGGTTGATTTAGAAAGTTTTGTGACAGAATTCAAGAATAGAAGCGCCGCTTTTCGCAGCGCTTCTGATTTTCGTTTTCGTTCAGGCCATGGCGGGGCGTGCCACGCCCTTCTCCTCGATCGGCCAATGGACGATTGCCGCGATGATGCCGAGCGCTACGCCGAGCCACCACACCGGATCGTAGGACCCGAAGTGGTCGTAGAGGTAGCCACCCATCCACACGCCCAGGAACGAGCCGACCTGGTGCGAGAGGAAGACGATGCCGCCGAGCAGGCCGAGGTGCCGTGTGCCGAACATAATCGCGACCAGCGCATTGGTCGGCGGCACCGTCGAAAGCCAGAGCAGGCCCATGACGATGGCAAAGACGATGACCGAGGTCGGCGTCTGCGGCAAAAGCAGGAAGGCCGTCACCGCCACCGAGCGCGCGATATAGATCAGCGCCAGGAAATAGGGCTTCGAGTAGCGCTGGGCGATGAAGCCTGCCGACAGCGAGCCGATGATGTTGAAGAAGCCGATCAGCGCCAGCGCGATCACCGCGTAACGCGCGTCGATGCCGATATCGCCGATATAGGCCGGGAAGTGCGCGGTGATGAAGGCAACCTGGTAGCCGCAGACGAAGAAGCCGGAGACGAGCAGCAGGTAGCTCTTGTGGCCAAGCGCTTCCTTCAGCGCCTCGCCGATCGATTGCTTGTACTGAGCCTCGCTCTGGCGGCCGGAGGACGCGTTGCCGCGCAGCGGGATCGCGAAGAACGGCACCAGCAGCATCAGGACGCCGAGATAGACCAGGCTGTCCGACCAGCCATAGGCGGAGATCAGGCCCTGGCTGAGTGGCGCGAACAGGAACATGCCGGCCGAACCCGCCGCCGTGCAGATGCCGAAGGCAAGCGAGCGCTGATGCGGCGTTACATTGCGGGCAAAGGCGGAGAGCAGAATGCCGAAGGAGCCGGAGCCCACCGCCATGCCGACGAGCACGCCGCCGCCGATGTGCAGCCAGATCGGCGCATCGGCAAAGGCCATGATGAACAGGCCTGCTGCGTAGAGAAGGCCCGACATGGCAAGCACCCGCCACGTACCGAACTTGTCCGCGATCGCACCGAAAAACGGCTGGCTCAGGCCCCAGCAGAGGTTCTGCAGCGCCATGGCAAGACCGAAGGTCGTCCGGTCCCAGCCGGTATCTGCGAGCATCGGCAGCTGGAAAAAGCCCATCGCCGAGCGCGGGCCGAAGGTGAGCATCGCGACGACCGAGCCGGCCGCAATGATCAGCCAGGGCATCTCCTGACGGGCACTGGACGGCGCGGATGCTCCGGAAACAGCGGACATGGAATCTCTCCGATTGATGGAGCGCGATCCTATGCGGCTGCTAAAACAGATAAAAGCCAATTAAATTGACGCCGCAATCACCGGAATTGATGCCTTGATCAAGCGGCACTGCGGAAGCGGTCGCGAAACGCTCGGGGCGTCATGCCCTTGGCCGCCTTGAACTGACGATTGAAGTTGGCAAGCGAACGATAGCCGACGGCATCGGCGATATGGGCGATCGAGCGCGTCGAACCACTGAGCAGCGCGCAGGCCTCGCCGATCCTAAGCCGCATCAGATATTCCGAAACCGGCATGTTGAGGTGGCGCAGGAACAGGCGATGCAGGCCGGAAAGGCTGAGCGCTGCCAGATCGGCGAGTTCGTCCATCGACGGGTTTTCAGCGTAATGCAGATGGATATGGTCGAGCACCCGGTCGAGGCGACCGCGATCGACCGATCGGCCCGACGGCGTGACGACCCGGCTCGACAGCGGTGTGACCGCCTGCTCGCGCGCCAGGATCGTCAGCATCGACAGGACGTCCGGCAGCCGCTCCTCCGGTGCCAACCGGCGCAAGCCTTCAAACAGCGGCCTGACACGGGCGGCCACGTCCGCTGAGAATTGCAGCCCGGGGGCCGAACGCTCGAACATCGCCTTGACGCCGGCGAGTTCGATGAAGCCCTCCTCCAGGCGCTCCACCCACTCCGGATGGAACCAGAGCACCAGCGCCACGTGCGGCTCCGCCTCCTCGAGCTTGCCGGCGGAATGCCAGGTGTGCGGCAGGTTGGAACCGACCAGCACGAGGTCGCCGTCGTCATAGGCGCCGATATGGTCGCCGATGAAGCGCTGGCCACGCGAGTTGAGGGTCAGCGTCAGTTCGAACTCGGGATGATGGTGCCATTGGAATGGGATGGCATCGTCGAGCCGGCGGTCGAGCAGGATGGATGAGGCATTGGTCGGCCTCGATATCTTCTGCAAAACAGCCTTCATGTTGCGCCACTTTCTCCCTGGAAGCCAGAATAGTATCAATTTTGGCAGGCTGCGTGCAACAGCGGCAGCAGTGAAAGGTCTAGGTTTCTCATCACCAACCAACCTTCCCGAGGCGAGGAGATACCCATGCAGCCACTCAGAGACAGCCACCCGACAGCGGCCCATCTCGACATTCAACTGAAGGACATCCGGAAGCGGCTGCCGTTGCGCGTGCTTTCGGAAGCGGACTGGCAGCACTGGATCACGAAGGGCTATGTCATCGTTCGCCAGGCGGTAGCGCCGGCCAATGTCGAGCGCCTCGTCGATCTGCTCTGGCGCTTCGACGAGAAGGATCCGAACGATCCCTCGACCTGGTACGCGCCGCAGCGACGCGAGCACAAGATGAAGGAACTCAACAACACCGGCATGCTGGAGATCTACAATCACCAGTATCTCTGGGACAATCGCCAGGAGCCGCACATCTACGGCGCCTTCGTCGACATCTGGGACCGCGAGGACCTGTGGGTGACGATCGACCGCGCCAACCTCAATCCGCCGAAGAAGGTCAAGGGCAATCCCAACGGCTTCATTCACTGGGACGTCGACACCTCGATCCGGCCGCTGCCGATCGGCGTCCAGGGCGTGCTCAGCCTGAAAAAGCAGGACGGCGACGTGGGCGGCTTCCAGTGCGTGCCGGAACTGTTCGAAAACTTTGAAAGCTGGGAAAAGACACAAAGCACCGACCGCGACCCCATGCACCCCGACATGACCGGTCTCTCAACGGTCAACATCGAGATGGAGGCCGGCGACCTGATGATCTTCAACAGCCTGCTCGCCCACGGCGTGCGGCCCAACCACTCCGACGGCCGCGTGCGCATGGCGCAATATATCTCGATGCACCCGGCGGAATGGAACAATGTCGCCGAGCGCGAGGAGCGGGTGCGACTGTGGCGCGAGCTCGATCATCCGAAGCGCGACGCCTTCCCCGGCGATCCGCGCGAATGGGAGAAGCACAACGCCTCCCCCGCCAGCCTCTCGGATCTCGGCGCCAAACTTCTCGGCATCACGCCCTGGGCGTGAGAGAGGCTTGAAATGGTTTCCGTTCGGAACTGCTTCTGAACTAAGCCGAAGCCCGCACCTTCATCGGCCAGCGCTCGCCGCGTCGGCCGGTGACCTTGACCTCGTCGCCGAGCGTCACGGTGCCTTCGCTCCGCGGCACCGCATTCCAACCGAAGAGAACGCCGGGCACTCGCCGGTCAGAGGACATGCGCTTTTCCGCGAGTCCCTGGATCGGGTTGCCGCCAATGCGTTCGCCGGTGATCTGATCCTGCGTGGTCATGATGCAGCGGGCGCAGGGTTTGACGAGATCGAAGCGGATGCCACCGATCTCGACGCTTTCCCAGAAGTCTTCATCCCAGGCGTCATCGCAATCGACGAGGATATTGGTGCGGAAACGGTCCATGCCGACGGGCTCCTGCCCCTTCTCGGCAAGCGTCCGGTTGAGATCGGCGAGCGAACCCGTCGTCGTGATCAGGACCGGAAAGCCATCGGCAAAGCCGACGGGCGCCGCGGTACCCGCCCATTCGGCGCCGACATGGCGCTCGGCTGAGGCGTCCATATGGGCGAGCCTGACCGGGCGGCCAAACCATGAGGAGAGGACCGCGTCCGTCGTTTCGTCCGACACGGCTGCATCGACTTCGCTGCCCCAGACGACGACGTTCAGCCTGCGGTCGGGATCGAAGCGAACCGAGATCTCTCGGTCACCCATCTTCAGGTGCACGCCGCCATCGATGTGGCTGGCCTCGACCTGCGCCAGCAGCTGCAATTCGCGCTGGGTGATGAAGCGCCCGTCCGGTTCCACCAACATGAAGCGCCGATCGCCCTCGACGCCGTCGAGATTGACCGAGACCGTCTCGCGGACAATCGCGCGACCGCTCTTCAGCGGATGAATGTTGAGACCGGTCACCTTCATGGGCACTTCCCTCGTCTTCAGAAACTGATTCACGTGCCTGACGATCCGATTCATCAGCGCCGCACAATATGTTGAAAGGCCTAGATCATTTCTGGGATTGATGGAAACGGAGAAATGTTCCGGTGCAATCTACACACCCGCACAAAGAACCGCGTCACGCCCTTCCCGGCAACTAGATTTCATCGAGCATCATGGCAAGCACGTCGCGCAGCCGCTGCTCGCGTTCCGTGGCGAGCCGGCGCCCGGCGTTGGTCTTGAAGCCGTCGGCCAGTCGGAAGAGCTTGGTCTCGAAATGATCGATGGCGAACGCCTTGTCGTCGAGCGCCCGCGCCTCGGCCAGTGGATCGAGCGGGTCGTAAAGGCCGCTCCCCATGCGTCCGGCGATATAGAAACAGCGGGCAGCGCCGACCATGCCGATCGCATCCAGCCGATCGGCATCCTGAAGGATCTTCGCCTCCAGCGTTTCCGGCGGGATGTTGGCCGAGAAGCTGTGCGTCAGGATGGCATGCGCCACCGCGGCAATCTCATCCGCGCCCCAACCGAGATCTTTCAGAATGCCCGTTGCCTTCTCAGCTGCCAGTCGCGATGCCTGGGTGCGCAAGGGCGAATTCTTCTCGACCGAGACGCAGTCATGCAGCAGCACCGCGGCGGCGAGCAAACGCGCGTTGCCGCCCTCTTCCGCCTGGATGCGGGCGGCATTCTTCCAGACCCGGATCAGATGCGCTGCATCGTGCGAGCCGTCATCGGCGGCAAAGGCATGCGGCAGCAGCGCTGCAGCAAGCTCCTCATGCGGCGCGAAGGCTGCCGCGAGTTTCGAAATCTCTGTCATGCTGTCCTATTGCTGTTCGGCAGGCTTTGCCGGCGCCGTCGGTGCAGCGACAACGCCGGACAGGATCTTCTGGTAGAAGAGCCCTATTCCGATCAATACCCCGCCGAGGCCGATGAAGGACAGAGCCCTGAGGAAACCTTCGAGGTTGGACATGTCGATCAGAAACACCTTCAGCACGGCGACGAAAACGAGAACGGCCGAAGCGATGCGGATGCTCTTGGCGTGGAAGCGCGAGCCCAGCACCAGCAGCAACACGCCGAGCAGCAGCCAGACGACCGAGTAGGTGTAGGTCTCGCCCTGCAGGAAGCCCTTCCACTCCGCGATGTTTTCCCCCTGCCAGACACGGCGGACCGTGAGGCTCGCCCAGGCGAAGGCAAGCACCGCGCCGCTGACGGCAAGCGCCATGACATAGGGCAAGGGCCGCTTGTCGCGCGCATACCAGGCAAGGCCGGCATAGCCGAGCCCCGGCAGCAGATAGCCGATCAACAGCAGATCGAAGAACGGGATACGTCCCAGCAGTTCGCCGCTGAAATAGGGGTTGAGGCCGAGGAGATGTGCCGAAAGCACCGACAGCATCGAAAGCACGCCGAGGCCCATGCCGCCATAGCGGAAGACCGGGCTCGGCGACTTCATGTCGAGGCTCATGAAGATCGCCGAGGCGCCGATTGCCAGCAGCGTGTAGATCGACTGCTCGCCGAGCGTCGGCACAGCGCTGTCGAGCACGCCGCCGTTCATCGCGTGGCGCACCAGGATCGCGAGCGTCAGCAACACGAAGAGGCTGGCGAGCGCCTGTAAAAGGTTGCGCACGCGGATGCCGGGCCAGGATCTCAGGAAATAGGCGGAGCCTGCAAGCAACACGGCGGGAACGCCGTAACCCGGCAGCAGAGCATTGAAGACAGGCGTCGTGCCAAGATTGCCGGCACCGACGATCGTCGGTTCCCAGGCGATGCGCCCCAGAACGACGATGGCCGCCGCGCCGGTCATCCACGGCAGGATCGGCCAGGTGCGAACGCGGGTCGCGAGTGTGTAGGCGGTACCGAGCACGGCGATCGCAAGCGTCGTGACCAGCCCGTCCGTCCAGGCATGGAGAGCAAGCACGAAGAGGGCGAACGAGCCGGCCACCAGCAAGCCGGCCGCCGTATCGCGCGCCTCTGCCGCGCCGTCACGGCGGTAGAGCCAGTCCGCAAGCGCCAGCAGCGCTGCCCCAGCGATGAGCGAGAACAGGCCGTGCGGCAGGTCGAAGGAATAGTTGCCGGTCATCAGGAACGACATGGCGACAAGCGCGATCGGAACGACCGCGGCAATGCCCGCCCAGAGCGTCGAATATTGCGGATGGGCGACGAGCCGGCGCGACAACACGAAACCACCGAGGCCGATAAACAGCGCAGCAAGCAGCATAGCGGTGAACATGGCGGTGCGCCCGGGCAGGACGACGGCCGGAAGGGCATCGGCTAGCGAAGGATCGAGATAGGCGAGCACGCCGCTCAGCGCCGTCAGGCTCCAGACGCCAGCGACAGCGCCGACCGCCGAAAGCGCGGCGGGGTACACGGCCGTCGGCCGCCAGGCCCCCAGGGCTGCCAGCGCCGCAATGACGACGGCAAACTCCGTCACCGGATATTCGACCGCGGCCACCGCCGGGCTGATGAGAAGGAGCGCAAGCACGGTGGCGGCGACGGCAGCCGAAATGGAGATGGCCGCATGCGGCGGGATGAACAGCCGCTCCCAGGGACGGGCAACGGCCCCGCGTCGCTCGGCCCCTTCTGGCGCTTCGGGCGCAGGCGCCGCTTCCGTGGCGCCCGGCCAGATGAGGCCGACGCCGATGATCATCACCAGCAGCGCAAAGGCGACCGGCCGCGGGTCGAATGGCGCGACGGCGGTGATGTAGGCCAGGCCCCAAAGCCCGACGCCCGCATTGGCCAAGGTCGGAACGACGGTCCAGCTGCGCAGGCGCGACGCAAGCAAGGTCGCGAGCCACACGATCGAGAGGAAGCCGAAGAGCACCCAGGGGCGCGGTTCATTGCTCGAGACGAGCAGCGGCGTTGCGAGCGAGGCAAGCAGGCCGAGGCCAGCGAGCGCCTGCCCATGCAGCAGCGACAGGCCGACGGTCGCAAGCGAAATCGCCGCCAGCAGAACGAAGGCCGTGCCCGTGCCGATATAGTCGTAGATGCCATAGGCGGCATAGGCGACCCCGAAGAGTGTGACGGCACCGGCGGCCGTCAGGATGCCGGGGATCATGGCATTCTGGAATTCGTTGGCGATCACGGGCACGGCGCGCCGACGGATGACCTCGCCAGCGGCCATCAGCAGGAGGCCGAACAAAGCGGCAAGCGTCAGGCGAACCGCCGGGCTCAGCAGGCCGGCGTCGATCGAGTACTTGACCATGAAGACGCCGCCGAGCGCCAATGCGATGCCGCCAACCCAGACGGCCCACCGGGCTCCGAGACGGCTTTCCAGGCTCTCGGTCTGACGGGGTGCCGTTGCGACCGGCTGCGGTGCTTCCGTGCTGGCAGCGATCGTCTCCTCGCCCTCGATTTCGGCCGCGGTTCCCTCTGCATCGCCGAAAATCCGGGCGCCTTCGCGCGCGCTGGCCGACATGGCGGCAGCAGCATCGTCCAACGTCTCCGGCCCCAGCGTCTCTGGCCCCAGCGTCTCCGGCACAGCCGGCAATTCGTCCGCAGCCGTAAGCGCCTCGGTCGCTCCTTCGGCCGGAGCGCGATCGCCCGGCGCGGCCTTCAGCGCCACGACCTCCGCCTTGAGGGCGGCCAGTTCGGCACCAAGGCGCTCGGTCGTCCTGCGGTTGCCGAGATAGGCGGACAGGGCCAGAATAAAGGCAGCTAAAGCAATAAGTTCGAACATACTTTCCCCTGGCAGGCGCAATCGCCGGCGCGCGCAACCATACAGACTTTTGTGCAAGCGCCAAATCTATAGACGGCCAAGCGCTGTAATCTCTTCACGGAAATGTCGCAGAACTGTCATCGGGCAGCTGGTACAGGCGGATGAACACCGCTGCCTCGCGCGGTGGTTTCCATCGTTCAACCAGGAGACCCGATCATGGACAAGCATCTCGCCCAGACGGAAGAGACCGAATTCAAGACGCTGACGGAACGCAGGGAAGAGCTGGAAGATGTCGGCCACAACTGTTCCGCCAATCCGACGATGGGTGACATCATCCATCGCCGCTTCTCGCGTCGCTCGTTCATCGGCGGCTCGCTGGCCGTTGCCGCGATCTCGACCACCGTCAGCCCGCTCGCTCTCCTGACCGCCGAAGAGGCACGCGCCGAAGACGGTTCGCTGTTCGACTTCACCGAGATCGAAGCCGGCGTCGACGAGAAGCACCATGTCGCCGAAGGTTATGATGCAGACGTCCTGCTTCGCTGGGGCGACAAGATCTTCGCCGACAGCCCGGAGTTCGACCCGAAGAACCAGACGGCCGCCACCCAGGAAAAGCTGTTCGGCTACAACAACGACTATGTCGGTTTCATCCCGCTCGACGGCAGCGCCGACCACGGCCTGCTCGTCGTCAACCACGAATACACCAATGCCGAGCTGATGTTCCCAGCCTTCGCCAGCGTCGTGAAGGAAAAGGTGACGAAGGACGGCAAGGAAGTCGAGGAAGAGAAGGTCGTTCTCGGCGAATACAGCAAGGAGCTTGTCGACATCGAGATGGCCGCCCATGGCGGCACGATCATCGAGATCCGCAAGGTCGACGGCAAATGGCAGCCGGTTCTCGACGGCAAGAACAACCGCCGTATCACCGTCAACACCGAGATGCAGATCACCGGCCCTGCCGCCGGCCACGACCGCCTGAAGACGCCATCCGACCCGACCGGTAAAAAGGTGTTCGGCACGCTCAACAACTGCGCCGGCGGCGTCACCGCCTGGGGCACCTACATGATGGCCGAAGAAAACTTCAACGGCTATTTCGGCGGCGAGATCGCCGAGGACCATCCGGAATACAAGCAGTTGAAGCGGCTCGGCGCACCGGGCGGCCAGTATGAATGGGCGTCCTTCTACGACCGTTTCGACATCTCCAAGGAGCCGAACGAAGCCAACCGCTTCGGCTGGATCGTCGAGGTCGATGCGCTGGACCCGACCTCGGTGCCGAAGAAGCGCACGGCTCTCGGCCGCTTCAAGCACGAAGGCTGCGAATCGATCGTCAACAAGGACGGTCGCGTCGTGCTCTATTCCGGCGACGACGAGCGCTACGACTATGTCTACAAGTTCGTGACCAAGGGCACCTTCCACCCTGACGACCGCGCCGCCAACATGAACCTCTTCGACGAGGGCACGCTCTACGTCGCCAAGTTCGACGAAGACGGCACTGTCACCTGGATGCCGCTGACGCACGGCGAAGGCCCGCTGACCGAAGCCAACGGCTTCGCCTCGCAAGCCGACGTACTGATCAACACCCGTCTTGCCTCGGACGCGCTCGGCGCCACCAAGATGGACCGTC
Source organism: Ensifer sp. KUDG1 (assembly GCF_050434285.1). NCBI lineage: Bacteria > Pseudomonadati > Pseudomonadota > Alphaproteobacteria > Hyphomicrobiales > Rhizobiaceae > Ensifer > Ensifer sp. KUDG1. Next base: position 332,511 of record NZ_JBNDIG010000005.1, read on the forward strand.
CGGAAGACGTTCAGCCGAACCCGAAGACGGGCAAGGTCTACGTGATGCTGACCAACAACACCAAGCGCAAGGCCGACGAAGTCGACGCCGCCAACCCGCGCGCCAAGAACGCCTTCGGTCATATCGTCGAAATCACAGAAACCGATGGCGACTTCGCCTCGCTGAAGAGCCGCTGGGACGTGCTCCTGAAGTGCGGCGATCCGAGCGTGGCCGATGTCGGCGCTTCGTTCTCGACCGCGACCACCAAGAACGGCTGGTTCGGGATGCCCGACAATTGCGCCATCGACACCGACGGCCGCCTCTGGGTTTCGACCGACGGCAACAACGCGAAGGACACCGGCCGTACCGACGGTATCTGGGCGATCGACACGGACGGCGCCGCCCGCGGCACGTCGAAGCTCTTCTTCCGCGTGCCGGTCGGTGCGGAAATGTGCGGCCCCTGCTTCAACCCGACGTCGGACACCTTCTTCCTGGCCGTCCAGCACCCGGGCGACGCCGGCCTTGCCACTTACGAGACCCCGGCCACCCGCTGGCCGGACTTCAAGGACGACATGCCGGTACGCCCGGCCGTCGTCGCTGTGACCAAACAGGGCGGCGGCCGCATCGGCTGACCGGGACTGCGATTGCAAATAGGGACGCCGCGCAGTTCTGCGCGGCGTTTCTTGTATCCAAGATCGATTGCAGCGACGCAATTCCGGACGGAAAACCGCTGCGCACTTTTCCTGGAATTTGCCTTCCGGGTTCGCAATTCCGGACGGAAAACCGCTGCGCACTTTTCCTGGAATTGCTTAACGCCTGAGATTGTCGATCGGGAAGATGGCGCAGGTTTCGGTGCCGTGGGCGAGCAGCTTGCCGTTCCGGTCGCGAAGCCAGGCTTCGGAGGTCGCGATGGTGCGGCCGCGATGCACGATGCGTCCCTCGCAGAAAACCTCGCCCATATCGGGCAGCAGCGGGCGCACGAGGTTCACCTTGAACTCGACCGTCGTATAGGCCTCCCCCGGTTTGGCCGTGGTGAAGACCGCGCAGCCGAGGGCGGAATCCATGATCGTTGCCGTCCATCCGCCGTGAACCGTGCCGAGCGGATTGAGGTGTTCTTCGGTCGGCAATCCCCTGAAGACCACCCGCCCTTCTTCCACTTCGCTTAGTCCGAACTTCAGCGTCTTTGACATCGGCGGGGCCGGCAAGTCGCCGCTCAACAGGTCCTGCATCGCCTTCAGGCCGCCGTCGCGGGCGACACGGTCAAGCGACAACACGCCGATGCCGGACACGGCCATGCCGGGGTAAAGCTCTTGGTGCATCGAAAACTCCTATTGCATGTTTCCTTTAATCGTAGCCGGTTAAAGGACAAAAACATGCGACAATTCAAAGTGCTACAGCGACCTTTGCGCGTCTGACAAGACGCGGGCGCTGTAGAAGATCAGGCGGCCGAGGATTGCGCTTTCAGCGCCTTCAGCGCCGCATGAACGAAGCCGTCGCGGGCGGAAGAAACATCGAGGCCGCGCGGTTCATAGACATGGCGGTGGAGGAAGAAGGCCGTCAAACGGAAGGCGGCGGCAAGGCTGTCGTGGTCCGCAGCCCTTCGCGCTTCGGCGGACAAGAAATCCGGCAGCGCCAGCATGCGATCGGCATAGCGCTCTCCCGCCTCCCGGCAAACCGCCCTGCCCGATTTCGGCGAGACGTAGACGAGTTCCGTACGGGTACCGGTTGCGACGCATTCGGTAAGATCGAGGCCGAAGCCGAGGTCGTTGAGGACTGCGAGCTCGAAGCGCACGAACAATTCGCCGGCATCGGCGGGATCGGCCAGATGATCGACGATGACGGTCAGCGCCTCGTAGAGATGCGGATGCGGGTCACGCTCGGGAAGCAGGCGCAAAAGCGCGCCCAGCGCCTGGATGCCGTAGACCGAGGTCGCCGTCTCCATCAGCCGGGCGGCGCGCAACTCAACCGGCTCGATCCGGAATTCGCCCATGTGCTCGTCGAGCCGGGCACGCCAGGTGACCTCCACCGAGTTGCCCGGCTGCAGCACCGGCTGCATCGAGCGCGAGCGGCCGGAGCGCACCATGCCGAGATGCCGGCCGTGGGTGGCGCTCATGACCTCGACGATAGCAGAGCTTTCGCCGTGCCGCCGGATCCCGAGAATGATGGCCTGATCGCTCCATTGCATGGCTATGGCATACACCCGTGGTCGAAAGAGGATCAAGCTATGTTGCGAGCGCAAAGCACCATTGCCGACTGTCGCCATTCGGCCACACTCATCGGCTGCCTCATTTGCGACATGCTGTCGCCGCCCCGACGCCGTCTTTGACATTAGAACGGAAGAGCGGCAAAAGCCGTGCCTCCCGCCCGAAAATGACAATCAGCAGGATCAAAATTCAAATTATGTGTGTGTCCCGGAACAGCGCCGGCCGCCTGGCGCAGCTCTTCGCCCTTCTTCTCGCCACCTCGACGCTCGCAAGCTGCGTCACCACGTCGGGGCCCGCCAAGCCGAAGGGACCGGATCCATACTACGTGGCGATGTACGGCCCGCTGCCAAACGAAAAGTTCCCGCTGGATGCCATCGACATCAGCAAGGTCGACAAGCGCTACCTGCGCCAGCAGGTCGCCTACCAGACCCATGAGCCGCCGGGCACGATCGTCATCGATACCCAGAACCGCTTCCTGTACCTTGTGCAAGATGGCGGCATGGCGATGCGCTACGGCATCGGCGTCGGCAAGGCCGGTCTCGAATTCGAAGGCGAAGCGCGCATCGCGCGCAAGGCCGAATGGCCGCGCTGGACGCCGACGCAAAGCATGGTCGAACGCGAGCCGGAACGCTACGGGCCGCTTGCCGGCGGCATGGAGCCGGGCGTGCGCAATCCTCTCGGACCGCGCGCGCTCTATCTCTTCCAGGGCAACCGCGACACGCTGTTCCGCATCCACGGTACGACCGAGGCCTGGTCGATCGGCAAGGCCGTTTCGAGCGGCTGCATCCGCCTCTTCAACCCCGATATCATCGACCTCTACAGCCGCGTGCCGCTCGATTCACGCGTCGTCGTGCTGCAGGCCGAACCGCCGATGACCGAGCCGACCGGCGGGATCCCGATGGCCAGCGCCAACAATGGCGGCCTCCCTCCGATGTACTGAGGACAGGTGAAATCGGCGGCCGGGCGCCTTACCAGGCGTCCGGCGCCCTGACCATGTGTACGATATTGGCCGGGTTCATGATCCAGCCGCCACGAAAGCCCTCGCCCAGATCCTCGATCGCGTCGCAGCGTACGATCCCCTTGGCGGCGAGCTGCCCAAGGGCACCGGCATGGTCATCGGTGAAGAGTTCGAGCCAGACTTCCGCCTGGCTGAAATTCGCAGCCTCGTCGATCCACAGCTGGTTCGGCCCAAGCTTGAAGCCGACGGCAGGCAACTTTTCCGGGATGGGTTCGAGGCCAACTGTGTCGCGATAGAAGGCGATCACCGCTTCATATTGATGCGAGGGGACCTTCATTGCGATGTTGATACCACCGGTAATTTTCGTCATGACGCACGCTCCTGTTGGCCGCCGACCCGTCTGGGTGCGGCTGCGATGTTGATCTGTCAAAGCCCACGAAGAATTGCCGCAAGCGAGCAAAAGCGCCGCCCGCGTGCACGAACGTGCGATGGGCGCTCCTGCTGCGGCCTCGAGATGTCCTTCCGCTTGCGGCGTTACCGCTCCAGGCGGTTTCTAGGCCTGCGGCTCGAGCGCCGGCTTGCCTGAGAGTTCGCTGAGGTAATAGCCGTCGCGCAGATTGATGCCGTATTCGAGCCAGGCTTTCATGCAGGCGAGCATCTGCGACCAGCCTTCGCAGTTGGCGTAGGAGCTCTTCTGCCCCTGCCCGTTCTCGCGCCAGCCGTTTTCGGCAATCGTCACCATGGTGGTGCCATCCTCCAGCGACTGGAAGCGCATTTCCACACGGGTCTGGTAGGCATCCTCGCCCTCGGCGACCATGGCGGGCCAGCGAAAGACGATCCGCTCGTTGGGCTCGACCACCTCCACCTCAATCGGCACTTCGCCCCACCAGGTCACGGTTGCGCCGGCGACCAGCGGTCCGCTGATACCGCCAAGCGTCACGAAGTAGCGGCTGAGCTGGTTCGGATTGACCACCGCATCGAAAACCTGGGCGACAGGGCGGCTGATCCGTCCATTCACACGAAATTCAAAGGGCATGGTGTATTCCTCCTGTCGAGACTGACAAGAATATGTTACACGAAAATAACATGTCAACCGAATCGAAAGACGACCTGGTTTTCAAAGCGCTTGCCAATGGGCTGCGCCGGCAGATGCTCGACGCCATGCGGCAGGAGCCGCAGACCACCGGCATGCTCTGCGAACGCTTCAGCAATTTCGACCGCTGCACGGTCATGCAGCACCTGAAGGTCCTCGAGCAAGCCGAGCTCGTACTCGTTCGCCGCGAGGGGCGTGAGCGTTGGAACCATCTGAACGCATTGCCGATCCAGGCGATCCATGATCGCTGGATCAGCCAGTATGCCGGCCATGCGATGTCGGTGCTGTCTGCCCTGCAACAGGACCTCGACCGGTAACCAGACCGATGGTTTCGGCTTTCAATCGATCGCCTTTCTTCGTATGAACGGCCGATACATAAATTGGGGACATCGTCGTGCGCTACCTCATCACCGGCACCGCAGGCTTCATCGGCTTTCACCTCGCCAAGCGGCTGATCGACGAAGGGCATTTCGTGGTCGGCTTCGATGGCATGACCCCCTATTACGACGTGACGCTGAAAGAGAACCGGCATGCGATCCTCGCCCGTTCGAACGGCTTCAAGCCCGTCGTCGGCATGCTTGAGGACAGGGACGCGCTGCGCCGGGCCGCCGAGCTTGCCGAACCCGAAGTCATCATCCACCTCGCCGCCCAGGCGGGCGTGCGCTACAGCCTCGAAAATCCGAAGGCCTATGTGGATTCCAACCTGGTCGGCTCCTGGAACATTCTGGAACTGGCGCGGGAGCTTAACCCGAAGCACCTGATGCTGGCCTCGACGTCCTCGATCTACGGCGCCAACGAGAAAATCCCGTTTGCCGAAACCGACCGCGCCGACGAGCCGATGACGCTCTATGCCGCCACCAAGAAGTCTATGGAACTGATGGCGCACAGCTACGCCCATCTGTACAAAGTGCCGACCACGGCCTTCCGTTTCTTCACGGTCTACGGCCCCTGGGGGCGGCCCGACATGGCGCTGTTCAAGTTCGTCGACGCCATCCACAAGGGGCAACCGATCGACATCTACGGCGAAGGCCGCATGAGCCGCGACTTCACCTATATCGACGACCTCGTCGAGGGCATTCTCCGGCTTTCCCATGTGGCGCCGGCGGAAGAAAACCGCGTGCCTCAAGAAAAGGCCGAGGACACGCTGTCGCGCCAGGGACCCTTCCGCGTGGTCAATATCGGCGGCGGCCAGCCGGTCGAACTGATGACCTTCGTCGAAACGGTCGAAAAGGCGGTCGGCAAGCCAGCGGTGCGCAACATGCTGCCGATGCAGCAAGGCGACGTGCCCCGCACCTACGCCTCCCCCGACCTTCTCGAAGCGCTGACCGATTTCAAGCCCTCTCTCCCCGTCGAAGAGGGCGTGGCGCGCTTCGCCGCCTGGTACAAGGATTACTACAACGCGAACCGGTAAGCCGCTCGCCAGCTAATCCCCACGGATCATTCTGTTGGCGGGACGGCTTGCTTTACGCGCAATCGAGCATAAATGGGTGTGAACCTGAGCGCATAAGCAATTGCAAAAATACGCAATTGCACGTTCTATGAACTGAGCTCGCGGTGGAACACAACAAGGGAAAGAGCCTATGAAAATCACGATGATCGGCGCCGGCTATGTTGGCCTTGTTTCCGGCGTGTGTTTTGCGGACTTCGGTCACGACGTCGTTTGTCTCGACAAGGATGAGAGCAAGATCGACGCCTTGATGCAGGGGCGCATTCCGATCTTCGAACCCGGTCTCGACCAGCTGGTGGCAAGCAACGTCGCTTCGGGCCGTCTCACCTTCACGACCGATCTCGTTGCCGCCGTCGCCGACAGCGACGTCATCTTCATTGCGGTCGGCACCCCGTCGCGGCGCGGCGACGGCCATGCCGACCTTTCCTATGTGCATGCCGCTGCCCGCGAGATTGCCCAGAACCTCAAGGGGTTCACCGTGATCGTGACGAAATCGACCGTTCCGGTCGGCACCGGCGACGAGGTCGAACGCATCATCCGCGAAACCAATCCGGACGCCGATTTCGCCGTCGTTTCCAACCCGGAGTTCCTGCGCGAAGGTGCCGCGATCGAAGACTTCAAGCGGCCGGACCGCATCGTCATCGGCCTTTCGGGCGACGACGCGCGGGCACGGGACGTGATGACCGAGGTCTATCGCCCGCTCTATCTCAACCAGTCGCCGCTGGTCTTCACCTCGCGCCGCACCTCCGAGCTGATCAAATATGCCGGCAATGCGTTCCTCGCGATGAAGATCACCTTCATCAACGAGATGGCGGACCTGTGCGAACGGGTCGGCGCCAACGTCCAGGACGTTGCCCGCGGCATCGGCCTTGATGGCCGTATCGGTTCGAAGTTCCTGCATGCCGGCCCCGGTTACGGCGGATCGTGCTTCCCGAAGGACACCCTGGCGCTGGTCAAGACCGCGCAGGACTATGACAGCCCGGTACGGCTGGTCGAGACGACGGTGGCCGTCAACGACAACCGCAAGCGGGCCATGGGCCGCAAGGTCATCGCCGCCGCCGGTGGCGACGTGCGCGGCCGCAAGATCGCAATCCTCGGCCTCACCTTCAAGCCGAACACCGACGACATGCGCGACAGCCCGGCGATCGTGGTCGTGCAGACGCTGCAGGATGCCGGCGCCCATGTCATCGGCTATGATCCGGAAGGCATGGAAAACGCGAAGAAGCTGATCGACGGGATCGACTATGCCAGCGACCCCTACGAGGCCGCCAACGAAGCGGATGCACTGGTGATCGTTACCGAATGGAACGAGTTCCGGGCACTCGACTTCCGCCGGCTCAAGACCGTGATGAAGACGCCCATTCTCGTCGACCTCAGGAACATTTACCGCCAGGACGAGGTGGTGAAGCACGGCTTCAGCTATTCGAGCGTCGGCCGCTCGCTCTGACAGGAGCGGCTGAGCTCGCTCCCCCAGAGGCTAGGCCTTCGGTATCGGCAAGGGCGGCAGGGTTTCCCAGCTCTTGCCGGCGAGGATGACGCAGCTGCGCCCGTTGACGTCGGTGACGATCAGCGTCCAGCTGCCATTGTCGGCAGCGTATATCTCCATGATCGCCTGCTGGTTGATCAGCGCGGTTGCCGCCGGCTTCTCCTGATATTGTCGCGTCAGAAACCCGATCACTTCGGACCGGTCGGCACAATTGACCGGAGCCTGGGAGATCGCGGGAACCGGACGCGCCACCACGCCCGCCGCCAAGAGGGCGGCCAATGCCAGGCCGCGGATCGCACTGCCCACCATCACCGAACTCCTTTCACCGGACGCGCGGCGAAGGAGTTTGCGTTGACCTTTCCGTCGCCGGCCGGCTGCGGCATGGGCACGGTAGACCCGCGCCGCCCTGCAGCCAGTATGGTGGAAAGGCCGGATTATTACAATTAGCTAATTTATAGAGCAAGCGGCCGGGGCGCCGGATGCGCCCGCGGCGAAGCTCTGCCCTATTTGCGCTTCATCGCTTCCATCAGCGCCGCACCGAAGGCGCCCTGGGCCGGTTGCTGCGGCTTCTGCTGGCGCGGGGCCGGACCACGATTGTTGTTGCCGCCCGGTGCGCCTGACCGCGGCTCGCGGCCCGTCTCGGCGCCACCATCCTTGCGCATGGTGAGACCGATCCGCTTGCGGGGAACATCGACCTCGGTGACACGAACGGTCACCACATCCCCGGCCTTTACCACCTCATGCGGATCCTTGACGAAGCGATCCGCCAGCTGAGACACGTGCACGAGGCCGTCCTGGTGCACGCCGATATCGACGAAGGCGCCGAAAGCGGCGACATTGGTCACGGTGCCCTCGAGCTGCATGCCGACCTTCAAATCCTTGATGTCGTCGACACCGTCGGCGAAGGTCGCGGTCTTGAAGCTCGGGCGCGGGTCGCGGCCGGGCTTTTCCAGTTCCGCAAGGATATCCTTGACCGTCGGCAAGCCGAAGCGCTCGTCGACGAAGACCTTCGGATCGAGGCTCTTCAGAGCGACGCTGTCGCCCATCAACGCCCGGACGTCGCGACCACAGGCCGCAACGATCTTCTTGGCGACACCATAGGCCTCCGGATGGACCGAGGAGGCGTCGAGCGGCTCCTTGCCGTTCGGAATGCGCAGGAAGCCCGCGCACTGTTCGAAGGTGCGGGCGCCAAGACGCGGCACGTTCAACAGTTCCTTGCGGCTCGCAAAGGGGCCGGTCGCGTCGCGATGGGCGACAATCGCCTCGGCCGAGGATTTGCCGAGACCGGACACACGGGCAAGCAGCGGAGCAGAAGCCGTGTTGACGTCCACACCAACGGCATTCACCGCATCTTCCACCACCGCATCCAGTGAGCGGCTGAGCTTCGACTGGTCGACGTCGTGCTGGTACTGGCCAACACCGATCGACTTCGGCTCGATCTTCACGAGTTCGGCGAGCGGATCCTGCAGGCGACGGGCGATCGAGACCGCGCCGCGCAGCGAAACGTCGAGACCGGGGAATTCCAGGGCGGCGGTTTCGGACGCCGAATAAACCGAGGCGCCGGCCTCGGAGACGATGACCTTCGTCGGCTTCGGCGCCGGAAGCTGCGAGAGCATGTCGGCCACGAGCTTTTCGGTTTCGCGGCTGCCGGTGCCGTTGCCAATCGCGATCAGTTCCACCTTGTGCTTGCGGATCAGCGAAGCGAGTTCGGCCTGGGTGCCGCGGACGTCGTTCTTCGGCGGGAACGGGTAGACGGTCGTCGTTTCGAGCAACTTGCCGGTGCCGTCGACGATGGCGACCTTGACGCCGGTGCGGATGCCCGGGTCGAGCCCCATCGTCGCCCGCGATCCCGCAGGTGCCGCCAGCAGCAGATCCTTGAGGTTTCGGGCAAAAACGTGGATCGCCTCTTCCTCGGCGCGCTCGCGCAGTTCGCGCATGAGGTCGAGCGACAGCGACATGGAAAGCTTCACGCGCCAGGTCCAGCCGATCATCTCGGCAAGCCACTTGTCGCCCGGCAGGTGACCGCCAACATTGTAGGCGGCCGCGATCATGCGCTCGACCGGCTTGACCGGCGAGGTATCGTCCTGGTCGACGACGATGTCGACCGAGAGCACCTCTTCGTTCCAGCCGCGCAGCATGGCCAGCGCCCGGTGGCCCGGTGTCGTCGCCCAGCGCTCGGAATGATCGAAGTAGTCGGAGAACTTGGCGCCCGCCTCCTGCTTGCCGTCGACGACCTTGGCGCGCAGGAAGGCGGCGCCCTTCATGTGGTTGCGCAGGCGGCCGAGCAGATCGGCATTTTCCGTCATACCTTCGGCGATGATGTCGCGCGCACCGTCGAGCGCCGTCTTCACGTCGGCCACCTCGGCAGTCAGGAAGGCAGCGGCGCGGTCGGCAGGTGCCACCGAGCGATCGGCAAGGATCGCCTCTGCCAGAGGCCCGAGGCCACGCTCGCGGGCGATCTCGGCCTTGGTCCGGCGCTTCGGCTTATAGGGCAGATAGATGTCTTCGAGTTCGGCCTTGGTTTCGACGGCGGCGATCTTGGCTTCGAGTTCGGCGGTCAGCTTGTCCTGGCCGCGGATCGATTCGAGGATCGATGCCCGGCGCGCCTCGAGTTCGCGCAGATAGGTCAGCCGTTCCGCAAGCGTACGCAGCTGCGTATCGTCGAGCCCACCCGTCACTTCCTTGCGGTAACGTGCGATGAACGGCACCGTGGCGCCCTCGTCAAGCAGCTCGACCGCCGCAACGACCTGCGAAGGTGTTGCCTTGATTTCGCTGGCGATAATGGCGGCGATGGGTTTTGCAGGGCTGGCCATATGGGAATTCCGTCTTTGCTGTTTGGTCGGCGACCATAAAGGCGCAGACCTTGAAGGCCAAGTGAAGGCCTTCGGCGGAAAACCGGAACTCCACAGAAGATGGATCGGCCGCCCCGCTTTCAGGCGGGACGGCCGATGGTTCAGCACGCCATGGAGGCAGGCTCGACATGCTCCTGCTCAGGCACGGCATCCCAGGTATTGACGGGTTCGAGCGGTGGGCGGCGCTTTTCGAACTCGATCAGTTGCCGCTCCCTCTCCTCGATATAGCCGCGCGAAGCCGGAACCGCACTGAGTGACGGCGAGATCTGCAGCTGGAAGATGAAATGCTTGTCGTAGAGGAAGGCCGTCTCCGACGCAGCCAGATAGAACTCCCACATGCGGAAGAACCGCTCGTCGTAGAGCTTGATCGCCTCCTCGCGCCGGGCGACGAAGCGCTCGCGCCAGGCTTTCAATGTCCAGGCGTAATGCATCGGCAGGATTTCGACATCTTTCACCAGGAGCCGCGTGCGCTCGACGGAAGGCAAAACCTCCGAAATCGCCGGGATATAGCCGCCGGGAAAGATGTACTTCTCGATCCACGGATTGGTGGCCCAGGGCTTGTAGATCTGGCCGATCGAATGCAGCAGCATGACGCCTTCAGGCTTCAGCAGCGCGTTCATCTTCTCGAAGAAGTTGCCGTAGTTGCCGATGCCGACATGCTCGAACATGCCCACGGAGACAATGCGGTCGAACTGCCGGCCTTGCAGGGTGCGATAGTCCTGCAGTTCGAAGCGGACGCGATCGGAGAGCCCGCGCCTGGCGGCGCGATCACGCGAGACCTTCAGCTGCTCTTCGCTGAGCGTGATGCCGGTAACCTCAACGCCCGAGGATTCGGCCAGATACATGGCCATGCCGCCCCAGCCGGAGCCGACCTCCAGCACCTTCTGGCCGGGCTCCAGCAGGAGCTTTGCCGCGATGTGCCGTTTCTTGGCGAGTTGGGCCGCATCGAGCGATATTCCACGCGGTTGAAAATAGGCGCAGGAATATTGCCAGTCCTCATCGAGGAACAGGTTGAAGAGCTTACGATCGAGATCGTAGTGATGGGCGACGTTGTGCCGGTTGCGGTTGACCGGCATGCGGCTCCGCATCTGCTGGCGCAACACATGCCAGAGGGCCGCCAACGTATTGGTCGCTGTTGCGGCGTTCTCGAGCCCGTTCCTCTTCACGATCGAGAGCACGTCAAAGATATCGCCCTTCTCGATGACGACACGCCCGTCCATGTACATTTCACCGAAGCGAAGAGCGGGATCGCGAACGATCGCCGCCTCCGCCTCCGCATCGATGATGCGGATTGATGCCGGCTTTCCACTGCCGTCACCCAGGATCACTTCTTCGCCGGAAGAAAATACGACCGTCAGGTTACCGTTGCGCACCAGACGGCGAAGCAATGTCAACAATGCTGCATTCATATCCCACCCCTACCAGACCTACCGAACGTGTCCTGGTGCATGAGAGATGCGAAGGGTCGGCTCTTTCGGGGCTTCAGGAGTGGTTGCGAGGGGCGCATCGGGAACAGGCGCCAGCGCGTCCGGAAGCGGCGAGAACCGGCACGGGCGTAGCCTCACGGGTATCCGGCGGGACACATCAGGCTCCTCTTGGGTGCCGCGCCGAGAATTCGTCAGGCCGCCGCCATCGGGCTCTTATCCATCAGAACTCAAATTAAGGTAGGAAGCTTCGATCGATTGGCAATGGGTTCTTTATGGCCCCTCATAAATTTGTTTCCTTAGCAAATGCTGAGAAACAAACCTAGATTTCAGCGACGCCTAGACCGGGCAGACGCGCGCGGTCATGGGGTCGGTCGAAATCGAGCAGCGGGCCTGCAGGCACGATGCGCGTCGGGTTGATGTGGGCAATGCCGTAGTAGCCGCGCTTGATGTGGTCGATACGCACGCTCTCGCGGATGCCTGGCCACTGGTAGATTTCGCGCAGGTAGTTCGACAGCGCCGGATAGTCCTCGATCCGGCGGATGTTGCATTTGAACGCCCCGTGATAGGCCGCGTCGAAGCGAACCAGGGTGACGAAGAGGCGGATGTCGGCCTCTGTCAGGTGCTCGCCGGCAAGATAGCGGTTGTCCGCAAGGTGAGCCTCCAGTTCGTCGAGCATGCCGAACAGGCTTGCCACCGCCTCCTCATAAGCGCCCTGGGTCTTGGCGAAGCCGGAGCGATAGACGCCATTGTTGACACGCTCGTAGATCGGGCCGTTCCAGCGGTCGATCTCGGCACGCAGCGTCTCGGGGTAGAAGTCGAGCCGGTTGCCGGTGAGCCCGTCGAAGGCCGAGTTCAGGATGCGGATGATATCGGCGGACTCGTTGTTGACGATCCGCCCTTCCCGCATGTCCCAGAGTACGGGAACAGAGACCTTTCCGGTGTAGGTCGGGTCGCTCGCCACATAGAGTTCGTGATGGAAGCGGATCTTGCCGACGCGCGCGCCGGCATCGACGGGTTCGTCATAAACCCAGCCGTCTTCGCCCAGTTCCGGATTGGAAACGGTCAGGCCGACAATGTCCTGCAAGCCCTTGAGATTGCGGAAGGCGATCGTGCGCGAGGCCCAGGGGCAAAGATAGGAAACGAACAGGCGGTAGCGTCCGGCCTCGGCCGGCAAGGCTTCTTGCCCGTCCGGGCCCGGCCTGCCTTCGGGCGTGATCCAGCGGTGAAACCGCGTCGGCTCGCGGTGGAACGCGCCGCCCTTCATCTCGCTCGCCGCAACGTCGCCCTTGACCCATTTTCCTTCGACGAGTTGCGGCATCTCACTTCTCCTGGATCGCACGTCAGTGACGGCTACCTCTCACGGGGCCCGGCTCACGGTCAATCGCGCGCAGGGGTGACACATTGTTCGCAATCCGCGACATGCACGCACGCGATACGTGCAAAGCAACATCGTCGCGCCACAATGTCGGGCAATCCCGATTCCCAGAGGAGAATCAGGATGAAGAAAGCGCTTGCCATTTTCGTGCTGTTTGTCGCGGTCGTGTGGTTGATGAACACATCGTTGTTCATCGCGCCGCCGGCGGGTGCCGCAAAGCTGCTTGCCCACCGGGGCATGCATCAAACCTATCCGAAGGAGAATGTCGGCAGGGACACGTGTACGGCGACGATCATCAGGACGCCGGAGCATCCCTATCTCGAAAACACGATTGCCTCGATGCAGGCGGCCTTCGAGGTAGGCGCCGATGTCGTCGAACTCGACGTGCATCTGACGCCCGACAGACAGTTCGCCGTCTTCCACGACTGGACGCTCGATTGCCGGACAGAGGCCAAGGGCGTGACCGAGGAAACGCCGATGGCGACGCTGAAGTCTCTCGACATCGGCTACGGCTATACGGCCGACGGCGGCAAGACCTTCCCCTTCCGCGGCAAGGGCGTCGGCCAGATGCCGACGCTCGAGGAGGTGCTGGCCGCCCTGCCCGACCGCAAGTTCCTGATCAACTTCAAGAGCCGGCGCGCCGAAGAAGGCGCAGAACTCGCAGCGCGCGTCGAGGCGCAACCGCAATGGCGGGAGGCCGTTTTCGGCGTCTACGGCGGCGAAGAGCCGACCCGCGAGACGCTGAAACGCCTGGAGGGTATGCGCGGTTACGACCGGACGTCGACGAAGGCATGCCTGATGCAGTACTTCGGCTACGGCTGGACCGGCATCGTCCCGGACGCGTGCAAGAACACCCTCGTCGCCGTGCCGGGAAACTATGCGCCGTTTCTCTGGGGCTGGCCCGACCGCTTTGCTGCGCGGATGAAGGCGGCCGGAAGCGAGATCATCCTGCTCGGCCCCTTTGACGGTGGCGACTCCACCACCGGCATCGACACGATGCAGGATCTGGAAATGGTACCGCCAGGGTTCTCCGGTTACATCTGGACCAACCGGATCGAGATGATCGGCCCGGCGCTCGCAAAGCGGCAAGTCGCCGACGCCGGTACGAACTGACACGGGCGGCCGGCTTGCCTGCAGCGAGCTTCGACCCTATGGCTTTGAGCAACCGTCGACGCTGGCCGCAACGGCGGCCTCAATTCCGCGGAAGGCAAGCACATGAACGTCACGATCTACCACAACCCCGCCTGCGGCACCTCGCGCAACACGCTGGCGATGATCCGCAACGCCGGTATCGAGCCGACGGTCATCGAGTATCTGCAGGCGCCGCCGTCTCGACAGGCGCTGGAAAAGATCATAGCCGATGCCGGCCTGACCGTGCGTGACGCTCTCCGCGAGAAAGGCACGCCCTGTGCGGAGCTTGGGCTCGGCGACCCCACGGTCAGCGACGAACGGCTGCTCGAAGCGATGATGGCGCACCCGATCCTTATCAACCGCCCCTTCGTCGTCACCCCGATCGGCACCCGGCTCTGCCGCCCGTCCGAACGGGTGCTCGACATCCTGCCCGACACGCAGAAGGGCCCGTTCTCGAAGGAGGACGGCGAACCGGTTCTCGATGCAAATGGAAAGCGCATTTCAGGCGCTTGAGCCCACCTGGGCGGTGAGCGGCACGGCACCCGTTTCAACGGGTGCCGAAAAACATCACACCAGACGGTGTGCGCGCGGCCTTATCGCGGGAATTCCAGGCCCATTTCGCGGAAGCGCTCGGGGTCGTCGCCCCAGTTCTCGCGTACCTTGACGAACAGGAACAGGTGCACCGGCTGCTCGAGGATCTCGGAGATCTCCTTGCGCGATGCGGTCGAGATCGCCTTGATCGCGTCACCGCCCTTGCCAAGCGCAATCTTCTTCTGGCTCTCGCGCTCGACATAGATCACCTGCTCGATGCGCACCGAGCCGTCCTTGCGCTCTTCCCACTTCTCGGTCTCGACATGCGAGGCGTAGGGAAGCTCCTGATGCAGACGCAAAAAGAGCTTTTCGCGGGTGATTTCAGCGGCGAGCTGACGCATCGGCAGATCGGAGATCTGGTCTTCCGGATAGTACCAGGGGCCTTCCGGCAGCGTCTCGGCCAGGTAATCCATCAGATCCTTGCAGCCCGAGCCGTTCAGCGCCGAGATCATGAAGGTGCGCTCGAACTTGATCGTCTCGTTGGCGGCAGCCGCCAGCTTCAAGAGGTCTTCAGGACGCACCTGGTCGATCTTGTTCAGCACCAGGATCTTCGGCTGGTGCACTTCCTTGAGGCCCTCGAGGATCGCTTCCGCATCGCCCTTCAGGCCGCGTTCGCTATCGATCAGGAACATGATCACGTCCGCATCCTTGGCGCCGCCCCAGGCGGTCGTGACCATGGCGCGGTCGAGCCGGCGGCGCGGCTTGAAGATGCCGGGCGTGTCCATGAAAACGATCTGGGCGTTGTCATGAATGGCGATGCCACGCACGATCGCGCGCGTCGTCTGCACCTTGTGGCTGACGATCGAAACCTTGGCGCCGACGAGGCGGTTGACCAGGGTCGATTTGCCGGCGTTGGTCGCGCCGATCATCGCCACGAAGCCCGAGTGGGTCGGCGCGCCTTCGGCGGCCGTATCTTTTTCCATGTCCGTCATGTTTTCCGTCAATTTCCGGCGGAACTCTTCCGCCACACGCCTTCGCGTTCCAACAATTTCGTCGCGGCTACCTGTTCGGCTCCGCGCTTGGATCTGTCCGTTCCGGTCTCCGGCGCGACACCCGTGACTTCGACGGTTACCGTGAAGCGGGGGTCGTGGTCAGGGCCGGAACGCTCATCCGTCCGGTAGGCTGGCGCGGTGCCGAACTTGGCATGCGCCCATTCCTGCAATTCGGTCTTTGCATCGCGGCGAGCCCCATCGGCGCGCACTGCGCGGTCTTTCCAATGGCGCAGCACGAAGCCGCGGGCAGCTTCGAGACCGCCATCGAGATAGATGGCGGCGATCAGCGACTCTACCACATCCGCCCGCACATTCATCATCGCCTTGCCGGTTATCTTCTTGACGTCCGAGCCCGTGCGGATGAATTGGTGCAGCTCCAGGTCGTCGGCGACCTTGGCGCAGCTTTCGGCGCTGACGAGCTGGTTCAGCCGGACCGAAAGCTCGCCCTCATTGGCATCGCGAAAGGTCTGGAACAGAAGCTCTGCCACGCAAAGCCCGAGCACCCGGTCGCCCAGGAATTCGAGGCGCTGATAGTTCGAACCCTTGGCGCTTCGCGCGCTGGAATGGGTGAGCGCCCGGTCAAGGCGCTCCTTCTCCGCGAACTGATAACCGATCACGGCCTCAAGCTTTACCCGATCCTCCGCGCCCAGCGACCGCGACTTCATCATTCGACCGCCTTGAACAGACGGTCGTAGCGCAGGTTCGTCGGCCACTTCCACACTTGGCGGAACGACGTGTCGTGACCGAGCGAGAAGAAGATCATGCTGGCGCGGCCGACCAGGTTTTCGGCCGGCACGAAGCCGACGTCGAAGCGGCTGTCGGCCGAGTTGTCGCGGTTGTCGCCCATCATGAAGTAATGGCCGGCGGGCACGATGAACTCGCGGGTGTTGTCGCCGCGTGCATCCGGGAACTGGTCAAGCGTGTCATAGGAGACGCCATTGTCCATCGTTTCGCGGAAAACCGGAACGTCGGCGCCGGTGTCGTATTGGTCGTCGGCGCGGAAACCGCCATCCGGCGTGCGCTCAACCGGCTTGTCATTGATGTAGAGAATGCTGTTGCGCACCTGGATGCGGTCGCCCGGAAGGCCGACGAGACGCTTGATGTAGTCGATATCCGGGTTCGGCGGGAAGCGGAACACGACGATATCGCCGCGCTTCGGCTCACTTGCGAAGATGCGGCCGGAGAACAGGTCGGGCGAAAGCGGCAGCGAATACTTGGAGAAGCCGTAGGCGAACTTGTTGACGAAGATGTAGTCGCCAACCAGCAGCGTCGGCATCATCGAGCCGGACGGAATGGTGAAGGGCTGAAAGAGAACCGTACGGATGACCAAAGCCAGGAGCAATGCCTGGATGACGACCTTCACGTTCTCCCAGAGGCCGCTCTGCTTCGCTTCTGTCTTTTCTGCCACGCTACTGTGTTCCTTTATCATCGCAACGCCCGCGCGGGGCCTGCTCTCAACTTTTGTCCGGACTCTCGGTCCGGCTTTGGACTGCGCGCAATCCCGGTCTCATATGCTGCAAACCGCCGCCCCTTCAATTGGTCAGGGCCGGTTTTTCCAGCGGAATGCTCTAAACCGTTCCCTCAATCGGGGCAACGGGCAGCGCCTCGATAATCACGAAGGCCTGGGCCAGGGGGAAATCGTCGGTAATCGTCAGATGGATGGCGGCGCGATGATGCGGCGGCAGCATCTGCTCCAGACGCGCCGCGGCACCTCCGGTCAGGTTCATCGTTGGCTTGCCGCCCGGCAAATTGATGACGCCCATGTCTTTCCAGAAGACGCCTTGCGCGAGGCCCGTTCCGAGCGCCTTCGAACAGGCTTCCTTGGCGGCGAAGCGCTTGGCGTAAGATGCCGCGCGGTTCTTCCGCCCTTCGGACTTGGCGATCTCGATCTCGGTAAAACAGCGCTGAACGAAGCGTTCGCCGAAGCGGGAAAGCGAGTTTTCGATCCGTCTGATATCGATCAGATCGCTGCCTATGCCTATGATCATGAAGAGGATCCAAGCTCTTTGGTGCGTGCCCGGCGGCGCTTTTGAAAGAGCCGGGCCGCCTGGTAAGCCGCAATGTAGGAAAGAAGTGCGCCGCCTGCCGCGAGCGGCAACGAGCCCACCAGCATCGGCTTGAACACCGGACCCCAAAGAGCCGGAAGGTCGAGGTGCTCGACCATGCGCATGACGTCGGCCGAGCTTGCGGCGTGCGCGCTCTCGACGCCGAGGATCGCCGTCCCAAGTTCGTAGGACGCCGTCAGGATCATCGGGATCGTCACGGGATTGGCGAGCGCTGTCGTGATCGCGGCCGCGACGAGATTACCCGAGAACAGGAAAGCGAGCGCAACGGCAATAATGATGTGCAGGCCGAAAAATGGCGTGAAGGACGAAGCGGCACCCGCCGCCACGCCGACGGCAATCGAATGCGGTGTCGATGAAAGGCGCAACACGCGCAGCGTCACATAACGCAGGCCGCGCGCAAACCCTTTGCGCGGCCAAAGGATGGACCGCAGCCTTTCGGAAATCGTAACCGGTTTTCTGCGCCTGAATAACATTATGCCGTCATGACCGCGTCTTTAAGCCGTCAGCCGGCACAAGACCGCGCGTCCGCCTGTTTGCTGGCCGCAAGATAGGCGTCCTGCCTGTCGCTTGCAACCCGCCCAGGCGCCGCGCGCATGTCGCAGGCGAGCCATCCGGCGAACGCATGGCTCAGGATGCCGCCAGAAGACGGGACCCAGCGGGCTTAGTAGTTACGGAACAGGCCGCGATCGATCTGGCGCTGGCGGTACTCGAGGTCGATACGGTCGACCGAGCTATTGAGATAGGCGAGCTCGCGCTCTTCCTGAGTGGGGACGCGCAGAGCGCGGGTGATCTTCTTCAACTGATTAAACATGGCAAACCTCTTTGTTTACCTCCCGACCGAGAAGATAGTTTAGAGGTCCCTGTTCCACCAGATACAGGAAATGGCGGCAGCCATGCGCCATTGGCATGGCTTGCCGTTTCGCCATGCGCAGCCTGCCTGTTTTGCAGGCAATTGCGCAGGGCGCAGCCAGTCGCCTTATTCGAACAGGCGCTTCACCATGGACACGCTCGGCAATTCCTTGAGCTGCGTGATCAGGTGATTGAGCTGGCGAAGATCCCAGACCTCGAGGTCAAACTGCAGTTCGCTGAAGTCGGCAGCCACGCGCCCCATCGACAAAGTCCGGATATTGACGTCGCTGGTGGCGATCGCCTGGGCCACCTCGGCAAGCGTCCCCGGCTCGTTCAGGGCGCTGATCGCGATGCGGGCAATGAAGCGGCTGCTGTTGGCCTCGTCCAGATCCCAGCGCACATCGATCCAGCGCTCCGGCTCGTCATCGAACTTCTGCAGGATCGGCGACTGGATCGGGTAGATGGTGATGCCCTTGTCCTTCTCCATGATGCCGACGATGCGGTCTCCGGGAATGGCCCCCGCCGGGCTGAAATGCACTTCGGCATTGCCCGAGAGACCACGGATCGGCAGGGCCTCCGGCCCTTCGGCCTGGGCGACGCCGTTCGCATCCTTGCCGCGGCCCGGCAACTTGAACACCATGCCGGCGGCGCTGCGCATGTTGAACCAGCCGTCGTCGGCGCTGGGCTTCACCGTGACCCGCTCGTCCTGATGATCCGGGAACACTGCGCGCAGCACGTCGAGCGAGGAAAGCTCGCCGCGGCCGACGGAGGCGATGGCGTCCTCGACCTCCTTCTGGCCGAGCCGATGCAGCGCCGGCTTCAGCGCCTCGCGCGAAAAGGTCTTGCCGGCGCGCTCGAAGGTGCGCTCCAGAATGCGATAGCCGAGGCCGGCATATTGCTTGCGGATGGCCGCACGCGTTGCGCGGCGGATCGCCGAGCGGGCCTTGCCGGTAACGACGATTTCTTCCCAGGCGGGCGGCGGCACCTGGATGCCCGAGCGGATGATTTCCACTTCGTCGCCATTGTTGAGGCGGGTGACCAGCGGCATGATACGGCCGTTGATCTTGGCGCCGACGCAGGTATCGCCGATATTGGTGTGGACGGCATAGGCAAAGTCGATCGGCGTCGCGCCGCGCGGCAGCGCGATCAACTGGCCCTTGGGCGTGAAGCAGAAGACCTGATCCTGGAACAGTTCGAGCTTGGTGTGCTCCAGGAACTCTTCCGGATTGTCGCCCTCCGCGAGCGATTCGATCGTGCGCCGGAGCCAGGAATAGGCATTCGACGTCGGCGACAGAGCCGCATCTGCCGACGCACCCTCTTTCCCCTCCCCGTCCTTGTAGAGCGAATGGGCCGCGATACCGTATTCGGCGATGTCGTTCATGCGGCGCGTGCGGATCTGCAGCTCGATGCGCTGGCGGGACGGGCCGACGATGGTCGTGTGGATCGACTGGTAATCGTTCTGCTTCGGGGTGGAGATGTAGTCCTTGAAGCGGCCGGGAACGACGCGCCAGCGCGTATGGACGATGCCGAGCGCGCGGTAGCAGGCCGGGATATCGTCGACGATGATGCGGAAGCCCCAGACGTCGGACAGCTGTTCGAAGGACAGAGACTTCGACTGCATCTTGCGGAAGACCGAATAGGGCTTCTTCTGCCGACCCTTGACCTGTGCCGCTTTCAGGCCCTCGGCCTGAAGCAATTCGCGGAGCTCGTCTTCGATCTTCTTGATCAGACCCTCGTTGCGCTCGGACAGTTCCTCCAGCCGCCGGGTGACCGTTTCGAAGGCCTCGGGGTTGATATGGCGGAACGAGAGGTTTTCGAGCTCCTCGCGCATGTCCTGCATACCCATGCGGCCGGCGAGTGGCGCGTAGATATCCATGGTCTCTTCGGAGATGCGGGCGCGCTTCTCCGCCGACATGTGGTCGAGCGTGCGCATGTTGTGCAGCCGGTCGGCGAGCTTGACGAGCAAAACCCGCACATCGTCCGAAATGGCGAGCAGCAGCTTGCGCAGGTTTTCCGCCTGCTTGGCCTTCTTGGTAACGAGATCGAGCTTCTTGATCTTCGTCAGCCCCTCGACGAGCGCGCCGATATCCTCGCCGAAGAGATCGTCGATCTCCTGCCGCGTGGCCGTCGTGTCCTCGATCGTATCGTGCAGAAGAGCAACGGCAATGGTCGACTCGTCGAGACGCATCTCCGTCAGGATTGCCGCCACCTCCAGGGGGTGGGATATATAGGGATCGCCGCTTGCCCGCTTCTGCTGGCCATGCTTCTGCATCGCATAGACGTAGGCCTTGTTGAGCAAGGCCTCATTGACGTCGGGCTTGTATTTCTGCACGCGCTCAACGAGCTCGTATTGGCGCATCATTCGCTGGCGATCCTCTAGATCATGATGATTTCAGGTCCCACCGACCTAAAATCATAAACGTGATCGTTCTCCTAATTTAGAGCGGGATGCAGGCGGAAAACCGCAAACACTTTCCATTTCCCGCTCTAGAAGAAATCAATAAAAAAGTGCGCCAATCATACGAGTGGCGCACTGCTTTGAAAACACGTGGGAACGGGCGTTCCGCGACGGATCTCAGTAGTCGTCGCTCTTTTCCGGCGGCACGAGACCTTCGATGCCGGCAAGCAGTTCTTCTTCCGACATGCGGTCGAAGGTGATGGCTTCCGGCTGATCTTCGTCCTCGGCGACTTCGGTAAAGGTCGTCTCGGCATCGGTCTGGAGCAGCGAAGCCGGATCGGGCTCGGGCTCGTCCACTTCAACATGCTTCTGCAGCGAATGGATCAGGTCTTCCTTGAGGTCGCCAGGAGACAGGGTCTCATCTGCGATCTCGCGGAGCGCGACGACGGGGTTCTTGTCGTTGTCGCGGTCGATGGTGATGGCGGCGCCCTGAGAAATCAGGCGCGCGCGGTGGCTGGCAAGCAGAACGAGTTCGAAACGGTTATCGACCTTGTCGATGCAATCTTCGACGGTGACGCGGGCCATTGCCTGTCCTTTTGGGCTCGAAGCGCGGCGGCATCGCCGCTGCACGGATTGACAACACGAAACCGGAGCAGTCGCCTGACGGCGCCTCATCGGGTCCGATTTCTGGAATTAAGCGCCCGGATACAATCAAAACAAGGCAAGTTCAAGTTTTTCCTTCAAGGGACGCTCACGTAACGTCACACTTCGTGATAAAATGCGATGCGAATGAGCTGGAAACGTCGCTCACACATTTAGGTTGCATCTTCAGGTCGGGAATGAAGCCCCTGATGGAAAAGGCGACCCAGAGATGTGGACGATCTATAGCAACTGCTAAAACTAGCTATATTCGCGAGCGCGCGGCTGGAATAATGCAATACATAAGCTACATTATTTGCCATATCAGCAATTATTAATGTAATCGACTTACTTTTGCGCACCCGCCGGCAGGCGGCCTTTGATGCGCCGCTATTGAAAAAGGAAAGACGATGTTCGACCCCCGCGAAAAAATCGCACTCTTTATCGACGGCGCGAATCTTTACGCGGCATCGAAAAGCCTCGGCTTCGACATCGACTACCGTAAGCTCCTGAAAGCATTCCAGAAGCGCGGCTATCTATTGCGCGCCTACTACTACACGGCCCTCATCGAGGATCAGGAATACTCTTCAATCCGCCCGCTCATCGATTGGCTAGACTATAACGGTTACAAGGTCGTGACGAAGCCGGCCAAGGAGTTCACCGACTCGCTCGGCCGCCGCAAGATCAAGGGCAATATGGATATCGAGCTGGCGATCGATGCCATGGAGCAGTCCGAAACCGTCGATCACCTCGTAATCTTCTCCGGCGACGGCGATTTCACCACGCTGGTGGAAGCGCTTCAGCGCAAGGGGCGCAAGGTTTCCGTCGTCTCGACGATGTCGACGCAGCCGCCGATGATCGCCGACGACCTGCGCCGTCAGGCCGACCATTTCATCGATCTTGCAACGCTGCGTGCCGAAATCGGCCGCGAACCGTCCGAACGCACCCCGCGCCACAACACCGAGCCGGTGGCCGATCCGGTCGAGATCTGAAGCGTTCATCCGAACGCAAGGCGCGCGATTGCGCGAGCGCCATTCGAAACGCCCAGCATCAACGACGTCGATCGTTGAACTTCTCTCAAAAATCTCAAAAATTGCCGGCAGGTTTTTCAGCGCGAAGTGGGCGCCTGTCGCGTTGCACCGGCCGTCTTTGGCGGATGCAACGCAAAGGGATTTCTCTTAGCCGCGGTCCTTCAGAAGCCGGCTCTTCTGGCGGTTCCAGTCACGCTCCTTCGACGCCTCGCGCTTGTCATGCAACTTCTTGCCCTTGCCGAGCGCCAGCTCCAGCTTGGCGCGGCCGCGGTCGTTGAAGTAGATCTTCAGCGGGATCAGCGACATGCCTTCACGGTTGACGGCGCCCTGTAGCCGGTTGACCTCGCGCTTCGACAGAAGCAGTTTCCGCCGCCGCCGCGTTTCATGGTTGAAGCGGTTCGCCTGCAGATATTCCGGCAGGTAGGAGTTGATCAGCCAGATCTCGCCACCCTCGTCCGTCGCATAGGACTCGGCAATGTTGGCCTTGCCTTCGCGCAACGACTTGACCTCGGTGCCGGTCAAAACCAGACCGGCCTCGTAGGTGTCGACGATCTCGTAGTTGAAGCGGGCCTTGCGGTTTTCCGCCACAACCTTGTTGACCGTGCGCTGGCTTCCTTTGGGTGCCATCAGTTCATCAATCCTGCGTGTCTGAGTGCTGCATCGATCGCAGCCTCGGTTGCCGGTTCGAGCGTCGGCAACAGCGGCGAGCGCACGGCGCGGCTCATGCGGCCGAGGCGGTTCAGCGCATACTTGGCGCCGCAGAGGCCCGGCTCCATGAAGATCGCCTTGTGCAGCGGCATCAGCTTGTCCTGATAGACGAGCGCCTTGGCATAATCGCCGGCGAGCGTCGCCTGCTGGAACTCGGCGCAAAGACGCGGCGCGACGTTTGCCGTGACCGAAATGCAGCCGACGCCGCCATGGGCGTTGAAGCCGAGCGCGGTTGCATCTTCGCCCGAAAGCTGCACGAACTCCGGACCGCAGGCCATGCGCTGTTCGGAGACGCGCTCGATCTTGCCGGTGGCATCCTTAACGCCGATGATGTTGGCGTAAGCCTTGCTGAGCGCCGCCATGGTCTCGACGCTCATATCCACGACCGAGCGACCGGGGATGTTGTAGATGACGATCGGCACCTTCACGCTTTCGGCGATTGCCGCATAGTGCGCGAAGAGGCCCTTTTGCGTCGGCTTGTTGTAGTAGGGCGTGACGACGAGGATCGCATCGGCGCCGGCCTTTTCAGCATGCTGAGCAAGTTCGATCGCTTCCGTCGTATTGTTGGAGCCGGCGCCGGCAATAACCGGCACGCGCTTGGCGGCGGCCTCGATGCAGAGTTCGACGACCTTCTTGTGCTCGTCATGCGAGAGGGTCGGAGATTCGCCGGTGGTGCCGACCGGCACCAGGCCGTGGCTGCCTTCTTTTATCTGCCATTCCACATGCGCGACGAAACCATCCGCATCCACCGCGCCGGTGGCGGTGAACGGTGTTACGAGAGCGGGAATGGAACCCTTGAACATGCACAACTCCTGACGGCGTAAAAGCGAAGTCTGCACTCATGCTTTGGCCGTAATCGACGGTTAAAAAACTGCCGCACCATAATCATGTGACGTGGCTGCGGCAAGCGTTGTAACACGGCATTTCACGCCGGTTTTCATGCAAAAGCTTGATGTTTGGCACGCATAATCACGACCGCCCAACCAGGGCGAGAGCGGGTTTGGGGCAATTGTTGTGATCGATACTGGCCGCCCGCCTTGTCATCGGGCAATCTGGCGGCGGACGAAGTTGGATACGGGGAACACGGGGTTCTTGATGCGCGGGTCAATATATCTGCCTGCCGCCGCCATCATCGGCGCGGCGCTTCTGGCAGCGTCGGCAGGCAGCGCAGAAACCCTCGATCGCGTACCGGTTCCGACACGCAAGCCCGTGCTTTCGGACAAGGTGGTCCCCATTGCCACGAACGAAACTACGAATGCCATCGCGACAGCGGCCGGACCGCTCAGCAGCGATCTCAAGGCAGGGCTCGATGCTCTTTCCAACAAGCAGCCGACCGCGGCGATTGCCGTGCGCGACGCCATGGCCGAAGGCACGCTCGACCGGCACATCTTGACTTGGGCGATCGCCGTTTCCGGCCAGCGAGGCGTGCCTTCCTTCGAAATTGCCGACGCCCAACGGGAACTGCAGGGATGGCCAGGGCTGAAATCCCTGCGCGCCAACTCCGAACGAGCGCTTTATCGAGAGAACCCGCCAGCGGCCGACGTGCTCGCGGCTTTCGGCAACACGCAGCCGGAAACGACCGAAGGCTCCCTCATTCTCGCCCGCGCGCTCGTCGCCACCGGAAAATCCGATACGGCCGCCAAGAACCTGCGTGCGATCTGGCAGCGCGACACGCTCGACAAGGACATCGAAACCAAGATCCTCGACGAGTTTTCCAGCCTCCTGACCGCTGACAATCATCAGCGCCGCATGGTGATGCTTCTCTATCGCAACCGCGTCGAGCAGGCCGAACGGTTCGGCGACCTTGGAAAGGCTCAATCGCTGTATCGCGCCTGGGCGGCAGTCAGCCGCGGCAGCGACAAGGCGACGGCCCTCATTGCAGCGGTCGACCCCGCCTGGCGCAAGGATCCGGCCTATCTCTTTATTCAGGTCGAGTACCTGCGCAAACAGAAGAAATACGAGGAAGCGGCGAAGCTCCTTGCGCGCATGCCCAAGGACAAGGGCGCTTTGGTCAACCCCGGCGAATGGTGGGTCGAGCAACGCGTCGTCAGCCGCGGGCTGCTCGACAGTGGCGACTTTCGGGGCGCCTACCGGATCGCCGCCAGCCATCTCGCGACCGAGGCGACCGATATCATCGACGCCGAGTTTCATGCCGGATGGTATGCCCTGCGCGGCATGGAGGACCCGGCGACCGCAGCGCGTCACTTCCGCCGCATTCTCGATGTGTCGAGCCGCCCCCTCTCCGCTTCGCGCGCATGGTACTGGCTTGGGCGTTCGGCCGAGGCGGGCGGACCGGGTGATGCCAACGAATATTTTACAAATGCGGCCCGCTATCCCGGGACGTTCTACGGGCAACTTGCAGCCGCCCGGCTGGGTCGCAAGACGCTGAACGTCGCCTATCCGGCCCCGACGGCAGACGACCGATCACGTTTCGAAAACCGCGAGGCGGTGCGCGCCATCACGCGGCTCGAAGGCACGGGCCACACCTGGCGCGCCGACAGCATCTACCGGGCGCTTGCCGACGAACTGACGAGCCCGGGCGAGCTGGCACTGCTTTCGGCCCGCGCCGAAAAAACCGGCAATCACCAGCTATCGCTCCAGGTTGGCAAGATCGCCTTTGGGCGCGGGATCGATGTCGCAGCGCTCGCGTTTCCCGTCGGCGTGATCCCATCGAGCGCCAATATCGACGGCTCCGGCAAGGCGCTCGCCTATGCGATCGCGCGCCAGGAAAGCGCCTTCAACCCGGGCGCCATCTCCACCGCAAACGCACGCGGCCTGCTGCAGCTCATGCCGGGAACGGCCAAGGGCGTTGCCAGCCGCTATGGCCTTGCCTACTCGCAGGATCGCCTGACCAGCGACGCGGGCTACAACGCCACACTTGGCGCGCATTATCTCGGCGAACAGATCAGCAGTTTTGGCGGTTCCTACATCCTCACCTTCATCGCCTACAATGCCGGCCCGCGCCGCGTTCCCGAATGGCTCGACCGCTACGGCGACCCGCGCGGAAAACCGATCGATGAAGTCGTCGATTGGATCGAACGCATTCCGTTCCAGGAAACCCGCAACTACGTCCAGCGGGTGATGGAGAACTATCAGGTCTACAAGTCGAGGCTTGGGCAAAAGGCCGATATCGTCGAAGACCTGCGAATGGGCCGGCAATAGCCGGTCTGGCGGCAATCAAGTAATTGTGATGAGCGCCGGGGGCACAAACCGTGCGCTCAACCATTTCCTTCCTAAGGCCAGTCTATTCCGAAGGAAATGGTGAACGTTATGAAGACCTTGACAATCGTCGCCCTTTCTCTGGCGACCACCTTGAGCAGCGTGCCACCCGCCGGCGCGTTTCCAAGCACTCCGCCGATCCTCTCCAGCACGACCAACGTTCAACAGGTTCAGTTCTCTTACGAGCGCGGCGAAGAACGCAAGAGCCGATCCAGTTGCGCCGTTCCCTATTGTGAACTTCGCGCCCGACATGGCTATCGCGATCGGGATCGCGACTACCGCAACTATAATCGCAGCGGGTATTACCGCGACAGATACTACCGGGATCGATATCGCAGGCACTATGACCACGACGACAACGACGTCGGGGCGGTGATCGGCGGCCTGGCCGCAGGCGCGATCATCGGCGGACTATTGAGCCAACCGCGATATTATAACAGCCCGAGATACTACAACGGGCCAAGAGCCGTCAGCGGCAACGCGCATCAGCGCTGGTGCTATGCGCGCTACCGCTCCTATAGAGCCTGGGACAACAGCTATCAGCCCTATGGTGGCCCTCGGCGCCAATGCAGCTCGCCCTATTGAGCTAGGGAGTAACCGCGTAGACGACCGAATCGGACTGGAGAGCCGCAACAGTTGGCAGTCGCCAGCCATGCTCGGGCCGCCGAACAATGTCGGCCCGAGCAACTTGCTCTTCCCCTTCAAACGGATAGGATTTCGCCTGACCGAGAGGGAGCAGCATGGGTCAAGGTGTATTCCAGGAGCATTTCTTCCGCAGTTCCGACGGGCTTCTCCTTTACGCGCGAAGCTACGGCCCTCCCCCCTCGCCATCCGCGGCAGTACCGATCATCTGCCTGCCGGGCCTTACCCGCAACAGCCGGGACTTTCACCAACTCGCAAGCTTTCTTTCGACGTCAGGAGACTTTCCCGTCATCGCACTGGACTACCGAGGGCGCGGCAACTCGGAACGCGACAGCGACAAGAGCCACTACACGGTGGCCGTCGAAACGGCCGATGTGATAACGGCTTGTGCGCACTTCGCTGTCGAAAAGGTAATTTTTATCGGCACATCCCGTGGTGGCCTGATCCTCCACAACCTCATCGATCGTGCCCCATCGTTGATTGCAGCCGCAGTGCTCAACGACATCGGGCCTGTGATCGAAATTGGGGGGCTGCTTGCGATCCGGGATTATCTCAACTCGGGCGACGCACTGACGAGCTGGGCGACAGCAGCCACCTATCTAAGGACGTTGCACGGCGTCGACTTTCCTTCCTTAACCGACGGCGACTGGTCGGACATGGCCAAAGCGATATATCGCGACGAAGATGGCGTCCCGGTCGCCGATTTCGATCCGGCGATCGCGCTGCCACTGCGCGGCCTGACACCCGAAACACCATTGCCCGATCTCTGGAGACCCTTTGACGCCATGAGCCAGATCCCCCTCATGGTCGTCAGGGGTGAGCATTCGCGGGTTCTTTCAGAGACAACTGTGCGCGAAATGCACCGGCGACACGCCGGGTTGGCGGATTTCACCGCACCTGGCCAGGGACATGCACCGCTGCTTCATCTGGACGGCCCACGCGAGGCAATCGCCGCATTTCTGAACGACATCGTGCGCTCGCGCTGACCCACGGAAGCCGCCCCCGAGGCGGTCCCTATTCCCCGATTCCTCAAGCATGATGTGTAGGTTGCAGGGCCAGATTCACAGCATCATACCAAACGAAAAAACCCGGCTCGAAAGCCGGGTTTCTCTCTTCTGACCGAGGTCAGACGATATTAGAAGTCGCGCTGCAGGCGGACGAAACCGAATACCTGGTCGTCCTTGTTGTCAGCATCTTCGTACTGGACCGACACGCGGGTCGCGAGACCTTCGGTGATCTTGTAGTCGAGCGTGACGCCAGCGCGCCATGCATCGTCGTTGCCGAAGCTGGTGAACGAATCCTGGAGGCTACCGAAGTACTGAACGCCGGGGGTGATGGCGAGCTTGTCGGTGGCGTTGAAGCGATACGAAGCCGCAACGGTCCATTCAGACTTCTTCCAGTAGGCGTTCGGGTCCGAAGCCCAGATACCAGCGAGCTGGAATACGCCCGGGCCGAGGTCAGCCGAAAGCAGAGCGCGGATCGCGCCTTCTTCGAACTCGGAGTCGTAACCGCCGAGCAGGTCGAAGGAAACGCCGCCGAGCGAAGCCGATACGATACCGGAAACGCCGATGCCGTTCTTCTTGGTGGTTTCGGTGCCTTCGAGTTCGTCGATCGAGATACCGGCCTGGAACGAACCGCCGTCATAGAGGTAAGCGATCGAGTTGAACTCGGTGTTGTTGCCCAGCGAGTCGGTTTCGCCGTTCAGGCCCTTATCCCACCAGTTGTAGAAGAAGCCGGCCTTGAGGCCACCCAGCTGGATGTAGGCTTCATCGACGTCGATCAGGCTGTCGCCTTCGTCGGAGTCGTTATCGGCGTTGAATTCAGCAGCGAAGAAACCGGTGAGCGTGCCGTACTCGGTGTCGCTCTTGGCATCGAACGAGATGTAAGCGCGCGAGAAGGCATCCCAGTCAGACGTGCCGCGGTTGCCCCAGCCCTGCTTGTTGTTTACGGCGTCACGGCCGTAGTCAACCTGGAAGCGGATGAAGCCGCCGATCTTGAGGCAGGTTTCGGTGCCCGGGATGTAGAAGTAGCCAGTGCCGAAAGCGTCGCAAACGCGAACGTATTCCATGGGCTCCGGCTCGGCTGCGACGATTGCGTCGGCTGCCTGTGCGCCGGAAACTGCTGCGAGAGCTGCAGCGGAGCCGAGAAGAAGGCTCTTGATGTTCATTTCTGACCTCCAGTCAAAAGTTTCAAACGGGTCTGGGTATTTTGCTGAAGGACAGCTTTCCCTGCCCCATCCCCAACGTTCAAGAAGTCGGACGATCAACCGCCCTTGCTTCCGGAGTTGAAAATACAAGACCGGATCATCGGCGCAACGTCCAACTGGCGAGTTCACCTCCTTTGCATC
Organism: Ensifer sp. KUDG1; assembly: GCF_050434285.1. Lineage (NCBI taxonomy): Bacteria > Pseudomonadati > Pseudomonadota > Alphaproteobacteria > Hyphomicrobiales > Rhizobiaceae > Ensifer > Ensifer sp. KUDG1. The sequence continues at coordinate 361,945 of NZ_JBNDIG010000005.1, forward strand.
GCCCTTCGCCGAGCCCTGTTGCTGAAACGACACAAAATCGCCGCAGACCCCCGAAGAAAATTAACAAAGCATTAAGAAAACCCTTTGCTGACGGGGGGTTAGCATAGGGAAGACGGAGGTCGCCTGTTTCAGAAAGAGGCAGAAACCCGCCTAAAACAGGGGAAAAGCTGGACGCGAACTTCGATTCAGATGACCCGCAGAATGCCTAAAACAGCATTCGCTCCAAAAAAGCGCTTCGTGAAGAAAGGATGGAGGGCTGAGGAATCGGCAGAATCAACGCAGAGATTCGCGAAACGCCCTGCACAAGTGATTCTGGACGCTGTGAACGCCAGCACCGCGCAGCATCAAAAATGCGCGAGCGACTACAGCGAATTGCCGCCACGACCAATGAACCACGACGAGTGAAATTCTGCGAGAGATAGCCGAAACCATATGCTTGCTCGAAGCGGCAGAGCGCAAAGGGTATGGGCTGCTTGGGATAGTGGCGGAGAAGAAGGGATTCGAACCCTCGATACCGTTTCCGGTATACTCCCTTAGCAGGGGAGCGCCTTCGACCACTCGGCCACCTCTCCGTTAGCGCCTGACTAGTGTCAGTCCGCGGCCAATGCAAGATTTTTTTGTCGGTTTCCGGGAAAACCTCGCATTTTCGTGTGGGCCGATCGGCAAGTCCGGCCGCACCGCGTTGTGTTCGCCCTCAGCTCCCTAGGCAAAAGCCCGTATACGCAGCAATGTGATTCCATGTCGGCGCAGTCGTCTGCTCCTTACGATTTGCGCGCGAGCCGTTCGATTGCCTGTTGAGTAGCGGCACCAAACTCGCCATCGACCGGGCCACCATAATACCCACGGTCCTTCAAGAGGCTCTGCATTTCCTTGCGGAAGGCCGGTGTGAAGTTGTTGGGCTGGTTCTTCAGTTCATCGAGCTTGGCCGGATCGCCCCCCTCGACGCTGGCCGCCGCCCACCGAACCGCCTCCTTCGCGTCCGCCTTGGTGCCGAGGCCATAATCATAAAGGCGACTGAGGTTGCCCATGGCATAGGCGCTGCCGGCGTTAGCCGCCATCTCGTACCAGGTGCGCGCCTGCACATAGTCCTGCGCGACACCGTTGCCGATATCGTAGAACCAGCCGAGCAGCGCCATGGAATAGGAATCGCCCACATTGGCCGCCTTCTCATACCAGACCTTGGCATCCGGGTAGCTCTGTTCGGTCCCCAGCCCGTTCTGATAGGCCCAGCCGAGCGACGACATCGCGTTGGCGTCGCCACTTTCGGCCGCTTTCTTGTACCAGGCGAGCGATTGTCCGAGGTCTTTCGGTAACCCAAGGCCTTCGCGATAGAACCAGCCCATCGTCGCCATGGCATTGGCGTAGCCCTGATTGGCGGCCAGTTCATACCACCGGGCGGCTTCCGCATAGTCCTGTGCGATGCCGCCATAGCCCTCGCGATAGAGCCAGCCGAGCGAAGCCTGGCCATAGGCATTGCCGGCGCGGGCCGCCTGGTCGAACATGCGCTTGCCCTCGTCGACATCCACCGGCCCATCGGTCCCGTAGACCGAAAACCAGGCGAGATTGGTCAGCGCATACATGTTGCCGCCATCGGCCGCCTTCCGGTAGTTGCGCCGCGCCTCGACATAGTTGCGCCCGGCGTCCTGCGCGCGACCCAACATATTGACGAGCATCATATCGTCAGGGTTCTCGTTGACGGCCTGGGCGCAAGCGGTGAGCGCCCGCTCGGCGTCGAGTTTCAGGAAGTTGACCCCGAGGAAACCGGGCATCGACTGGGGCTCGCCGGCAAGCAGATAGCAATCGCGCGAAGCCTGGGTGTCCTTGCCGGTCGGCGAGACGTTGAGGCCCTTCTGCGGCTCGAGGGCAGCAATCTGCTGCTCGGCCTCTGCCTTGTGTTGGCTGTCAGGGTAGCGCTCGATGAAGCGCGTCAGCGCCGCCGCATCGGTCGACTGCTTCAAGGCTTCCCATGCAATCTCGTCCGGCGTCACGCTCGATGTCTGCTCGGCTTCGCTCAAGAGCTTCAGTTTCTTTTCGGCGAGCATCTTATAGACCGGGTCCGAGCCATGCTTGGCCAGGAAGGCGGTCAGCAGGTCCTTGTCGGCGAGATCACGGATGTTCTGCCAGTCGGCAGCCGCTTCCGATTGGCTGTTCGGCGACAGCTGTCCGCCATTGTTGGTGACGGTGATGTTCACTTCTTTGATGTTCAGAAAGATCTGGGCGCCGCCGAGCGAGCCGTAGACGAATGGCTCCTGGCCGCGATTTGTCACCGAAACCACCTCGTCGCGCACCTTGCCGAGCGCAATGCGGACATCGACGCCCGGTTCCGTCAGATATTTGGCGAGCGCCGTGGCGAAGGGGCTGTTCTTGCCCTCCCCGTCGAGCGCGACCGTGCCGGCCTTGGAAGCGAACGCAACGAGAAGATCGGCCGATTCGGGCTCGACTCGCGCCAGTCCACGCGAAACGGCCCTGGTAGAGATCGAGCGCGTCATGCTCTGCTCGAAGGGATTGTTGCGACAGGCGTCGAGAATCACAAGCTTGAGCTTAGTTGCGCCTTCGAGCGAACGCTGAACCCGGTCAAGGTCGATCGCCTCGTCCTCGACATCCTTGTCGGTCTTCAGTTGCACGTCGACGGGAAGCAGGAAGTTCTCGCCGTTCATCTCCATGCCATGGCCGGAATAATAGACGATCGCAACTTCGGCACCGGTCGCGAGATCCTCGAAGTCGCGCAGCGCCTTGACCATGTCCTGGCGACCAACGTCGTGAACCGTCGTCACCGAATCAAATCCGGCGTCCTCGAAGGAAGCCTTCATCAGCTCGACGTCGTTGGCAGGATTGTTCAGCGGCGACGTCGCTGCATATTTCTCATTGCCGATCAGCAGCGCGACGCGCTTTGCCGCCCACGCTCCGGCGGGCATCGACACGAACAGCGCTACACAGATGATCGAAAGCGGCAGCCACCGCCGCGAAAGCCCCAAGGCCATGCTATTCCCTCCGGCACCGGTCATCGTTTTCCGCCTTGCCCAGCTTCAACGACAGACGACGCCTCGCCCGATTGCCCTCGGAAGCTGCCCTCGGCGCTCCCGGTCTTGCCTGACGAAAGTATTACGTATGAGGTTGGGGCTTTCAATGTCGGCGCACCCCATATTTTAGCGATGACGCCTGCCGATGGCACAAGGTCTAAGCAAGTCGGCATGCTTAGCTCAATCACGGTGGCGAAACGGTGAGTCCGTTAAGAACACCACAGATCCGCCGAGGGCTGCGCTGATACGGAGCTTGCCATGTCGATGAAAATGCATGTCGCCGAGGGGAAGCCCGGCCAACTCGCCACGACCCATCAGCATTATTTCATCGAGCGGCCGTGCCGGATCCTCGTCATCGGCCAGCACCTGAAGGCCAAGACCAAGTACCAATGCCTGCTGCGCCATATCTCGGTTGCCGGCGCGATGTTGGATTTCAACGCGGCGATCCTGATACCGAAACACTTTTTCCTCGAGATAGAAGGGTTCAAAGAGGAAATCGGGTGTTCGCAGGTCCATCGCGAAGGCACGGAACTCGGGGTGCGGTTCAACATGCTGCTTTCGGCCGACTTCCTGAGACGCCTGATCCGCATCCAGTTTTCCAGCGGCGGTCTTTGAACCTCCAATCCAGGCAACGCCGACATTAGATTTTTAGTGATCGATTTCAGGGGATTGCAAGTTTCTTCTGCAAAACTGATTCTAGCATCGGTGGAAATCGCCCACCGATATGATGTGGGACAAATGAATTGTCCGGGGTCTTGGCATGCGGTCAGAGGTTGATCGCGCCGTCCGACCCGGCACTGGCGGAGACAGACGCATGCAGAACCAGACGATGTATTCCTGCGTCCCCTCGCCTTTTTACGAGCGGCGCTACGAGCGTTTCTCCATCGGCCATGCGGGCACGCTGACTGCCGTGCAGCCGGGGCTCGGAAGCGTCTCGGTCCGCTCCTGCCGGATGATCGACATATCGCGCGGCGGCGCCAGCTTTGCCGTCGACACCAATATCGGCCTGCCGCAACACTATTATCTGCACATCGTCGGCACGTCGCTTCGTATCGGCTGCGCCGAGGTCTATCGGAACGGCGAGCGCATCGGCGTGCAGTTCATCAAGCCGATCGAGCAGACCTTGCTGCGCGAAATCATCCGACAGGAATTCTTCACCGGGCAAGTGAAGAACGCCAAGCCGCGGCGATAGGCCGACGCCGACTGCAAGGCGAAAGGCCGCGGATTCCGGCAGCTTTTCTTTCGGCAACGATTCCGCTTTGACGAAGCATGCGATAAGTTCTCCGTTACGTCATTCGAACGGGGCCTTATCTTCAGCATGTCCGCATTCTCTCGCTTCACGCCGCTCATCCAATCCCTTCCATCCACCATCCCCTTCGTCGGGCCGGAGGCGATCGAACGCCAGCGCGGGCGCGCGATCGCGGCGCGCATAGGCGCCAATGAAAGCGGCTTCGGTCCGGCCGAGAGCGTGCTTTCGGCGATGCGGGAAGCGGCGAGCGGGACCTGGAAATATGCCGACCCTGAGAATCACGATCTGAAACAGGCGCTCGCAGCCCATCTCGGAACCAGTCCGGCCAATCTCGCGATCGGCGAAGGCATCGACGGGCTGCTCGGCCAGATCGTCCGCATGGTCATCGAGCCGAGCATGCCGGTCGTCACCTCGCTTGGCGCCTACCCCACCTTCAACTACCACGTCGTCGGCCATGGCGGCCGGCTCGTCACCGTGCCCTATGCGAGCGACCGGGAAGACCTCGACGGATTGCTGGCAGCTGTGAAGCAGGAAAATGCGCCGCTCGTCTATTTCGCCAATCCCGACAATCCGATGGGAAGCTGGTGGTCGGCCGAACGCATTGTTGAATTTGCTAGGGCCCTGCCCGAGACGACGCTCTTCATTCTCGATGAAGCCTATTGCGAAACCGCGCCGGCGGATGCGCTGCCGCCGATCGACGCCCTGATCGAGATGCCGAACGTGGTGCGCACGCGCACGTTCTCGAAGGCCTACGGGCTTGCGGGTTCGCGCGTCGGCTATGTGATCAGCACGCCGGGCACGGCCCAGGCTTTCGACAAGATCCGCAACCATTTCGGCATGAACCGGATCGGTGTCGCTGCGGCGATCGCAGCGCTTGCGGACCAGGTGTATCTGAAGGAAGTGACGGCCAAGATTGCAGAGTCGCGGCAGCGTATCGCCGCCATCGCCACGCAAAATGGCCTTGCGCCGCTCGTCTCGGCCACCAACTTCGTGGCTGTCGATTGCGGCAGGGACGCGGTCTATGCCCGCGCGATCGTCGATACCTTGATGAGCGACCACGGCATCTTCATAAGGATGCCCGGGGTCGCGCCGCTCAATCGCTGCATCCGGATCAGCACCGGACCAGAGACGGAGATGGCCCTGCTCGAAGCGGCCATGCCCGCGGTTCTGAAGAAACTCGCCTGACGCCTTTTCTCAAGGCCCAGCTTGCGGCGCCGTCGGGCGCCGCCTGTCCGATCAGTGGACCGTCATCCATTCGCGAGCGGCGCGCAGTGCTGCTGCGAGATCCGGCTTGCTCATCGTCATCGCCAGGTCGGCGCGCAGATCGACGGCGCGGTCGCACCCCTTGATCGCCGCGATGTTCAGCCACTTGTGGGCGGCGACGAGATCGACCGGGCGTCCGTGGCCGGTCGCATAGGCCAGACCCATGTCGCAAAAGGTTTCCGCCTGGTTGTCACCACCCATCGCGGCATCCGAAGCAATCTGCATATCAAAGCGTGCCATTGTCGTGTCCCTGTCTTGCCTGGTTGGTTTTCCGAAGCGGCCCGCCTGTTTGGGGCGGACCATGCTCCAGATCAGCACTTGTTTTGGTCCCTGTTCGACCTTGCCTCTTTGCGGGCCTTTCCGAAGCGCTCCGTCTTTTTGCGGTGTCGTCCTCGGTGGATTTTCGGAGCGTTTCGTTCCGCTCGTCTTATGGCTTCACTATGCCTGACGGGCTTCAATGGGCGCTTAAAATGCATGCTTAATTTGCGACAAACAAAGTTCAAACGCTTGGTAAAATTGAGTTTTTGTTAAACATCGGAAGGCCGGAAATCCGGCGCATTCGCCTCAAAATTTACGAAAAATTCAATCGACGATTTCAACCAAACGCTAACCACGAAAAGATCGGCGCCCGCGAAGTCCGCGCAATTCCTTGCGCAAGAAGCGCTTAAAACCGTCCAGGAAAAAGCGACGAAAGCCGCGATTCGGCTTGTTTACCTTTACGTGCGCGTAAGCTATCTTGCCCGCGGCGGTGAGGAGACTGCCTTTTCATACGAGGACATCTAGGGCTGTCGGCGAAGCGGACCACGCCGGCAGGCTCGATCTGGAGGACACGAATGCTACGCACATTGCTCATCGCCGCGACGCTGGCTCTCGGCATTGCCGGAACGGCCACGGCGGCGGAACCGATCTTAGGCAACTGGAAGACGGCGAGCGGCGCCACGGCGGAAATCGCCCCTTGCGGCGGCGCCTTCTGCATCACGCTGAAGACAGGCAAGCACGCCGGCAAGCGCATCGGCAATCTTTCGGGCGCCGACGGCAGCTATTCGGGCGAAATCACCGATCCGGATACCGACAAGACCTATAGCGGTTCCGGCGCGGTTAACGGCAATTCGCTGAAGATGAAGGGCTGCGTGCTGAAGGTGCTGTGCAAATCGCAGACCTGGACCCGTCTCTAATAGAACAGAGCGCGCGGCAGAAATCGCAGTCATGACGAATACGATGAAAGGGTAGCCGATGGCTGCCCTTTTTTCATGTGCGCAAAGGACCGAGGCTAGCCGCCCGTTTCTCCCGGGCACCGGCGCCGGGGTCGGCCACCTCTTGGTTCCATGGAAGTGCAACCGAAGATGAACGCCAGATGAACGGACATCTCAGCATCAATTCAGTTTGGGTATGCGAAAACACACTCAATCGATTTGAACCTGCCTCCAAACAACGGACAGAACCATGGATATCCTCGCTCGGCGCCTCACCATCATCAGCCTTCTGATGGTCGTTTTCGCTGTCTCTCTTGCCGCCGCGGTCAGCGCTGACACCGAACGTCGCCGCAGCAATACCTATCTCGGTTCGCTGACCGATTGCACCGTTCACACGGCACAGTACTGCCAGGCCAAGCTCTAACGCAGCCAGGCGGGCTAAGTTCCAGAGCCCCAACCGAAACCGATCACTTCGTGGTCTGATGGAGAGACGAACATGCTGGCAGCACTTTCGACTTCGGCCTTTCTGTCGCTGCGCGTCCTGGCGCTCGCAAGCCTGCTGATGGCGCCGGTCGGGGCGCTCGCCTATTCCAAGGCCAGCGGCACCGGCATCGGCAAGCAGGGCGCGGGCCTTGTCCTCTTCGTCACCCTGCAGCGCCAGGCCATGACCTGACGGAACGCTATGGATCGGAACCACGAGCTGTAAAGGGCGCGCATCGCGCCCTTTTGTTTTGGCCGGCTTGCGCATCCGCGCGCCGCTTACCTATCCTTGGGTCTCCAGAGGATTCGTTACAGCCAAGGCCACCAGACCCGAACCGATGCCCGCCTATCTCATCTACGCCCTCGCCGCCCTTGCCGAAATCGCCGGCTGCTTTGCCTTCTGGGCCTGGCTGAAGCTCGACAAGTCTGCCCTCTGGCTCGCTCCCGGCATAGTGTCGCTGGCGCTCTTTGCCTGGCTGCTCACATTGATCGACAGCGAGGCTGCCGGCCGCGCCTATGCGGCCTATGGCGGCGTCTATATCGCCGCGTCGCTGCTCTGGCTCTGGCTGGCGGAAGGCGTCAGGCCGGACCGCTGGGATCTCACCGGCATGGCGGTCGCGCTGATCGGCAGTGCGATCATCCTCGCCGGACCGCGTTGAGCGACGACCCCCAAGTCGCCTCGCGGTTGTGGGTGCTGCCATCTTGTCGTTTGCTTGTCAGAAGCCGCAGCCTATAATGCGACATGAACAAGCGAATCTCTGCACACTCCGTCCTTTCCACAGCAACGCCCGAGCCTTTCGAGCCGCAGTACTTCGATGATCCTGCGGCCGCCGTCGATTGCCTCGAGGCGCTTTACGAACGCAATACCCGGTTCCTCTGCGACGCGTTCGAGGAGCTGGGCAAGGGCGGCAAGCCGCTGACCCGTTATCGCGCCTGCTACCCGCAGGTCAGCATCGAGACGAGCAGCTTTGGCCATGTCGATTCCCGTCTTTCCTATGGTTATGTCAGTGCGCCCGGCGTCTATACGACGACGATCACCCGGCCAAAACTCTTCCGGCACTATCTGAAAGAGCAACTTGGGCTGCTGACCCGCAATCATGGTCTCGGCGTCACCGTTTCGGAATCGGCCACTCCGATCCCGCTGCATTTCGCCTTCGGCGAAAGCGCCTATGTCGAGGCATCAGCCGCCAACGCTATCGACATCCCCTTGCGCGACCTGTTCGATGCACCCGACCTGACGACAACGGACGACGAAATCGCCAACGGCTCCTACGAGCCGGGTCCGGGCGAGCCGTCACCGCTCGCGCCGTTCACCGCGCAGCGTATCGACTATTCGCTGGCGCGGCTCAGCCACTACACGGCAACGAGCGCCAATCACTTCCAGAACTTCGTGCTTTTCACCAACTACCAGTTCTACGTCGACGAGTTCTGCGCCTGGGCCCGGCAGCAGATGGCAGAAGGCGGCAACGGCTACACCGCCTTCGTCGAGCCCGGCAATATCGTGACACCCGCCGGTGCCAGCAAACCGGAAACGGACTTCACCCTCCCCCGGCTGCCGCAGATGCCGGCCTATCACCTGAAGAAGAAGGGCCACGGCGGCATCACGATGGTCAATATCGGCGTCGGTCCGTCCAACGCCAAGACGATCACCGACCATATCGCCGTGCTGCGCCCGCACGTTTGGCTGATGCTCGGCCACTGCGCCGGCTTGCGCAACAGCCAGCGGCTCGGCGACTACGTGCTTGCCCATGCCTATATGCGTGAGGATCACGTGCTCGACGACGACCTGCCGGTCTGGATCCCGCTGCCGGCGCTTGCAGAAGTGCAAGTGGCGCTGCAGGACGCCGTGGCGGAAGTAACCGGTTATCGCGACTACGATCTCAAGCAGATCATGCGCACGGGAACCGTCGCCACCATCGACAACCGCAACTGGGAGCTTCGCGACCAGCGCGGCCCGGTCAAGCGGCTGTCGCAGGCGCGCGCCATTGCGCTCGACATGGAATCGGCGACGATCGCCGCCAACGGCTTCCGCTTCCGCGTGCCCTATGGAACGCTGCTGTGCGTCTCCGACAAGCCGCTGCACGGCGAACTGAAGCTGCCGGGCATGGCGACGGCCTTCTACAAGACGCAGGTCAGCCAGCATTTGAAGATCGGCATCCTGGCGCTGCAGAAGCTCGCGGCGATGCCACCGGAAAAGCTGCATTCCCGCAAGCTCAGAAGCTTCTACGAAACCTCGTTCCAGTAGAGGCCGGAACGTCGCCAGGACATTGCCCCCACGGCATGACGCTCTAGCGACGTTTTCCCAAAACCATCGACAACAGCGTGCCCGCGACCGCGGACACGATAATCAGAAGATGCGCGTTGACGCCGGCAGTCGCCAGCAGTTCAAGGCCCGCCCGACCGGCGGGGGCGCCGAAGGAAACGGCGCCGGCCGCAATCGCCGCCGGATAGGTGCCGACGCCGGCCGGCGCATGCATCGGCAGCACCGACGAGAGCTCGCCTCCGAGCGCGCCGCCAAAACTGGCCGCAATCGGCGCAACCCCCATGAACGCCAGCACCCAGGCGAGCACGATCACCTTGACCGCCCAGTTGAGGATGGTCATGCCCCAGGCGCGAAGGAAGGCAGCCACGGTGCCCGGCAGGCCCGCCTCCAATTCCTCGACGACCGGCTCAAGCTTTGCCGGCAGAAGCCGGCGCGCCAGCGCGATCGCATGGTCCTTCAAGAGAAAAAAGAGAAACGGCGAGACGAGCGCTGCAAACCAGACGAGCCAGAGCGCGGCCGACCCTCTGCCGAAGACCAAGCCGACGACGGCAACGACCAGGAGCGCATGCAGGTCGAGCAGGCGCATGACCAGAAGGGCGGCCGTGCCCCTGGCGAGCGGGACGGAAAACTCCGAACGCATCAGCAACGGAAAGCTGGTCTCGCCGGCCCGAAACGGCAGCATGATGTTCAGGAGATTGTGGACCTGGGTGACGCGAAAGAGCGGCAGGAAGCGCCCCGACGTTTCGTTCGGGAAGTAATCGTAGATGCGATAGCAGCGGATGAAGTAGGTCGCGATGAGCAGCAAGAGGGCCGCAGACGCGGCACCAAGGCCGATTTCGGACCATTGGCGCAAGAGTGCCGGCCAGCCCCAGAACCATTCGACGAAGGCCGCGTAGGCCGCAATGGCGCCCGCCGACAGCAATGTCATCCGGTTGCGGACGAACCAGGATCGCCGGTCAGGCTCGCAATCCGATGTCATCAGGCCTCGATTTCCCGTGTTGAAGGGCAAGATTGAACGTTGGTTATCACCGATATCTGTGCAAGAAAATGTTTATGTAAGCACAGTCCAATTCTTGCGGCAGCGCGAGCGCCGTATGTATGAGCGGTTCCCATGCATTCCATAGAGCTATCCGTCGTCATTCCCGTATTCAACGAAGAAGACAGCATTCAGCCGCTGATTACGCGGGTCCGCGATGCACTGACGAATTTTCCGTCTCCTTGGGAACTGATCCTTGTCGACGACGGCAGCACCGATCGAACGCTCGTGAATGCAAGAAAGGCGCTTTCCGATCCCGGCATCGACCTCAAGATCGTTGAGCTGCAGAAGAACTTCGGACAGACGGCAGCGATGCAGGCCGGCATCGACGCTGCCGCCGGCCGCCTGATCGCCACGCTCGACGGCGACCTGCAGAACGACCCTGCCGATATTCCCGAGATGGTCACCGCGATCGAGGAGCGTCAACTCGACCTGCTCGTCGGCTGGCGAAAGAACCGACAGGATGGCCTGTTCCTTCGGAAAATCCCGTCCTGGTGCGCCAACCGCCTGATCGGCAAGATCACCGGCGTCCGGCTTCACGACTATGGCTGCAGCCTGAAGGTCTATCGCGCGTCGATCATCAAGCAGGTGAAGCTGATGGGCGAAATGCACCGCTTTATCCCCGCCTGGGTCGCAGGCGTCGTGCCGAGCAGCCGCATCGGCGAAATGCCCGTTACCCACCACGCGCGGCAGCATGGCCAGTCCAAATACGGGATCTCCAGAACCTTCCGGGTGATTCTCGATCTCCTGTCGGTGCTGTTCTTCATGCGCTACAAGGCGCGTCCGGGCCACTTCTTCGGTTCGATCGGGCTTGCGGCGGGCGCACTCAGCGGCCTGATTCTGCTCTATCTCGGCTTCGACAAGTTCGTGCTCGGCAACGATATCGGAACCCGGCCGATGCTGATCGTCGGGGTGATGTTGTTCCTCTCGTCCGTACAGCTCATCACCACAGGCATTCTCGCGGAGATGATGGCGCGCACCTATTTCAGCGACGACGGCACGACGAGCTATATCGTCCGGCAGGTCTTCGTGCGGGACCAGACAGATGCTTGAGGCCGTCAACCGCCGTCCAAACCTGGTCCTTGCGCTGATTGCGGGCTACTTCCTGCTGTGCATCGCACTCAGGCTTTCCGCCTCGACGTCGCTCGAGATCGACGAATCCGAGCAGGCCTATGTCTCGCAGTTCCTGATGCTCGGCTACGGTTCGCAACCGCCTTTCTACAACTGGCTGCAATACGGGCTGACCTCGCTGTTTGGCCCGTCGGTGGCCACGATGACCGTGCTTAAGAACGGTCTGCTTTTCCTCAGTTGTCTCTTCTTCGGCCTCGCGTCCCGTGAGGTCCTCGGCGACCGGCGCCTGGCAGCCATCGCGACAATGGGCGTCCTCGCGCTCCCGCCGATCTTCCTGCTTGCCCAGCGTGACCTCTCGCACACGGTCGCCGCGCTATTTGCCGTTTCGTTGTTCCTCTATGCCTTCCTGCGGACGATGAACCGACCGACCCTGTTTGCCTATGCACTGACAGGCGTAGCCGTCGGGATCGGCGTCATTTCAAAGTACAATTTCGTGATCGTTCCGGTGGCCGCGATCGTCGCGATCCTGCCTGAGCCGAAACTTCGCACCCGGCTGTTCGACTGGCGCATCCTTGTCGCAATCGCGGTCTGCACGCTGATTGCCCTGCCGCACGGCTACTGGGTCCTGCAAAATATCGGCGCCGCGTCGAGCAACACCTTCAAGGAAATGGGAACGGGGCAGGAAGCCGGTTTCGTGTCGAAGGCGTTCAAGGCGATTGTCGCGCTCGTTGCCTCGACGCTTCGCGGCTCAGGCATCATCCTCGTCGTCTTCGCCCTCGTGTTTCGCAAGGACCTGCCGGCGATCTGGCGCGCCGACAGCCTCTGGGCCCGGGTCGTCGGGCGCATGCTGGTGCTCTGTCTCGGCGCCGTTCTCATCATCATGCTGGTCGCCGGCGCCACCCATATGCGGGAAAAGTGGCTGGTGCTCTTCCTCGCCCTGCTGCCGCTCTATCTGGCTCTCAAGGTCCAGGCGTCCGGCGTCGATACCATGCGCAGCGTCCGGCCCGTCGCCCTCCTTATCGGCTTCGTCATCGTGACGACGCTGGTCGTGGTGTCGACCCGCGCCGTCGTGCGGCCCTGGTTCGGCAAGGTTTCGAGATTGAGCATTCCCTACAGCACCCTCGTCGACACCGTCGTTCAGCAGCATGGACGCGAACCGACGATGGTTCTGGCCACCAACAAGCAGGTGGCCGGCAACCTGCGAACACGCCTGCACGGCGCCAAGGTTTACGTGCCCGGCAACAACAGCAGCCCGGCGATCGATCAGCTGGCCGGGCCGCTTCTTGTCGTCTGGACCAATGGCGGCAAGGCCGATGCAGCGCCACCGGCGCCACTCGTCGATGTCCTCAAATCCTTCGGCGTGCCGGAAGCGCAAATACAGCCGCAGCAACTCGCTTTGCCCTATCTGCACGGCAAGCTCGAGGATCGCTACAGTTTCGGCTACTTCTGGATCGACGATCCGTCGCGATCCGCGCCGACGAGCAGCTTGAGCTCGCCGGGGTGAATGCGAAGCGCGACGTCTCGGCCCATGGGCAGAAGCTCACCGTCGATGACGCAGTTGATCTTGCGCTCGACCTTCGGGAAATGCAGGTCGAGTGCGTGGCCGTTCATGGCCGTGATCAGCGGGCTGTCGCGAAATTTGCCGCGCATCACATCGAGGGCGAGCTTGGCGACACCCGGCGGGCTTAAGGGCGGCGCCGTGTAAAAGCCGAGATGACCGGCAGTCACGTCGTCGGCATACATCAGGGTATCGCGGCCGAACGGATTGTTGGAGACCGAGACCGCAGACACATGGCGGCTTTCCTTGTGACCGTCGACGTCGAACTCGATCTCGAAATCCGGAGGGTTGAGAATCACCCCGACCGCAGCGCGGGTGCTGGCCGCGATCTTTCCCGCCCTTGAGCGAAAGCTGTAGGATTCGCGGTAGCGCACCATGCGCGCATGCAGCCCCATGGAGAACTGGTGCACGAAGGCGCGGCCATCGGCGCTGCCGATGTCACCGTCGATGATCACGCCATTTGCCAGCACTTCCGGCACTTTCCAGATATCGAGCGGCAGTTTCAGCGTGCGGGCAAAGAGGTTCATCGTTCCGGCGGGAACGACGCCGAGCGGCATGCGGTTCTTCCAAGCGACGCCGGCGGCGGCCGAGATCGTGCCGTCGCCTCCACCGGCAAGAATGGCATCGAGGTCGTCTCGGCGGCAGGTCCGCTCCAAAGCCTCTTGCATTTCGCTTCCGGAAACCGCCGCAATCTCGATCTGGTGGCCCGCGGCCTGGAAGACTTCCTCGACCTTCTGGCCATAGGCGGTCATGTCCGTCGTGCGGAACGTTCCGCCGTCGCGATTGAAGATTGCCTTGATTTTCATGAACGGCTCGTCGGCTCCATTGCCGCGGCAATGCGGCTCACCGCGATCAGATAAGCGCGATTGCGGCCAATTCCAGAACCTTACCGAAACTTAACGGGAGCGCCGGACCCTTCACGCGCTCCATCACGGCCGGAAAAACAGAAGCGAAGTGTCACGGCAGCGCAGCGATCAACGCGGCTCCGGCAGCTTCAGCGGCCCGCCTGTCTTGATCGAGCGGATCGCGAAATTGGACCGGATGTCGGTGACGCCGGGCAAGGCCAGCAACGTCTCGGTCAAGAGCTTCTCGTAGGCGGGCAGATCCTCGACGACGACCTCGGCGAGGAAATCGGCATTGCCGGAGATCAGAAAGCAGGACACCACCTCGGGGATGGCGAGCAGCGCCTCCTGTTGCTGCTGTGCGCTCTCGCGGCTATGGCGCCCGACCTTGATTTCGACGAAGACCGTCAATCCGAGACCGGCTTCCTTGCGATCGATGTCGGCCCTGTAGCCGCGCAGAATGCCGGATTTTTCCAGGTTGCGGATGCGCCGCAGGCAGGGCGACGGCGAAAGATTGACCTTCTCGGCAATCTCGACGTTCGTTGCGCGCGCGTCCTCCTGAAGGATCCTAAGGATGGCGAGATCGAATTTATCGAGACTTGGCATTTTTACAAACTTCAGATGTTGTTATTGGCACATTGTTGCTGACAGTAGTCTATTTCAGGCACAAATCGCAAGGACATGCCCCGCCGTCCGGGCGTAATCTTCCTTCCAGACCCCAAAGCCTCTCAGGTATCCAATTCGGGAAGGAAATTCAAATGGTTGCGCTCGCTCTCGATCGCGGCAATACGACGCCTGTCGCCACCGGCTATGCCGGTGCGTTCATAACCGTCCTCATCTGGGCGGGCTGGATACTGGCGACCCGCCATTCCGCCGGCACCGCGCTTGGCACGATCGATCTCGGCCTGATCCGCTACGGCGTGCCGGCGCTGCTGCTTGCCCCGGTCTGGCTGAAGACCGGGCTGCTGCCGCGCAAGCTGCCGGTCCTGTTGCTGGTTCTCATGATCGCCGGCTCGGGCGCCCTGTTCTTCCAGGTCTCCGCCTTTGCAATCCACTCCGTTCCAGCCTCCTCGGTCGGCGTTCTGCTCGGCGGTTCGATGCCGCTTGCGACCGCCCTCATCGGCATCACGGTCTTTGGCGAGCGACCGGACCGGATGCGCGTGCTCGGCTTTGCCGCGATCCTTGCCGGCGTCGCCATCCTCCTGACGCGCAGCCTCGGCAGCGCGGCATCGACCGGCTGGAGCGGATACGCGCTGCTGCCGGCGGCTGCCACCCTCTGGGCGATCTATACCCATGCCTTTCGCCGCTCCGACCTCAGCCCGCTGCAGGGAAGCGCCCTGATCGCCATCTGGTCGTTCCTGATCCATCTGGGACTCGCCGCCTGCTTCGGAACCACCCTCGCCGGCGTTCCGCTCCAGGAGATCGCCCTGCAGGTCACCAGCCAGGGCATCCTGTCCGGCCTCGTCGCCATGGTAGCCTACGGCTTTGCCGTGAAGAGCCTCGGCGGCACGCAGGCTGCCGCCTTCACGGCGCTGACACCGGTTCTGGCGATGATCGGCGGCGCCATCCTGCTCGGCGAACAGATCGGCCCCTTCGAGATCCTCGCCGCCGTCGTCACCGCAACCGGCGTCGCACTTTCGACCGGCATCCTCTCCGCCCGCAACTGAGAGCCTGGAAGTCTCCCGAAATGACAAAGGCCCCGGCGCTCTTCGCGTCCGGGGCCTTCCTTTTTCTTCCGATCGCCAAGGCTCAGCCGTGGATGATTTCGCGATGCTTCTGCAGCCGATGGCCATAGGCCTGGCTGACGCGGTCAAAGATGATGGCA
Source organism: Ensifer sp. KUDG1 (assembly GCF_050434285.1). Lineage (NCBI taxonomy): Bacteria > Pseudomonadati > Pseudomonadota > Alphaproteobacteria > Hyphomicrobiales > Rhizobiaceae > Ensifer > Ensifer sp. KUDG1. Next base: position 377,745 of record NZ_JBNDIG010000005.1, read on the forward strand.
ATGCCGACGATCGCCATCCCGTTGAAGATGCCGAGCGTGAAGTACTGGTTGGCAATCGCCTTCAGCACAGGCTGACCGAGGCCTTGAACGCCGATCATCGAGGCGATGACCACCATGGCGAGCGCCATCATGATCGTCTGGTTGATGCCGGCCATGATCGTCGGCAAGGCGAGCGGCATCTGCACGTTCTTGAGCTTCTGCCACCCCGACGAACCGAAGGCATCTGCCGCCTCCAGCACGTCCTTGTCGACGAGGCGAATGCCAAGGTTCGTCAGGCGGATCATCGGCGGGATCGCGTAAATGACAACGGCAATCAGCCCCGGCACCTTGCCGATGCCGAGCAGCATCACGACGGGGATCAGATAGACGAAACTCGGCATCGTCTGCATGACGTCGAGGATCGGGTTGACGATGTTCTGGAACCGGTCCGAACGGGACATGACGATGCCGATCGGGATGCCGATGGCGATCGACAGCACGGTACAGACGAAGATCATCGAGACCGTCTTCATCGTGTCGTCCCACATGTCGAAGTAGCCGATCAAAAGCAGCGTGCCGATGCAGCCGGCGACGATCTTCCAGTTGCGGCTCGCAACCCAGGCGATGAAAGCGATCAAGATCAGAATGATCGGCCAGGGCGTCTTCGTCATGAAGCGCTCCGACTGGATGAGAAAGAACTGCAAGGGCTCGAAGAAGCCTTCGATCGCGTCGCCATAGGCGCGCGTGAAGCCGCGAAATCCCTCGTCGATCGCCTTTTTCAGGGCTCTCAGGCTCTCGTCATCCATGTGTGGAAACTGGGTCAACCAGTCCATTCCATTTCCCCTTCAGATTTCGCCGGCCGCGATTGTTGTTTTGCCTTTGCCGGACCTCGAACGAAGAGGCGGCGCATATTACTGCGCCGCCCGCTGGCTATGACCGTCGCGATCAGAGCGCGGCCTTCACCTTTTCGACAACCTCGGGCGAAACCCACGGGGTCCAGATATCGGGGTTTTCCTGCAGGAAGTGCTTGGCGCCCTCCTCGCCGCTCGCCTGGTTGTCGGTCATCCAGGCCATCAGCTTGTTGACCGTATCGTTGGTCCAGGCGCGCTTGTTGAGATAGTCCATCGCCGGGCCAGCACGATCGGCGAAGCCCTTGGTTACGAGCGTCTGGACCTTGTCCTTCGGCCAGTCGTTCTTCTTCGGATCCGGGCAGTCGGCGACCGTGTTGCAGCGCTTCCATTCGGCCGCATCGGCGGCCACGCCATGTTCGAGCTTCACCATCTCGTACTTGCCGAGAAGAGCCGTCGGCGCCCAGTAGTAGCCGACCCAGCCCTGCTTGCGCTCATAAGCCTTGGCGATCGAGCCATCGAGGCCTGCGGCCGAACCGGTATCGACCAGCGTGAAGCCAGCCGCTTCGCCGCCATAGGCCTTGTAGAGCTGCGTCGTCACGACCGTGCCGCCCCAGCCCTGCGGGCCGTTGAAGACGGCGCCCTTGCTGGCATCTTCCGGATCCGGGAACAGTTCCTTGTGCTTCAGGGCGTCATCGATCGTCTTGATGTCGGGATTGGCGTCGACGATGTATTTCGGCACCCACCAGCCCTGCACGGCGCCATCGGAGAGCGCGATCGCCGCGCCGACGAGCTTGCCTTCCTCAAGACCGCGATTGACGACGTCGGGAAGCAGGTCGACCCAGCCTTCCGGTGCGACATCCGGCTGTCCCTTTTCGATCATCGAGGTGATCGTCGGCACTGTGTCGCCAACCACCAGTTCGGCATTGCAGCCGTAGCCTTCCGTCAGGATGATCTTGTCGACACTCGCCAGCACCTCGGCGCTTTGCCAGTTCATGTTGGCGATCGTCACGTCGCCGCATTCGGCGGCCGAAGCTGCGCCGGCGAGGCCGAGGAGGCCTGCGGCCAGGCAAGTCGTTGCAAGAAGCTTCTTCATTTCCGTTCCCTTGTTTTGGCGGTGCATCCCGTCGCACTGCCGATCTCACCGCGGGGATCGACAGCGTCACAGGGCTCGGTCCAACTCGAAACAACAGGGACCGAACGGCCTGCAGATCCGTCGGCGTCAAGCCGATGACACCATGAAAGCTAACGGGCTTTTCCGGCAAGGACTTTCCCATTTGCGTCAACGAGTGCCTTTCCTAATATTTGCGCATCGTCGAAGTGCGCGTCAGGACGTTTTGCTGCGCCGGTAATAGCGCGACACGCGCACCCGGTTTCCGCAACGCGCCGCCGAGCACCAACGCCGCCGGGCATTGTTGCCGACAAACAGCATGACGCAATCCTCGGCCTCGCATTTGCGGATCTGCTGGCCTCCCGGCCCAGCCAACAGCTCCGCTGCGTCCTGCGCAAGGAAGGCCGCTAGGCGCACCGCCGCAGACCCTTCTCTCTGACTTTTGAGCAAGGGCGGATCGCCCCATTCAAGTCGTTGAACCGCAGGCGCGGCGCGCATCGCCGCGTTCAGCCCTTCGACCGCTGCAGCGGGCAGACCAAGCCCGCGCATCCGGTGATCGAGCGCCATCGCCAGACTGTCGCGAACGGCGTGGATATGCCCCAGATCCTTGACAGAGATCGAAACGAGGTCGCTCGGGTTCACCTCGGACAGACGGTCCTTTTCCAGTTCCAGCCAAGCCCGGAGCCCTTTGCCATCGGCGATCAGATCGACGGCCCCTGCCGAGACCCGGGGCCGTGTGTTCACGAGATCGAGGGCCAAGGGCTCTCCCACGAACGGCGTCACCTCCATGTCGACCTCCTTTCTAACACCTATTTTTACAATTGACACATTAGGCAAGCGAGTGCAATTCTAATGCATAAGTATCGCTAAAAGGAATGTTACATGCCTGCTCTCCGCATTCCGGTCATCCGCCACCGTTTCATCGAAATCGATGGGATCCGCCTGTTTTATCGGGAGAGCGTGCCGCATGACGCGGGCACCGACACGCCGACCATCCTGTTGCTGCACGGCTTTCCATCCTCGTCCCACCAATATCGCCGCCTGATGGACGCGCTCGGCAGCGACTACCGATTGGTCGCGCCCGATTATCCCGGCTTCGGCCATAGCGACGCGCCGGCGTCCACCTCGTCGGGTGGCAACTTCACCTACAGCTTCGACCGGCTGGCGGATCTCATGGAGGGGTTTGTCGACGCCCTGAAGATCGACCGCCTCCTGCTTTACGTCTTCGACTTCGGGGCGCCTGTGGGCTTCCGGCTGGCCGCGCGCCGGCCGGAACTGATTGCCGGCCTGATCGTGCAGAACGGCAACGCCTATCACGAAGGTCTGTCGGAGGCCGCCCGGAGCTTCATCGCACTGACGCCGGACGATCCGGATGCCGGCGAAAAGATCGAGCAACTGCTGACGCTGCAGATGACGCGCGCCCAGTACGAAGGCGGCACGAGCGATCCCGAGCGGGTCGCTCCCGACGGCTGGACGATGGACCAGCATTTCCTCGATCTTCCGGAACGACGCCAGCCGCAGCACGACCTGTTCTTCGACTACAAGAGCAACCTTGCGCGCTATGTCGAGTGGCAGACCTGGCTCCGGCGCGATCGCCCGCCAGTGCTCATCACCTGGGGACGCAACGATCCCTTTTTCACCGAGCCCGGCGCGCGGGCATTTCTGGGTGATGTGCCCGAGGCTGAACTGCATCTCTTCGATACGGGCCACTTCGCCCTGGAAGAATTTTTGCCCGAAATCGCGCCGTTGATCGCCGATTTCGTCGACAGGGTATGGATGGAATAGAAAAGACCTGTCGACATCACATTCGGCACATTTTCTAATCGCTCGCTGCGTCGCAATTTGCGGCCCATGCCAGAATAGCCACTTTTCGTCAGGCGCTTGATCGTGCCTAGCGGCGGACGACCATTACGCGCAGGCGTTCCAGCAGATCTGGATTTACTTTTCACCAGATATTCTCTGCAATCATTCCGGGCGATAGAGAAAATAGACCTATTTCTTGGGCCCCTAATATGATCTCTCGCGAATTTGTTATTGCGATTCACTATATCCCAATGTTGGTCGCAATTTTTGTGTGGTCCAACCTGGTCAATCGACGATCGGTCTTGTCAATTTGCGGCGACATCGTCGGGATATTCGGCATTATATTTTCGATTATACTAATTAATTCCTATTACTCGAGAGTCGACCCCAGCGTCGGGGGCTCACTCGAATGGTTTCTGATTTTCTCCATGCTCACCTTCGGGCTGCTGCCGCTGACAACCGTGACCCTGTGCGTCTTTGCCGGACGACTTATGGGCAGAGCGATCAGTCACTGCATCAAACGGCTGCGCAACCGTGCATCGCCCCGATAGTCAGCGCCAGATCTCTATCAACACCAAGGCGCTTTGCGGCCCATCACATGTTCGGGTAGACCGGGCCTTCGCCGCCTTGGGGCGGTACCCAGTTGATGTTCTGGTTCGGGTCCTTGATGTCGCAGGTCTTGCAGTGCA